>CALLOB010000120.1 GCA_938005315.1 uncultured Phycisphaerae bacterium
CGGCGGCCGGAATCGCCGCGTCAGCCGCGAGGCCTCGACGCCGTCGGTGGCGACCACTACCGCCGGAGCCTCCACCACCCCGCCGCCGACCAGCATCACCCTGCCGCGCTCGACGGCCGCGACCGGGGCCGAGGTCCGTACCTGCTCCGCCGGAAGCCGGGCCGCGATCTGCGCCGGAATCGCCTCCATGCCGCCGGCGGGAAGCGCGTTGTCGCCCAGCGCGAACATGCGGAAAACGAATTCGAACTTGCGGCTCGACGTCGCCAGGTCCGCCTCCAGGAATACCCCGCCGAGAAACGGCCGGAAGAACCGCTCGATGATCGCGTCGCTGAAACCGCGGGCGCGCAGGTATTCCAGCGTCGTGGTCTGAGGACGGGCATACAGCTCATCGAGTCCGCCGGCCAGCGCCGCCGCCCGCACAGCCGCGACCCTGCACTTGTCGGCCAGGGATCCGACCGGAGACCGCAAAGCCCGCAACGCGTCCAGCGGCCTGCGGAAGGGGTCGGCCACGCGGTGAAAACCGTCTTCCAGCCGCACCAGCGCGCCTGGGTAGAACCGCCGGAGCCCCAGGCCGTCGTAATCCAGCACCTCCCGGGCCTGCGGATAGGCCGTCAGCAGGATCTGGAAGCCGCGATCGCAGAGGAAGCCGTTGACGTTGTCGGTGCGCACACGGCCGCCCACGCGATCCTGGGCTTCCAGCAGCAGAAACCGCACCCCGGCGCGATGCAGCTCCAGCGCGCAGCCCAGCCCCGCCAGTCCACCGCCCACGATGACGACGTCCGGTCGCTCAACCATCGCCATGTTCGCCTTTCTGCGGGCCCAACCGCCGCCTGCGCTCCCGCTGCGGCAGGCCGTGGGGCCCCGGCCGCGGACCGGCGCGATCAGGCAACACAGAAGGCCTCCAGCATCCGCCGAAGAAGCTCGATCGGCAGCCCGACCACGTTGCTGAAGCTTCCTTCACGACGCACCACGAACCGGTCGGCCGAGTCCTGGATGCCGTAAGCCCCGGCCTTGCCCTCCCACTCGCCGCTTTCGAGATAGGTCGCCAGTTCCTCCTCGGTCATCTTCCGCATGGTCACGTGCGTGGTGTCGTGAGCGATCAGCCGGCGACGGGAGGTCGATTCGTAGAGCGTCACACCGGTGATCACCTGCTGGGTCGTGCCGCACAGAGCCCGCAGGATGCGTTCGGCGTCGGCGCGGTCCGTCGGTTTGCCGAAAAGCTGTCCGCGAACGGCCACCACCGTGTCGGCGCCCAGAACCACCCGCCCGGGATGATCCTCGGCCACGCTTCGGGCCTTGAAGTAGCTGGCCGAAGTGGCGAAGGCCTCCGGGCTGAACGACCAGTCCCCGTGCGAGGGCTCCTGGTATCGCGGAGGAATCACCTCGAAATCGATACCCGCTTCGCGCAGGAGGGCTGCGCGGCGGGGGCTTGCCGAGGCGAGAATGATCGGGTCGGTGGAGCTCATCATCGAGTCCGACGGCGCCCTAGGTCCACCGCCGGCAGACCGGGGGACTGACGACGGGCGCCAAGCCGTCTGTAGGGCCTTCGGACGCAGGAATCAAGCCTTCAGCCGGCTGACCGCGAGCCGGCCGGGGTTCAGAGTACCACGGGGGCCAAAAAACGGTTGTTCCGGCAACCGGAGTGATGGACCGATCGTATGGGAGTCAAGGTCAACGGTTCCGGAAGTCCTCCATGATCCGGCGACAGAAGGATGTGCCTGACCAGGCGGCGGTGTTTTGCCTTGTTGTGCGGCTGGGAAGAGTATCGGGTTCAGCGGCGCGGGCGACGGTCATCGGAGGTGGAGCTGAGGCGGGGTGAGATCCGGATCACGTTGGTTTGTCTGCCCGGACGGTTCATTCCTCGCCGGATCAGGCGATGGCAGCGGACGCGTCCATGCCTTGGTCGGGCGCCGGTTCGTGGACGCGCCGATCCTGAAGGCCCAGATGTCGTGGGCGGTGCCTCGCTTTCGGGAGGCGTGTCAGACCCGTGCTCGATGGGCGGAGCACCCCTCGTGGTTCGGCCAGTGAGGGCCCGTGCCCCGGCGGTGGGGGGAGAGCCAGGCCCGGCCGTGCGAGATGCCGGATTGCCGAGATACCGGCCTGGTGAGGTGTCGGATTGGCGAGGTACCGGCCTGGCCAGGTGCCGGATTGGTGAGGCACCGCTTTGGTTTGATCGCCGGGGTGGTCCGGGTGTGGCAGGTCGGGGGAGGGGGCGGATATGCTTTGTTTCAGGCGGCGCTCATGAGGCCAAAGGGGTTGGCAGGCCGGATCGGGCGAGCCGACTCGATCTTAACATTATGTTTTATAGTGTTTTATGGATTAGTGCTCCGGAAGGCATCGTGTGAAAACGGTTTGGTTGGTACTTGCAGGCGTCGTTAGTGTAGTATTGTTATGGCGGACCCGGCGGCAATTGGCCGAAGATGTGGCGTGTGTACAGGCAGGAGGTGGCGTGTACGGGTCCCGTCTGCACCAGCGGGAGTGTGAGGGATTGCTGTGCGCTGCGGCCGGGCATGCTTGATCGGGGATGGTGTGTCGGGGCGGTGGAGGATTTGAGGTCGGGCTTCGCGGCTGCGGCAGCGGCCCGGGGTTCCAAGGTTCAGGGCTCATGCGGCATTGTGTGACGCAGTTGTCCGGCCTGTTGATCTACGTGTCTGTGCTGGTCGCCGACCCGGCCGAGGTTCTGGCACAAAGTCGCAGGACGGCCTATGCCCCATCCGTGTCGCCACCGAGTTCGCAGATGCTGCGGAGGTTTGGTCGTGTGGGCGGCTGGCTGGACCCGTATGAGGTCGCCGCGAGCTCCAGGCGCCAACCCATGACGCGCAGCGATGTTGCGCCGATGCCTCAGACGACCCCCCGGGCGTCCGGTTCGGGTTACCCGTATGGTTCGGGTTACTCATCGGGCAACCGGGCACGGGCTGCAGGCGGGGCGGAGACTGGCGCCGGGGCGATCATGGGCGGTCAGTTCGGAATGAGTCGTTCGCTGATCGGTCCCAGTTCGATGCTTGGAAGGGCGCGGAGGGATCCGTACACGTACCAGGCGCCTTACAGTCGGCCGCGGGCCTCCACTCTCGTGACCCGCCTGGAGCGGGCCGGTGATCTGGGGACCGGTTCACCGATGGGTCGTATCCGGTCCGCGGGTGCGAGTCGAGCCCGGTTGTTGGGGACGAATTATCTCGGGTGGGCGCAGCCCGGGGTGCTGGCCGGAGGTGCAACCGGGTCCGGGCAGCCGGTGGAGCCGGCGGCTGTGCCGCTGGTCCGAAACACGGTCGCCGGGGGCGCAGATGGTTCGGCGGAGGCGGCGTCATCGGCAAGGGTCTCGGAACGAACTCTGGAGTCGCTGGTCGGCGAGTACGTGGCGGCGCAGAGGCGCAGCCTGCTGGCGGCCGGCTGGGCGGCGTTCAAGGAAGGTCAGTATATCAGGGCTCTTGAGCTGATTCGCGCAGCGGATGCCGCGTCGGCGGAGGATCCGCAGGAGCGGTGTGCCATCAAGCTGGCGGCGGTCTATGCATCGCTGGCCGCCGGGCAGTTGACCCAGGCCTCCCTGGAGCTCGGATGGCTGGTGGACAGCGAGCACTACAGTCCCGGCGTGCCGCGCGACCCGTTCGTGTTCAATCGTCTCGGCGTCGGGGCCGGCGTAGAGGTGCGGGACATACGGGAGCTTTACGGGACGCCGGCCGATGTCCGGGATCACACTCAGCGGATCGATCTGTTGCTGAGCCAGAATCCGCAGGCACCCGAGATCCGGGCACTCAAGGCGGTCTGGATGTGGGGTCTGGGCGACCGGCGGGGAGCGATCTTCGAAGCCAGGCAGATCCGCCGGGGTCCCAGAGACGTCATCACGTTCGATCGGCTTCCGGCGTTGCTCGAGGCGGCGGTCGCGCAGAAGCAGGCTCCGGCACAGCCTTCTGCGGCGGTGAATGCGCCATGGCCGGAGTTCGTCGAGTCGGCGATGAAGCGGGCGGGGGCCGCATCCCGGCCCCAGTGACCGGTGCCGGAGCGCCGATCATTCCGACTTCGAGGAACGGGGTTCTGCGGTCGGGGGAAACGGGCCGCGGGGCTGGTTTTCCGGTGCCGTGGCCGGGAATTCCGGTGGAGGCGTGCCCCGGCGGGGGGGAAAGGGGCGGCGGACGTTCAATGGCCAAATCGGATCACATCGGGTCCGGCGGGCGAAGGCTTCCGTACCGCAGCCTGGCGTCGGTGGCGGCGCACGGGTTGCTGTTCGCCGTGAGCCTGCTGATCGCTTTCGCGTTGGCCTACAACTTCAGGGTTTCGCCGCTGCGTCCCTGGCCGACCGAGGAGTACCTGACCTATCTGCCGGTCACGCTGGCGGTGAAGCTGGCGATTTTCGGGGCGATGGGGCTGTACCGGGACTCCTGGCGCTACGTCGGCCTGCGGGACCTGTTCGCGATCGTCAAGGCCTCGCACTTCAGCGTGTTTTTGTGCCTGGTGGTGGTTTACGCGACGTCCTGGAGCGGGCTGTATCCGCCGCCGGAGCGGCCGTACTGGATACCGCCGTCCGTGTTCCTGCTGGACTGGGTATTCACGATCGCGACGGTTTCGGCGGCCCGGGTGGCCTTCCGTTTCTACCAGGAGGAGCTCCGCCCCCTGAATCCGGGCGCCCAGCGGCGGCTGTTGATCGTCGGGGCCGGCGACACCGCCGACTCGATCCTTCGCGACATCGTCCGGACCTCGGAAGACCGGTACGCGGTGGTCGGTTTCGTCGATGACGACGAAGGCAAGATCGGGGCCCGGATCCGCGGCATCGACGTGCTGGGACGGACCGACGAGATCCGGCGGATCTGCGAGCGGCTCAACGTCGACGAGGTGCTGATCACCCTGCAGGCCTCGCACAAGCGTGTGCGCGAGCTGATCGAATCCTGCCGGGGGCTGAACCTGCAGTTCCGGACGGTACCGGCGGTGAGCGACCTGATCGAAGGGCGCGTGCAGGTCAGCCAGATCCGTCCGGTGGACATCGAGGACCTGCTCGGGCGCGATCCGGTCAACCTGGACACCGAGGCCATCGGCCGGTACCTGTTCGACAAGGTGATCATGGTCACCGGGGCCGGCGGATCGATCGGCTCGGAGATGTGCCGCCAGATCGCCCGGTTCCGACCGCGGCGTCTGCTGCTCGTGGAGAGGATGGAGAATGCGCTCTTCGAAATCAACCGCGAGCTGGAGCGGAACTTTCCGGACATCGACCGCGTGCCTCTGGTCGCCGACATCGCGGACCGGGCGCGCATCGAGCGCATACTCTCTGTCGAGCGTCCGACCGCGGTCTTTCACGCCGCCGCCCACAAGCACGTGCCGATGATGGAGTGGAATCCCGGGGAGGCGGTGAAGAACAACATCCTGGGCACGAAGATCCTGGCGGACGCGGCCCTGGAGGCCGGGGTTGCGAAATTCGTCATGATCTCCACCGACAAGGCGGTGAACCCGACCAGCGTGATGGGCTGCACCAAGCGCGTGGCCGAGATGTACGTCCAGCAGCTCGGCGGCTCGCGTCCGGGGCGTACCGAGTTCGTGACCGTGCGGTTCGGCAACGTGCTGGGTTCCAGCGGGAGCGTCGTGCCGATCTTCAAGGAGCAGATCGCCCGCGGCGGGCCGGTGACCGTCACCCATCCGGAGATGACCCGCTACTTCATGACCATCCCGGAGGCGGCGCAGCTGGTGCTGCAGGCCGGGGCCATGGGCAAGGGCGGCGAGATCTTCCTGCTGGACATGGGCGAGCCGGTGAAGATACTCCAGCTGGCGGTGGACCTGATCACGCTCAGCGGATTGCGGCCCCATGAGGACATCGAGATCCGCTTCAGCGGCATCCGCCCGGGCGAGAAACTCTTTGAGGAGCTGTCGATCACCGGCGAGGACGTCAGCCGCACGGCGCATCCCAAGATCGGCATCATCATGAAGCGCCCCGAGGACTTCGACCGGGTGTGCAAGGGCATCGAGCGGCTGGCGGCGATGGCGGATACGGCCTCGCCGGAGGCCATCCGTGGCGTCCTGCGGGAGGTGGTGCCAGAGTACCAGCCTTCGGTGCCGCAGCCGGAGGGTTCCCGAGCGGTCGCGAGGGCCGCGTCAGGGGCGGTCCTGCCCGCCGGGGGCGTCGCGCCGGCCGCCGGCTCCATCTGACCGGGGACGGCACGCGCCGCAGATGGCGGATCCCGGGGGGGTGAGGACCGGGGCACGTCGCACCTTGCGTCCAGGGCCCGCGACGGCCCGTTCCGGGAGTCCGGGCTGGGGGGAATGCCGAAGGGATCATGTCACGGACGGCCAGCCCATGACGCGAAGCCGCCTGGAGCTCAAGGCCCGCGCGGAGGCCGTGAGGCTGCAGGTCCATTAACCACGCCTGCCTTTTCCATGACTCGCAGCGGGCAAGGCTGCGGCGGATCGACCGTGAAGAGTTCACCAGAAGCTGCGGGCATGATTCAGTGCGTGGAGGCTGCAGGTGCTGGAGACGCTGCGTGTAGCGGTACGCGTGACGGGTTGCCGCAGCGGTCGGCGACTGGCCTGGCTGGGGCCCGGGCCCGAGGCGTTGACGGGCGATGCGCCTGGGGCACGGTCAGATGGCTGCGGGAGGAGTCTCATGCCCGCGGATCTGGCGTTGGTGCACGCGTTTCAGGTTGCCGATGGACGCGGAGGGGAACCCTGCGAGGTCGCCGTCCTGGCCGCACGACGCACCGGCGGCTCGTCGGTGGAGCCGCCGTGGGACGGTCAGCCGCCGTCGCTGGCCGACGACGGCCTCCTGAAGGAGCCGGTAGGGCTGATTCTGCTGGCCGCAGCGATGATCGCCCGCGGTACCGGCCGCAGCGAGATCGCCGCATGTCTGGAGGAGGCATCGGCGCGGCCGGGGTACGATGGTTGAAGCGGGATGCCAGCCCCCGGAGTCAGTGGGCCGGCTGAACGTTGCGGAACATGAAGTACGCCGCCGCGACCATGCATAGCGAGGCCCAGAGAAAATCGAGCGTCAGCCGCTCGCGCATGTAGAGGGTGCTGAAGCCGGCGAACACGGTCAGGGTGATCACTTCCTGCATGATCTTCAGCTGCGGCAGCGAATAGAACTGGGCGCCGAGGCGGTTGGCCGGGACCTGCAGGCAGTACTCCAGCAGGGCCACGCTCCAGCTGACGATCACCACCAGGTGCAGCGGCAGGGCGCGGAAGTCCTTGAGGTGTCCGTACCAGGCGTAGGTCATGAACAGGTTCGAGCCGATCAGCAGCAGCACCGGCGTCAGACGTTCCATATCATGGCTCCGTGCGTCCGGCCATTCGTCCACGGGCGTGAGGCCGGGAGCCGGAAAAGAACCCGTCGCCTGTGTGTCCGGCACGCGCCTGGTCCGCCGTGGAATGAAGGCACCAGCGGGATCCCCGTCGGTTTGAACCTACCAACGTAGCCGCCTGCGGTCCTGCGGTCAACGGGGGCCGACCATCCGGCGGCCGCTCCGCACGCCGGCGCCACACGGCCGCATCAGGCACGCGTTTGCGACGCGCGCCGGATTGTCCGGGGTGGTTCCGGCGGCTAGACTGTTGATCATCGGCGTGAGCGGTCGCGCCCTTGACCCCCGTCGCGTGAGGCATGCTGCCGGATGTGGTTGCAGCGATGGGGCCGGTCGCGCGCGGTCGCCTGGGAGTCCGGATTCATGTCTGCCAAGTGGTGGCTGGTCGTCCGCGCAACCCTGACCGTGGTAGGCGTGGTGGTCCTGGTCGTGGGACTCATGCTCTGGCTGATGGGGGTGTTTCACCCCAAGATCGACCTTGAGGCCCGGGCCGGGAATGGACCTGGGGCGGTCGGGGCCCGTCCGGTCGCGGAGGTGATCGCTGAAACCGTGCCGGTCACGGAAACCGCCGTCGGAACGGTCCGGGCGGTGCATGAGGCTTCGGTCGCTTCCGAGTTGCTGGCCAAGGTCACGGAGGTCAACGTGCGGGCGGGGTCGAAGGTGGCCCGTGGGGACGTGCTCGTGCGTCTGCAGGATGAGGATCTGCAGGCCCGCGTCCGCCAGGCCCGGGCCAACCTCGAGGCCGCCGAAACGGCGCGCGACCAGGCGAAGGTGGAATTCGGCCGGGTGGCCGAGCTGTTCGAGCAGAAATCGGCCGCTCGCATCGAGTATGACCGCGCGGAGGCCGCCCTGCGTTCGGCCGAGGCCCAGGTCGCGGCGGCGGAGCAGGCCCTGCGGCACGCCGAAACGATTCTGGGCTACGCGACGATTCGGTCGCCGATCGACGGCATCGTCGTCGATCGACGCGTCGAGCCGGGGGACACCGCCTCGCCCGGGCAGGTGCTGGCGACGCTGTATGACCCCACGCGGATGCAGCTTGTGGCCCGGGTGCGGGAGTCGCTGGCCCACCGTCTGAAGGTCGATCAGCTGATCACCGTGCGCGTGGATGCGCTGGGTCACGACTGCGAGGGCGTGGTCAGCGAAATCGTGCCGGAGGCCGAGACCTCCAGCCGCAGCTTCACGGTGAAGGTCACCGGACCGTGTCCGCCGGGGGTTTACGCGGGCATGTTCGGGCGTCTGGTGATTCCGATGGGCGAGCAGCCGGTGTTGACCGTGCCCCGGGCCGCGGTGCGGCGCATCGGGCAGCTGGACGTCGTGGAGGTGGTCGAAGACGGTCAGCTGAGCCGCCGGGCGGTAAGGGTCGGGCGCAGCCTCGACGACCGGGTGATCGTGCTGAGCGGCCTTCGAGCAGGTGAGCGGGTGGTCCTGCCGGAGGGCATCCCGGGGGTCGTGCCCGCCGGGGTTTCGGGGGCCTGACCATGAGTGAGCCTTCGCTGCCGGGCGTCTCCGCCGGGCACCCGCAGGCCGAGCCGCACCACGGCTTCACGAACGCCGTGGTCCGGGCCTTCCTGCATTCCAACCTCTCGCTGATTCTGGTGATCCTTTCGGCGGCGCTGGGCCTCGGCGCCCTGCTGCTTTCGCCGCGCGAGGAGGACCCTCAGATCGTCGTGCCGCTGGCCGACGTCTTTGTCGAGTTTCCCGGCCACGGCGCCGAGGAGGTCGAACGCCTGGTGGCCGGCCCGCTGGAGCGGATCCTCTATCAGATCGACGGCGTCGAGTACGTGTATTCGATGTCCCGCCCGGACCGGGCGATCATCACCGTGCGTTTCTACGTGGGCGAGGACCGCGAGCGCAGTCTGGTCAAGATCTACAAGAAGATCGACGAGAACCTCCAGGCGGTGCCGCCGGGCGTGACCGGCTGGGTCGTCAAGCCGGTCGAGATCGACGACGTGCCCATCGTGACGCTCACGCTCACCAGCGCCACGACCGATGAGTACACGCTGCGGCGCGTGGGGGAGGAAGCGGCCGAGCGGCTGGCCGCGGTGCCCAACACCTCGCGGGCCTACGTCGTCGGCGGGCCCCGGCGGGTCGTCCACGTGCATCCGGATCCGGACCGGCTGCGGGCCTTCGGCGTGTCGCTGTCGGGCCTGGAGCGGGCGATCGCGGCCGCCGGCACGGCCGCGACGGTCGGCGATTTTCAGGAATCCGACCGTCTCGTCCGGGTGCAGGCCGGGCCGGCGTTCGTCTCCGCGGCCGAGCTGGAGGATCTGGTCGTCCAGGTCGCCGGCGACCGGCCGGTGTTTCTCAAGGACGTGGCCGAGGTGGTGGACGGCCCGGAGGAGCAGACCTCCTACGTCCGCCACGGCTGGGGGCCGGCCGCCGGATTCGATCATCGGCCGGACTTTCCCGGCGCCCTGGTCGGCGGCGGCTCCCGCGACGTTGCCCAGACCTCCCGTCCGGCGGTGACCGTGGCCCTGGCCAAGAAGAAGGGCACCAATGCGGTCTGGGTCGCGCGGGACATCATCGCGGCCGCCGAACGGCTGCGGCACGAGATCATCCCCGATGACATCCAGATGGTGCTGACCCGCAACTACGGGTTGAACGCCGACGAGAAGGTCAACGAGCTGGTCGAGGCCCTGCTGGTGGCGGTGGTGCTGGTCATCGTCGTGCTGACGCTGGGGCTGGGCTGGCGGGAGTCGATCGTCGTCGCGGTGGCCGTGCCGGTGGTCTTCGGACTGACGCTGGCGGTCAACATGCTCTGCGGGTTCAGCATCAACCGGGTGACGCTGTTCGCGCTGATCCTCTCGCTGGGGCTGCTGGTCGACGACCCCATCGTGGACGTCGAGAACATCACCCGGCACTTCCTCCTGCGGCGTCGCGCGAGCCGGGCGATCGTGCTGGAGGCGGTGGCCGAGATCCGGCCGCCGCTGATCACCGCGACGCTGGCGGTGATCGTCTCTTTCCTGCCGATGTCGTTCATCACCGGCATGATGGGGCCGTACATGCGGCCGATGGCCCTGAACGTGCCGGTGGCGATGATCATGTCGATGCTGGTGGCCTTCACCATCACGCCGTGGCTGAGCTACCACATGCTCCGCCGGCGCTACGGCCGCGCGGAGGCGCCGCCCGGCGGGGGACATGAGGACGCCGACCCGGCCGCCATCCGCGGGACGCTGCTGTACCGGCTGTTCGAGCCGCTGATGGCCCCGCTGCTGCGTTCGCGGCGGGCGGCCTGGGCGTTCCTGATCGTGATGGCGGTGCTGACCGCCGGCGCCGCCGGGCTGGCCGCCACCCGTCACGTGCCGCTGAAGATGCTGCCGTTCGACAACCGCTCGGAGCTGCTGTTGCTGCTGGATTTCGACGAGGGTACGACGCTGGAACGGGCCGACGCGACCGTGCGCCGGATCGAGCGTTTCGTCGCCGCCCAGCCGGAGGTCGCGGACTTCACCGCGTACGTCGGGCTGGCCTCGCCGATGGACTTCAACGGCCTGGTCCGGCATTACTACCTGCGACAGGGCGATCACGTGGCCGAGATACGGCTGAATCTGGTCGGCAAGAAGAACCGGCGGATGCAGAGCCATGCGATCGGACTCCGGATGCGCGAGGAACTGGCGGCCATCGCCCGCGCGGGTTCGGCGGTGCTGAGCCTGGTGGAGATCCCGCCGGGGCCGCCGGTGATCGCCACTGTCACCGCCGAGATCTACGGCCGGCCGGACCACCGTTACGAGGATCTTCTGGCCGCCGCCGGCGTGGTCCGGGCGCGGCTGGCGGCCGAGCCGGGCGTGGCCGACGTCGATACCACCGTCGAAGCGGAGAGCCGCAAGCTGGTTTTCGGCGTCGACCGGGAAAAGGCGGCGCTTCACGGCGTGAACGTCTCGGAGGTGACCGCGACGCTGCAGTCGGCCCTGGGCGGGCGGCCGGTCGGCACGATCCAGGCCGCCGGCGAGCGTCAGCCGCTGGAAATCCGCGTGCGGCTGCGCCGGGAAGACCGTTCATCGGCCGGCGATCTCGGGGCCATCGCCGTGGCCGGCACCGGGGGGACGATGGTGCCGCTGTCGGAGATCGGCCGCTGGGTGGAGGACCGCGTCGATCAGACCATTTATCACAAGAACCTGCAGCGCGTGGCCTACGTGTTCGCCGAGACCGTGGGCCGGCCGCCGGCCGAAGTGGTGATGGACGTGCAGGCCGACCGCCGGCCCGACGGCAGTCCTCCCCCGGCGGGGATCGCGGCGGCCCACGGCGGCTGGGTGGCGACCGGGTCGCCCCGTTCCCTGGCCGGTCGGACCTTCGTGAGCAACGGCGGCGGGATCGGCTGGGCGGTCTCCGACGGCATCCGGGTCGATTTCGCGGGCGAGGGCGAGTGGAAGATCACGCTGGACGTGTTCCGCGACCTGGGACTGGCCTTCGGTGCGGCGCTGGCGGGGATCTACGTGCTGCTGGTCGCCCAGACCGGCTCATTCGTCATTCCGCTGGTGGTCATGCTGGCCATTCCGCTGACGATCCTGGGCATCATGCCGGGGTTCTGGCTGCTGAACGCCCTGACCGGCGGGCAGGTCGGCGGCTACGCCGATCCGGTGTTCTTCACCGCCACGGGCATGATCGGCATGATCGCCCTGGCCGGCATCGTCACCCGCGACGCGATCATCCTCGTGGACTTCATCCACCTGTCGCTGGCCCGCGGCCGGTCGCTGTTCGACGCGATCATGGAAAGCCGGGTGGTGCGTTTGCGGCCGATTCTGCTGACGACGGTCACGGCGATGATCTCGGCCGTGCCGATCACGGTGGATCCGATCTTCTCGGGCCTGGCCTGGTCGCTGATCTTCGGCCTGCTGGCCTCGACGGTGTTCACGCTGTTCGTCATCCCGGTGGCCTACTGGCTGCTGTATGCGCATCGGCCCGGTCACGGCCTGCCGGACCCGGAAAAGGTGTCAGGATGATTTTTCTCGATTCGTGCGGTGGTCGGGGGTAGGATGCGGGCATGGGCAGGGCGCCGCGGATCACGGAGGAGGGGGTGGTCTATCACCTGCTGAACCGGCGGGTGATGCGGCTGCGGATCTTCGAGAAGGAGGAGGATTATGCCGCGTTCGAGCGTGTTCTGGCCGAGAGTCTGGACCGCCCGGACGCGCCGGCCCTGCTGGCTTACTGTCTCATGCCCAATCACTGGCACCTTGTGGCCGAGGCGCGGTCCGGGACCAACCTCTCGAGCTGGATGCAGTGGGTGGCGGTGACTCACACCCACCGCTGGCACGCCCACCATCATAGTGTCGGCGAGGGCCCGCTGTACCAGGGGCGTTTCAAGAGCTTTCCCGTGCAGGGGGACGTTCACTTCCTGATCGTCTGCCGATACGTCGAGGCGAATCCGCTGCGGGCGCAACTGGCCGGTCGTGCCGAGGAATGGCGTTGGAGCAGTCTCTGGGCCCGCCGCAACAGCCGCTCGGTGCTGTGCCGTCGCCTGGCACCCTGGCCGGTCGAACGTCCCTGGAACTGGCTGGCGGAAGTCAACCGGCCGATGAGCGAACCGGCACTGAAGATGCTGCGCCAAGCGGTGGCACGGGGCATGCCGGTGGGTGGCCCGAGATGGCGGGAGGGCATTACGCAGAAGCTGGGCCTGCAGACGACTCTGCGCGCCCGAGGCCGACCCAGGAAGCCCCAAAAATCATCCTGACACCTTTTTCGTGAGGCGGCGGGTCATTCCCGGGTCATGGGGACGAAGCGCACCGGAATGACGGTGCGGGTCTCGCGCCGGCCGTCGGGCGTCTTGGAGACCACGACCAGCTCCTGCACGCCCCAGGCCTGGCCGGTGGGAATGACGATCCTTCCGCCGGGGCGGAGCTGTTGCCAGAGCGGCTCGGGGAGCCGGTCGGCGGCGCAGGTGACGATGATGCCGTCGAACGGGGCGGCTTCCGGCCAGCCGAGGTAGCCGTCGCCCTGTCGGACGCGGACGGTCGTGCAACCCTGCTCGCGGAGGGCTTTTTCGGCCCGGCGGGCCAGGGGCTCGACGATTTCGATGGTCCAGACGTGCGGCGTCAGGCAGGCCAGCACCGCGGCCTGGTAGCCCGAGCCCGTGCCGACCTCGAGGATCCGGGCCCCGGGCTCCACGTTCAGCAGCTCGGTCATCAGGGCCACGATGTACGGCTGTGAGATGGTCTGCTCGTGGCCGATGGGCAGGGGCGAGTCCCGGTAGGCCAGGCGGCTGACGTCCGCGGGCACGAAGGCGTGCCGGGGCACGCGACGCATGGCTTCAAGTACCCGAGTATCGCGCACCGGGTCACGGCCGTCCCGCGGCCGGGCGATCTGCGTCTCGACCATCCGCAGGCGCTCCTCGACCCGCTCGGCCGAGGCGGGAAAGGCCGGCGGCCAGTCGGCCAGCGAAGCCGAGGTGGCGGGGGCGGACGCGCGGGACGCCGGGGCGGAGGGCTGATCGGCGGGGTCCGATGTCGCTTCGGTCGCGTACGGCCTGTGGCAGTCGGTTCCGAACGTCATTTCCAGGGCGAGCGCGAGCATGGTTATACGGGCAGGCGTGCGAAATCGCGTCGGGACGGCGTGGATGGTGGCCATGCGACACCTCGCATCGGCGGGGCGGTTCCACCGCCTGGCGAACGGCTGGCGGAGAGCCGCTCGGCAGATGATATGCTCCGGCGAACGGCCGCGTCCACGCGCGCCTGCGAAGCGTCCACGCGGCCGCGTCGCCGGAACGGAATCCTCATGCCGCAGGCGGGTCTCACGGCGGCGGGGCGGGGGGGTTGCCGGCCTCCGGCGATGGTGACGGTTCCGCGCCCGCGGCGCGTCGGCGGCGCATTTCACGGACCATCACCCAGCCGGCAAAGATGATCGCCACGCCGACCAGGGCCACGTAGTTGGAGGGTCGTCCCGGCCGAACGGGCAGCTCCACGTCCCCGACGGCCGCTTCGGTGCCGTCGCCGAACCGGACGGTCACGTCACCCCGCCCGACCAGTGCCCCGCGGGCGGCGATGCGAATGCTGAAATCCGCGCGCGAACCCGGCAGGATGCCGGCCGTCGAGCCCTTGCGGGCGATGCACCAGCTCGGCTCGTTCTCCCTCCATTCGAGGTGGCAGCGGTTGACCATCTCCTGTTCCCAGCCGTCGGGCACGAAAAACAGGTCGGCGGCGTAGACGGGAATCTTCAGCTCCACGACGGCGGCTTGGGATCGGTTGGTCACGGTCCAGGAGTAGTTATGCCCGCTGGGATCGGCACCCCCGCGAATCTCCACCGCAGGCTCGGACGCCGCGGCCGCGGGCGGCAGGAGGAGAACGGCCAGCAGGCTGCACAGCGCCGGTGCCGGGCCGGCCGGCCGGCGGCTGTCTCGGCAGGGATCGCAGGGGCCGACACTCAGGGCAGCACCTCGTAGATGGTGACCGGGCTTTCCTCGAAGATCTTCGTGAAATACCGTGGATCGTCGAACTTGTCCAGCCCGCGCCAGGCCTCCCGCTCGATCGTGCCGACGTAGACGTGGGTGATGCCCCAGCGACGCAGGACCGCGGCGCAATCGTCCGGGGCCGTCTCGTTTTCGAGAACGCCCGAGACTTCCTCCAGGCAATGCCGGTAGCGGTCCATGTCGGCCGGGTGAAACACCATCGTGTCCATGTCGAGTGCCAGAACGCCGATCCGCTTCCGCGAAATCTGCTGCAGATGCATGCGATCCAGTCCCTCCACCCCGAACCGTGGCCTGGCCCAATCCCCCTGCAGGACGGCCCCGGTCGGCAGAGCATGCCGCACGAAGCGATAGGCGCTCGCCTCCTCCTGGGCCAGCGTCATGGCCATGTTGACGATCCGGCCGAGGCGGGGAGATGGCGGAAGGTGCCGACGCAGCACGGTGAGGGGGGCCTCGTACACGGAAACCGGAAGGCTCAGAACCAGAAGGATTCCGGCGAACGCCGCCAGGCCGCGTCGCGGCCGTCCGTCCGGCCGCGGATGGAAAGACCAGCCCAGCGGATTGAGACAGGAGGGTGGCCGCCACGCGGGGGTCAGCGTGGATGCCGCCAGCACCAGCCCGGCCGACATCGCCACCAGCATCGACTTCTGGCCGAAATCATTGACGAAGAAGTGACTCCGGATCACCGGAAAGCCGCACAGCGCCACCGTTCCGCCGAGCATCAGCAGCCGCAGGCCCGGGTCGTCCCAGGCCCGCCGCCACGACCGCCCCGGCAGCAGCAGGACGGGCAGCAACAGGAGCGGCCCCAGCTCGATGCAGAGAATCCACGAAAGGTCCAGCAGATTGGCCGGTATGCCGGGCTCGACCAGCCGTCCCAGCCACGCGATGCGATGACGGGGCCACGACATCGTCAGACCCTTGCCGTGACGGGTCGACATTTCGGCATAGCCGCGCAGGGTCGGCAGGCAGGCCATCGCCGTGAGCAGTCCGACCGAGGCGCCCTGAAGAAAACGCCGTGCGGCCGCCGCCCGGTCGCCTCGCCGGACCCATGCTTCCGAGGCGACGTAGAGGGCCGCGCCGGCGAAAAACGGCATCGCCACCCACACGCTTGTTCCGACCAGGCCGGCCCCCAGCAGCGGCCCCCAGAGCACCCAGCCGCGCCACCAGCCGAAGACCGACAGAAAGTGAACGGTCAGCAGGCCGATGAGCACGCCCTGCGTGTTCTGTGGGCTCCAGATCATCTGGAACAGAAACGGATGAATCCGGACCGCATGGTCCGCCCAGGCATCCAGCATGATGATCCGGCGGCCGAACAGCAGCACGCCCAGGATGTCCGGGGTGCCGATCAGCGTGCACAGCAGCAGGCCCAGCGTCGCCGGGGCCTCGTGGCCGGTGAATCGCCTGACGGTCAGGTAGAACATCCCCGCCGTCGCCAGAGCGACCATCGCGCTGCACAGACCGAACGCCAGTTCCGGGCTCAGTGAGGGGGCGACGGCCCGCAGCGTCGCCGGTGCCAGGTAGAAAAAGTGGTAGTAGTACACAGGCTCGTCGGCCCCCGACGCGTAGAACGGGCTGCGCAGCGGCAGCGGGGCGTGTTCGAGCGAGTACAAAACCGCGTGATGCTTCACGAAGTCGTGAATCAGGCAGGGGACCGGATAGCCGCGAAGCTCCGTCGGCCAGTAGGGGCCGATGGTGTAGACGATCACCAGCACGGCCACGATCCCGGCCAGGACACGGGTCCGGCGCCGCTCGAAGGTGATCCGGGACGAAGCCGGAAGCTCAGGCGTGCGCCTTCCGCTGAGCCCGGCGATGATCGCTCCCGCCACATGCATTCCCCACACCGCGGCCAGCAGCGCCCAGGGGTGGTTCGTGACGTGCCACACGGGGTTCAGCAGCACCGGGGTCACGGCCAGGGAGAAGGCCACGGCCAGTATCACCCGACCCGGGACGTCCCACGATCGGTCCAGTCCCAGCATCCGCGCGACGAGCCGGCCGGGCAGGTAGTGCAGCATCAGCATCATGGCCGGCACCGCCAACGGCGCCAGGCGGGTGCAGGCCAGCAGCGCCAGCAGCGTCGGAGCGGCGATATCCGCCGGATGCAGCTTTCGGACGGGCTGGTCAGATGGCACTGAATTCGTCCTCGGCCGGGATATACCCGCAAGCCACGCCTGCGATCGGGGAGTATATCGGCCGCCGGGCGTGGGCGCCTTTTTCCGATTTTCGGATGCCGGTCACGGGGCGACCTCCTCGATCGTCCCGATCGCGCTGCCCTCGAAGCGATTGTTGACGTAGGCGTAGACCTCGCGGACGCCGGGAACCGCCGCGTCGATCAAGGCCCGCAGGGCCTGGCGACCCTCGGGGTAGGGCTCCCGGATGCGGTCGTAGGGCTCGAACTGTCGCACCGCCTCCGCATAGGTTCGCCCCGGCCGCAGGAGAAATCGGGCCACGGCATGGCCGGCGGTGAACGCTCCCGGCAGCGTCATCTGACGGTCGATCGGCGGCATCCGCGTCCAGCTGTTGAAGCAGTGAGCCGCGCCGTGGGATCTCAGGCAGTCGAAATAGCCGCAAGCGGGATCCAGGAACGACGGATTCCTCACCTCCACGGCCATACGAAACCGCTCGCACGGCAGCCTGGACAACAGACCGTCCAGGGCCCGAACGAACGCCGCCGGCTCGGACATCGGCCCGCCGCGGATGGTACCGAACTCGAAGATCAGCACCCCCAGCCGGTCCCGAAACGGCTCCAGCGGCTCCAGAAGCCGCTCGCGCACCATCCGGGCGTCCATGAAGTGCGGATTCGGCCGGCCCGCCCGGGCACCGTAATGCGGCAGATCGGGAAAGACCGCTGCGGTCACCTCCTCCGCAACCTTCAGGCTGAACCGGAAACCGGCCGGCAGCAACGCGAAAATCCGCGCCCAGCTCTCCGGTTTGGGGAACCGGTAGAAGGCGTAGTCTCCGCAGACCGTCGGGAACACCTCGGCGTATTCCGCCAGGCACGTCTGATCGAAACGCCGGGACGAGAACCGGCCGCGGACGGCATACCGTTGCGGCGTGTAGATCTGCTCGAGCCACGCCGGGTACTTCCAGCTGGAAGTGCCCACGAACGCCCCCCGCGCCGCCAGCCGGGACATCTTTTCGGCCAGAGCCTCGGCGCGCGGCAGACGGCCGGTCGCGGAGAGGTGGGGCGGGTCTCCTGCCGAGGGCGAGCCGTCATTCGGTGATTCGCCGTCCGGGGGTTCCAGCCAGCCGAAATCCAGCTGTTTGCCCGTCATGGGCCTGCGCGCCTCGATCCCGCCGGCGTTCTGCAGCCGTCGGAGCCCCGGGTACCGCCGGACCGGAACGCACGCCGGGACGACGGGCCGGGACCACTCCGCCGGCGACTCGCATCTTAACCTCTCGGCACTTAACATGCCTCCAGGTGCGCCGGGCAGGCCCGTCCGGCACGGCGATGCAGGCCGACGGGACGTGCCGCCCGCCGGTCGTGCGGGAGGGAGAACCCATGCTTCGCGAGCTTTTCCGCTGGCAGGCGGAGTTGAACCGCCGGATCGGCTTCGACCCCGAGGCGCTGCGCCGCGACTTCGACCCCCAGGTGGCCGGCGAGTGGCTCAACAACTACCTGGCGGCCATGAGCAACGAGCTGGAGGAGCTGCGCGACTGCACCTGGTGGAAGCACTGGTGCGCCGAGGCCCGCCAGGGCCGCCGCTTCTGCATCCACGACCTGCAGAACGCCCGCGTCGAGGTCATCGACATGCTGTTCTTCTGGATCAGCCTGGCCCAGTGCGTCGGCCTGGACGCCGACGACGTGGTCGAGCTCTACCGCCAGAAGCTCCAGGTCAACCACCGCCGGCAGGAAAACAATTACGCCATGACCGGCAAGGACGAGGCTGACAACCGCAACATCCGGCTGTCGCGGGACGGCTGACCGCCGCAGGCCGCATGCGGGCGACGGCCGCGGGCCGCAACTGTCGTGGCCCCGGCCCGTTCAGCGCCTTGCCGGTCGCGGGTCGCACCGCTTCGAGGAGTTTTGACATGCGTACCGAATCGTTCGAGTTTCTCAAGGCTCTCGAGGAAACTCCCTCCGTTTCGGGCTTCGAGCAGGCCGTCGGCCGGCTGGTCCGCAAGCGGATGAAGCCCTTTGCCGACCGCATCACCACCGACGTGCACGGCAACACCATCGTATCGCTGAATCCCAGGGGCAAGCCCCGGGTGATGCTGGCCGGTCACTGCGACCAGATCGGGCTGATGGTCCGGCACATCACCGACGACGGCTATATCTACTTCGGGGCCGTCGGGGGCGTGGATCCCACCGTTCTGCCGGGCACGCGGGTGACCATCCACACGGCCAAGGGGCCGGTCGAGGGCGTCATCGGCCGCAAGCCCGTCCACCTGATGAAGCCCGAGGAGCGGGGGCAGGGCAAGATCGAGCTGACCGATCTGTGGATCGACATCGGCGCCGCCAGCAAGGCCGAGGCCCTCAAGCGGGTGGCCATCGCTGACCCCGTCACCTGCCTGCTGCGTCTGGAGCGTATCGGCGCCGACTGCGTGGCCTGTCCGGGGCTGGACGACAAGGTGGGCACCTTCGTGGTCATGGAGGCCCTGCGGCTGGCGGCCGGCAAGCGGCTGCGCTGCGCGCTGTTCGCCGTGGCCACCGTGCAGGAGGAGATCGGTCTGCGCGGCGCCCGCACCAGCTGCTACGGCCTGGATCCGCAGGTAGGCATCGCCGTGGACGTGACCCACGCCACGGACAACCCCGGCGCCGACAAGAAGCTCGCCGGCGACGTCGCCCTGGGCAAGGGGCCGGTCATCGAGCGCGGCCCGAATATCAACCATATGGTCGGCGACCTGCTGATCGGCACCGCCCGGGCCCGGCGGATTCCCTACCAGATCAGCGCCGCTCCCGGGGCCACCGGCACCGATGCCAACGCCATCCAGATCTCGCGCAGCGGCGTGGCCGCGGGCCTGATCGGCATCCCCAACCGCTATATGCACACCCAGGTCGAGCTGGTGCATCTGGCGGACCTGACCCACGCGGCCGAGCTGCTGGCCGAGACCGTCGCCCGCATTGACGCCGACACCAGCTTCATCCCGCTGTGACGCCCGGCGGCGCGGGCCCGGGATCCCTGGTGATCGGAACGGCCGGTGCCTGGATCTGCGATCGACGCCGCGCGAAGCACCGTGGCCGCGGCGGCCGCGAGGCGAGAGGCGGTCCGCATCCGGCGGCCGGCAGCGACGTGGGCCGCTACGGCGCTCCGCGTTGCCGGATCGTACTTGCGTGGTCAAATCGTAGTGCACGACGGAAACGACGGCGACGACGCGCAGCATCCCAGCGGCCGCCTTCCATGCGGGCCGCAGACCTGGGAGTGCCGGCGTCGCCAGGTTGATGCATTCGACCGTTCTGACGTCACGAGCTTCAAGGGGGCTCGACGGGGAGGCGTGGCCGGTGACAGTGGGCCGCGCGGCCGGGCCGTCTCGCATGCCGCCGGTCAGCCGGGTCAGCGTTTGCGCCAGAAAAGCAGCGTGCGGGGCGAGTCGGCCAGCCGACAGCGGTGTACGAGCTCGAAACGCGGCGAAAACGATTCGATGCACCGCTGGAGCGTGAAGTCCCGGTAAAGATCAACCCGGAAGCGCGTCAGCCGGCGGAACATTGCGTCGTCGGCGGGCACGAACTCCAGCACCAGGTGCCGGTTCGCCAGATCCGCCAGCAGGTCGCGGATCCATTCCAGCGGCAGGTTGGCCGAGACGTGCAGATGGTGGATGACCGCCAGGGCCAGCACGCAGTCGGCCCGGACCCGTTGCAGAAAGGAGAGCCGCTCGCAGTTGCGAAAGCCGATGGCCGGCGTCGGGTTGGCGATGTCGACGCAGAGCGGAAGAATGTCGGCACCGCCTGCCCGGACCTTCTGCCACAGCCGGTCCACCGACGCGGCGTCGCGGTCGATCGCCACCACGCGGGCGCCGCCTTCGGCGGCCGCCAGCGCATACCGGCCGGTGTTGCAGCCGATGTCGAGCACGGATGCGGGTCGATGCTCGTCGAGAAAATCCCGGATGGCCAGCATCTTGGACTGTTCGGCCTGATCGCTGTAGGAGCAAGTTCGCGTGTACCGGGACCAGAGGCTGTCCGGGCCTTTACCGGCCAGAGCCTCAAGCTTGCGGCGCAGCCGGCGCAGATTGGCGATCTGCACGCCCGGTCCGGCGGTGCGCGGCGACCGGCGGGCGGACGGCGGGGCCTGGCGCCGGTCGGCCAGGCGGCCCAGCAGCCAGGGAAGCGTCAGATCGGCCAGCAGCCCCGGCCGCAGCAGTCCCGGCAGGGAAAACGCCCGCCGGGCCTCGTCGGGATCCAGGCCGTCCAGGTGCGAGAGGAACAGACCGCGCAGGTCCAGGCCCTTGCGGCGGTGCAGGAGCAGCGGCAGCGTGACCATGCGGTTGAACTGGCCCAGGGCCGGCCAGACGTCCGGCCGCGCGATCCGCTCGATCGAGGCCAGGTCGATGAACACCGGCCGGCCGCAGACGAACTGGATGTTGTAGGCGGAGGCGTCCTTCAGGGACCATCCGTGCTGCAGGAGGCGTTCCTGGAGCTCCAGGGTGGCGATGCCTGCGGCCGCCAGCATGCCCGGCGACCACTCGGCCGGATAGCTGATCGGATCAATGCGCTCGTGTTCCAGGTAGCCGGCCGCTTCGGGTGCGGCATCGCGCAGGATGTCGAGGTCGGCGCCGTCGTCGACGATCCTTGTCGGGACGATCCGGCCGGCACCGATCAGTTCGGCCAGCAGGCCGTCGTCCCGCAGGCTCCGGATGATCTCCAGGCATGCTGCGTCGACGGCGCGGAAGATCCGTCCGCCCAGCTCGAACACGAAGCCGCTGGGGTCGCGGAAGGAAGCCGCCGCACGGTGAAGGGTTTGCGTGGCGATCACGGAAATCGTCCCTGCCGGAAGCTCGGCGGAAGTCCGTCGCTCACGACTCCTGGCTCCGGCGCCGAGGCCGCAGCCGCAGCAGACGGCCGAGGCGCTCGCGGAAGTACAGCATCATTCCCATCGCCGAGCCGATCAGCACCTGGAGCACGATGCTCCCGGCGCCCGGATCGACGTACCCCAAGCACTGTTCGATCATCGGATGCAACCTCCTGAAGGCGACGATCGAACCGTCGCCGGTGACGTTCCCGTTCGCGGCCGTCCGGGGCCGTCGCTACGCAGCGTCGCATTTCTCCGCCGGGCCATCTGGTCCGCCCCGGACATTCATCGGCAGCGGCCTTGTCGTGCCGGCCCGAGCGTTTTCGTCGATCGACGATTCGATCAGCCGCATCAGCCCGACGGTCTCGAAACGCCCGGTCACGTCGGCAGGAGACGGCTGTCCCGGCAGCCGGATGATCAGCGGCACATGCGTCATCTCCCACAGAAAACGGTCGCCGTCCCGGCGGGCGGGGTCTCCCTGCCAGGTGTGGTCGCTGGTCAGCACGATCAGGCTGGTGTCATAGGTGCCGGCGGCTTTCATCAGCTCCATCCACCGGCCCACCAGACGGTCCACGCAGGCCAGCTGGGCGAGGTAGCCCTGAACGCAGTGCTCGTCCATGATCTGCGGCGTGGGTTCGCGGAGACTTCCGTCGGCGTCGTACATGAAGGGGGCGTGGGGCAGCGGATAATGCAGCAGCGCGAACGTCGGTGTGCCTCGCCGGGCGATCACCTGCGCGATGTCGCCGGCCATCTCACGATGAAGTCCGGCCAGGTAGCGCATCCGCAGCGGCAGCTCGAGCCGCCGGTTCAGCGCGGCGGTCAGCGGGTCGGTGGTCTTGTTCAGCGCCCCGAGGGCATGAACCGCCAGCCGACCGGTCAGGCCGCGACCGTGGTCGTAGAACGGGTAGGAGCGGCAGATATCGACGCCTTCGCCAAGCCATTCGGCGTAGGGCAGGAACATGCCGATGAGGATCGTCCGGTAGCCCCGGCGGCTCATAATCTGGAAGATGCTCCGCCGGGATTCCGGAGGGACCGCCACGCCGTCGTGCTCGAAGCCCACGCGTCCGGCACGCGCGAAGGGCTCGTCCGTGGTCTGAAACAGGAAACGCGGGATCGAGGTCGGCGTGCTATGCCCCGGCGCATGGGCGTCGTGGAACACGAGCGACTCCCCGGCCAGGGCCGCGATATTCGGGTATTCGGGACGGACCCGCCCGTCGGCGAACGTACGCTGGTACGACCACATGTCGAACATGAACACGAAGACCGACGGGGCCGGATCGGCCGGGCCGGTCAGGGCCGCTGCCGCCGGCGGTTCGTCAATCGGGTCCATCGCCGCGCGGTAGCAGACCGGCTTGAACAGCTGCAGACCGACCAGCACCGCGGCCGGCGACATGATCAGGCACGCCTGCCGGGCCGTTCGGGCGATTCCGGGCCGGCGAAACGCCGCGAGCAGCGCCACGGCCCAGGCCAGCACCGCCCAGGCGACGGTCATTTCCACGCCCCGCGGCGCGGGCCGGTAGCCGAAGCGGTATGGCCAGTGATGCGGCAGGTTGGTCAGAATCCCCCCGGCCAGTCCCAGAACGACCAGGGCGTCGAGCCAACGGTCGGCCCGATTTCCCAGCAGACGCCGAAAGGCGGTCCCCAACCCGGTCAGTCCTGTGGCCAGGACCGCCATGCAGCCGACCAACGCGGCGGCGTCGCGATGCTCCCAGAGGAAGTAGCTGCGGTTGTCATCCTGGAGATAGCGGCTCGTGTAAGGGGCGAACCAGAGAAACACGATCGTCTGGCAGATCGCCGCCCTGGCAAGGAGACCGCGGTGTCGCCCGGTGTCGGCGACCGGCCGGTCGGCGGTGGCTGTTGGGGCCTGTTGCGGATTCAACGCCCGTTTCCTCGGTGCCATCAGCGATTCAGCTGGATCACCAGGCTGTCGGGCGGGGTCCCGCCCGCGGTTCGTCGTCGGGTGGCGTTTTCCTGCGTCAGGGCGGCCTTGCTGGGCAGGAACTCCAGCACATCGGGAACCGCCCTGGGCAAGTGGCCGAAACCCACCTGATCGCGCGTGATCCAGGCCGGCTGTCCGCGGACTTCCCTCAGGATACGCACGACATAAGCCCCAATCAGGCCTGTGGCCAGCAATTGCAGCCCCCCCAGGACCAGCCCCAGCGAGCCCAGCCAGACCGTGGCGGGCCGCCCCTGGGCCAGTCCGGTCGTTCCCAGGCAGCAGGCCGCCAGGCCCAGGGCGCCGACGCCGGCCAGCAGAAGGCCGCCGGACGCGACGAGTCGCATGGGGACCGTGGAGAAGGCCAGAAGCTGCTCCCAGGCCTGTCCGAGGCGGGTTCGGAACGACCCAGCGGACCGGGCCCCGCTGAGAGGGGCACGGTCGTAGGTGATGCAGGCGTGCCGAAATCCGAGCCAGCGGCTCAGCCCCCGCAACAGCCGTGTGCGCTCCGGCAGGGCGTTGAGATGCTCGACCACCTGCCGGTCCAGCAGCGCGGAATCGCCCGGCGGTCCCCAGATCGGCACCTCGCCTACCCGGTGGAACAGGCGGCCTGCCAGCAGGGCCGACAGGCTGTCGAGGCCGCTCCAGCGGCGGTTGTGCCGCCGCACGGCGACGACGTGGTTGCCCTCCTGCCATTTTTCGATCAACTGCGGAATGAGCTCGGGCGGATCCTGAAGATCGGCGTCGAACGTGACGACCGCCCGGCCGGATGCGGCTTCGATCCCCGCGCACAAGGCCGCCTGGTGGCCAAAACGACGCGAGAGAAAGATGCCCTTGACCGCCTGATCATGGCGGTTGAGGTCGCGGATGATCGACGGCGTGTCATCCGTGCTGCCGTCGTCCACGTAGATGACTTCATAGGGGAGCGCGAGGCGTCGCAGCGTCGCCACCAGCCGCAGATGCAGCGTGGGCAGGGCGGCCTCCCTGTTCCACAGCGGAACGACGACCGAACACTCGGGCGACACTGGCGGGCTCCTTCCGTGAAGCGCGCGGGTCGTGGGCGTTGCGCCCCCGGTCGAGTTCACGACCTCGGTACCCTGTACTATCGGCGTCGGCGCCGGCTGGATGAAGGTAATCGGGCACCGCTTCCGTGACGCGCGGTCGCCGACGGGCTGGCACGCAGGTCATTATCGGACCGGATGTTGACCTGGCGACTCCCGGCCCCTGGGTCGATGGTCGAAGTCGCCGGGGACGGGCGTTGTCGGGAGTGGTCGCCGGCGGGCGTCCCGGCAACCGTCCGGGGCAAGGGCGTCCGCGAAGAAGAACGCCGCGTGGATGTCGGTCCAGTCGGCGTACGGCGGCGGGCGCCGCGTGGTCCGGCGGTTCAGAACTCCGGAGGCAGAATCACCGGTTGACCCGTGCGTTTGGCGTTGCGGGCCAGGTCGTAGGCCTGCTCGTACTGGCCGGCCACGACCGTCCAGCTGACCACCTCGTCAAGGTAGCGGCGCAGCCGGTCGCCCAGCTCCAGCCGGAGCTGTTCATCGCAGGCCAGCCGGATCACGCCCTCGCGCAGCATGCGGCGGTTGGTGAACAGCAGGCCGCCGCCGCTCTCGAGCGTCTGGGCGGTCAGCCCTTCCATCGGAGCGGTGGTGATGTACGGCTTGTTCAGGGCGATGATCCGGGCCAGCGTACCGGACTGGGTCTCGTCCGTGCTGGGCAGGACGATGAAGTCGCAGATCGCCATCATCTTGTAATACATCTCGCCTCGGGGGATGAACTCGTAGTAGTGCGCCAGCCCCTTGCGGGCCAACAGCTCGACTTCGCCGCGGTAACGCTCGTAGTCGGCGCGGTGGTGCGGGTCGCGCATCGCCCCGGCGGCCAGCAGATCCCATTCCTGTCCGGTGGTCTCGCGGATCTCACGGGCGACGTCCTCCCACATGCCGGTCAGGATGTCCCAGCGCTTGTTGGACTGGATCCAGCCGATCAGACCCACCAGGTGCGTGCTCAGCCCGGGCACGTCGTCCAGTCCCAGTTCGCGCCGCAGCGAGGGCACCTCGTGCACTCCGTAGCGCCGGTCCGGCCGCGCGCCGTGCGGCACGATCATGATGTTCCGGGGCGTGGGCCAGCCGTGGCTGGTGAATGTCCAGTCCAGCCGCCATTGCTGGTAGTGACACTTGAACAGCACCACGTCGGCCGCCCGGGTGAGCTTGTAGATGAAGTCGGCCTCGTCGTCCCGGATGCGGCCGTGGACCGTGTGAGGCTCGACCACGATGGGGTGCTCGCTGATCGCGTCCAGGAGATCCAGGAAGCCCTCGTTGCGGTCGCCCTGGCCGCGCTCGTCGAGGTATTCGTACAGCCCGTACTCGTGCTGGATGTGCACCGCGTACGGCCGCAGCTCGTGGATCCTTGCGGCTACCGCCTTCCACCACCGGCGGTCGGCCAGGTCGATCAGCGGCAGCACCCCGTCGCCGCGCCCGTCGGTGTGGCTGATGACCAGAACGTCCCGGTGCGGAAAACGGGCGGCGATGAACTCACGCGCCTCCTCGCAGAAGGTTGCGATGCCGCACAGCCGCGGCGGATAGCTCGAGACCATCACGATCGGATCGCTCATGGGTATTGCCTGCAGGCAAAGGCGCCGAACGGCCTGCCGGCCGCAGACTCCCGCCGGTCCGCCGACACGATCTCCGCCTTCCGGGGGCGTCAGCAGGCGGCGGGCGGTGCAGGAGCCTCCTCGGTCGGCTGGGGCACGTCCTGCTTTTCGCCCAGCGGCTGCCGCCCCACCTGGTTGAGGAAGGTCAGCAGCGCAATCAGCCATGACAGCTGGGCGCGAGCCCCCTGGTTGGCGTTGGGACCGTCGGGCGTCAGGGCATCGCAGCAGCCGCCGCTGGAGAAGTCATACAGCGGAGCGGCCAGGTCGTTGCGCCCCAGAAACCACTCCAGCGCCAGCCGGGATTCCGCCAGCCAGCGGTCGTCGTTGGTCGCCCGGAAGGCCTCGGCGCAGGCCAGGCACAGGTGCATGGCCTCCAGCGGTGTCTGGTCGAACAGC
>CALLOB010000121.1 GCA_938005315.1 uncultured Phycisphaerae bacterium
CGGCGTCGATCTCCTTCGCGAGGTCGATCCCTGGCTCGACCGCTTCCGTCGTGCCGCCGGCGACAGGAACGCCCCGCCACGATTCGGTTCGGCACTCCGTCGGATCGACTCGGCGATCTTCGATTTCTGCAGGTATGGAGGCGCGGCGTTCTTTCAGAAAATTGTCGTGGCCCTGGGAGTCGCCGAGCGCGAGCTGGCCAACGCAGAGCGCTTCAGGGAAGCGAAGGGGCTTCGCCCCCTTACCGGGCTGTCATCCGCATGGATCGAGGCCGCCAACGATCGCTCGCCCGAGTTCGCCGCCGCTCGCTCGCTCGCGTCCATGCACGATGCTGAAGGCAGGATCGGCCCACTTCGTGCCAACCTCGAGCCCGTGGACTGGCGGAAGCGCTGTCGCGCATGGGCGGAAAAGGAACGCTGCGTCGTCTGGAATGCCGCGGACCTGCCGACAAACCTGGCGAACGTCCTTCAGCGTCGCATGATGGACGCCGCCCGGGCCGGCTGCGAGCGACTGCCGCTCGCTTCGCGCTATGCCGCCCCGCTCGATGCCGCCGCGGCGTTCATCGCCGGCGACCTCGACGACGAGCGCATCGAGCAACTGATCTGGGGATTGATGCTCACTGACGTGCGGCGCGATGCAAACCGTGCCGAACAGAGCCGCGACCGTCAGGGACCGATCCCACGTCCAACGGGCGCGAACGTTTCGACCTGGCCTCTCCCGCGCGACTACGCCCTGCTGAAGCTGCTGTTTCTGCCCCGGCCGCTGGTCTGCGAACCGGCCGGCGGGAACGCCCGCTGGCGACTCGCGAGGGATGGTGAATCGGGCATCGTTATCCGCCCCGAACCACGCATTCTGCCGCTGCTCCGCGCCGGGCGCATCGGCGAGGCGTGCCGCATCGCCGCCCAACGGCTGCGCGTCTCCGGCCTGCCGCCCATGCCGGGTCCGCTCGCCACGGGCGTGATGCGCGACGGCGTGTGGGCCGAACGTGATGGCGACCGGCGTCGCGGCGAGCGTCTCGCGGCCGCACTGCCGATCCCCGTGTCATCCAGTTCCGTGAACCGTCTTGTTCACCTGATCTGCCGCCGCGATTCCGCGGCAGCCGAAGCACTCGCAGTCTGGGCGGAAGGAGAACCCGAATGAGCGAAACGCAGGCATCATGCATCGAGTACGACAAGCTCAACGACGCCCCACGGCTTCTGATGGAGGCCGCGCTGAAACCGCTCCAGGGCCACCGCTTCCAGCCCACCGGCTTTGCCGACCTCGGCCCGGCCCGCTACACGCTGCCGGACGGAACCGAGATGCTCCTGGTGGAGTCCGTCCAGTCCGTGGCCAACAGGATGGAACTGGCCTGCTGGGACCAGGCGAACGATGACCTCATTGGCGAACTGAGAGGGTTGCCCTACATCCGCGTGAAGAAGTCCGGCGACAACGGCTCGCTGACCAATTCAGTCCTGGAGGCCCATAGGATCAATTCGCCGTATATTCTGGAAGGCGCCGACAAGAGCGTCTTCGAGAAGTTGCAACAGGACGCCGCCGGCATGCAGACGGGACCGGTGGACATGCGGAAGTTGGCCGGGCTGATCCTTAAGTACGATCCCAACGCGGTCATCCACGGCGTGTTCCTGGCTAAGAGCGACCTTGCGGGGGGGCGCCTCCGGTTGCCACGGCTCCTCAGCGGCTTCATCGAAGCATCCGACGTCCGTCCCGCCGAGAGCGGCGGCGTGAAGAACGACCGCGTCGATCCGTCGGGCAATACCGCCCAGGGCTTCGGCAACGTTCCCTTCCACCGCACGGAGTTCGTCGCCGGGGAGATCAAGGCCTTCTTCAACCTTGACCTCGCCCTGCTTCGCGGCTACGGCCTGCCCGAAGAGGCCGTGAAACTCCTGATCGCGCTGTCGCTGTTCAAGATTCGCCGGTTCCTGTCCACGGGCCTGCGTTTGCGCACCGCGTGCGACCTGGAGGTGGACGGCGACCTGGTCGGTACGCGACCGCACGGTTTCACAGTGCCCGAAGAGAACGCCCTGCTGACGGAATGCACGCGCCTGATCCGCATCTGCAAGCCACACTTCCCCGACCCGCCGATCACCGAGGTAGAATGGAAGCCGAAGAAGAGCGGCAAAGGCGGGAAAGCCCAGGAGGGCGAGGAAATCGCGGACGAGAACGCCGGCGATGCCGGGCCGGACGATGAATAAGGCAACAACCCATGATCGCCATATCCTTCCAGTTCCTCGCCGGCCGCTACCACGCCACGCCGTGGGGCCGGCACGTCAATGAGGGCGCGGTCGAGTGGCCCCCCTCGCCGTGGCGCATTCTCCGCGCTCTGATCGCGACGTGGAAACGCACGCTGCCCGGCCTGCCCCGGGAGCAGGTCGAGCCGATCCTTCGCGCCATGGCGGAACCGCCGGAGTTCGAGCTGCCGCCCGCCGCGACCGGCCACACACGCCACTACATGCCGTGGTTCAAGAGCGGTTTGGACGACCGCACGCTCGTCTTCGACACCTTTGTCGCCGTCGGCCGGGACGAGCGCCTCCGCGTATCCTGGCCCGGCGCGTCGCTTGGTGGCACGCAGCGCGAGGTGCTCGCCGGAGTCCTCCGCAACCTCAACACGCTCGGGCGCTCCGAGTCCTGGTGCCAGGCGGAGCTGCTCCCGGCGGAGTCTCGGCCGTCCGGCAGCGGTCCCGGCAGCCGTAGCGCGGGCGGACCGTCGGCGGATCGGCGCGTCTGCGTCCCCCTCAACGGCGACGGTCCGCCTGCGGGCTTCGAGATCATCCGACTGCTGTGCCCCGACCCGGATAAGGCCTTTGCCGGCGACCATGTCGCGACGGCCGCGACGACCAGACGCTCCAGGGGCGGGAGGACCGCCAGAACCTGCACCTCCCTCTACGACCCGGCCTGGAACATCTGCATGGAGACCCTGCAACTGCTCAAGGATCGCTGGTCCGATCCCCCCGGCTCGTGCTGGGTCCAATACGCCCGCCCACGCGACTGCTTCAAGATTGAGCCGGCCGCGCGGCCCCGCGCTCGTTCGCCGGCGCGCCCGTGCATTCAGATCGCCCGCTACGCCCTCGATTCGACCGTCCTGCCGCTGGTGACGGAAACGCTCCCCGTGGCCGAGGCGGCCCGCCGCGCACTGATGGGTATCTACGGTCGAATCACGGAACAAAACGGCGTCCGGGGCCGATCGGCGATCCTGTCGGGCAAGAATCCCGACGGCGTTCCGCTCACCGGCCACCGCCACGCCTACTACCTTCCGACCGACGAAGACGGCGACGGGCGTCTCGACCACCTCACGGTCTTCGCTCGCGACGGCTTCGGCCCGGACGAGTGCCGCGCGCTCGACCGCCTGCGTCAACTCAAAACCGGCCGACCAGCCGAGGAGCGCCACCCGCTCAGCCTGCTGTTGCTGGGCCTGGGCACGCGCGAGGATTATTGCCCCGGCCCGCTCCGGGCCTCCAGGACCTGGGTCTCCGCCACGCCCTACATCGCCACACGCCATGCGAAGACCCGCGGACGGAACCGGATCAACCTCTCCTCGGCTTCGGCCCGGGCTGCGTTTCTGGCGGCCGACCTGCGCGAACAGGTGCGCACCGTGCGTCCCGACCTGTCCGCCCAGGCGGATGATGTGCGGATCGAGCCCCTGCTCGATCAGAACGACATCTTCTTCGTCCCGCCCGTCGGCTGTTGCCCGCCGGCGCTCCCGTGCAGCGCGGCCCCGAAGCATTCCCGCCGTCCGATCCAGTTCGGGCGGTTCCGCCGCAAGTCCGGCGATGACGGCGGACTGCGTCCGGCCGGCGCGTTCCGCATCACGTTCCCGCAGGAGGTCGCCGGCCCGGTCGCCCTGGGCTGGTCGAGCCATTTCGGAATGGGACTGTTCCTGGCCGCAGGGCAGGACGGACGATGAGCCCGGAAGACGACCTGCAGCAGCGCGTCCACCAGCCGCCGGAACATGCCGGCAAGGCGCCCGTGCCGGTTCGACCGCTACCGCCGGCAACAAGTGCATGTCCGCCGCCCTGGCGCTGGTGGCCCGCCCCTGGAAGTGCCGATTCTCCTATGTCGGCGGCGAGCTGCGCAACAAGGACGGCGTCGGCACGGTCGAGTCGGGCAGCGAGCGCGTCGTCCACTCGGCCAACCCCTGGGACGCCCTCGGCTATCAGGCCGTCGAGGACGCCGTGACCGTCTTCAATCACGGCGGCTACGGCGCCGCCGCGCATCTGCTCGACGTCGCCGTGAGGAATGCCCGGCAGCCCGATATCAAGCGGGCGCTTGCCACGCTCAAGGCCGTTGTCGACGCCTATGCCGCCTGGGACCGCTTCGACCACAGGGAGGCTGCGCAACGCTTCGCCGACGCGCTGAAAAACCGCAACGATCTGGCCGCCATCTTCCCGCACGAATGGTCCTCCTTGCTCGGACGTCTCGAGCAGCACCACGAGCGCGTCGCGCAACTGTCGGCCCGGAATGAACCGACCGCCGAATGGGTCCGGGACCTCCTGCACAACGCCCGGCGCTGTGCTGCCGGGCATCGCTTCGACGAGGCTGTCGCGCGCCTTTATCGCGCCTGCGAGGCCCTCGCCCAGATCCGCCTGCGCGGGCAGTACGGCATCCCTGACGCCAAGGCCGTGCGCCCGACGCAGTTGCCCGACGCGCTCCGCACGGAGTGGGCCGGGCGTGGCCGCGACGACGGTTCCTTCGCGCTGGGCCTGCAGGACGCCTACCGCGTCCTCAGGGAGTTCCACGACGAGCTGGGCCGCAGATTCCTCGAGCTCGGACTGGCCGATGATCAGAAGTCGCCCCTCGTCGCCCGCAACCAGTCCATTCTCGCGCATGGCTTTCAGCCCGTGGGTGAGGGGGTGTATAATCAGCTTCATGAGAAGCTCTGTTGCCTGTTGTCTCCCGGGGATGCCGATTCGCAGGATTGCCGCCTGCCGGCGCCCTGGTGAGGGATCAATGGTGCCGTACCGGTCTTTGACAACTTCATACGCGAGCGTGAAGGTGGCGAAGGGGGGGGCCGGGCACGCTCGCACGCTTGTATGTCTCCGGCAGGAAAAGACTTACGAATCGGCGCTGCGGCCTGTCGGCCCTTACGGATGCCGACCTTGGGCCGCGCACTCGCCCGGCGTCGCGCAACCGTGTGATACACCGGAGGTTGCAGGGCGGGCAGTTTCCGCGGCCGATCGGCCGCGGCCCCATTGAAGTACTGCTCGTGCGTGTGGTAACGCCTGGGGGCGGCGTTTCCGCGGCCGATCGGCCAGGCTGAACCAGGACACGCCGCACGTCCGACCGGTCGATCGGCGGAAGGGCCGCTGGCGGCTTGACAGCCGGGCTTTCGGCGTGGACAAACGTTCTGCGGCGGCCGGGTCGGGCTTGTTCCGGTCCGCGCCGCGACGCTCCCGGCCGGACGCATGCGGCGGCCGCCGGACCGGTACGGCGGCACGGGGGCGCAGAGCTGTGCTTCCGGGGGCAAGACGGCGGTCTCAATGCTCCATCCACCGACCAACGAGCCCCGCCGACCGACCGGGCAGATGCTGCGCGCGTTCCGGCCGGACCAGACATTGCTGTGGTACGACTACGCCGACCTCTGGCTCTGCGGACCGGTCGGCAGGGTGCTCGACTTCGGTTGCGCCTCGGGGGCCTACCTGCGCCGGCTGGCGGACCGGGCCGCCGAACTCCATGGCGTCGATCTGGATCCCCAGCGGGTCTCGACCGCCGCGACCCTGCCCGGCGTCACCGCCAGAACCGTCGGCCCGGACGGGCCGGTGCCTTATCCCGACGGCTTCTTCGACACCGTCGTGATCCTCGAGGTCATCGAACACGTGCCCGACGAGCGCCGGCTGCTGGCGGAACTCGCCCGGGTGCTCAAACCCGGCGGCCGCCTCCTCCTGACCACGCCGCACAAGGGCTGGCTGACGTTCCTGGATCCGGGCAACTTCAAGTGCCTGACGCCCCGGCTGCACCGCTTCATCCACACCCGCCTGCTGAGGCAGCGGAACTACTACGAGCAGCGTTTCGGCGACGCCCGACGCCGGCTCGGCATGTACGGCGATCTCGACGCGTCCAACCCCTGGCACCGCCATTACTCCAGCCGCGACCTGTGCAGGCTCGCCCCGCCGGAGCTGCAACTGGAGGACTGGGCGGCATACTATCCCGCGTTCCGGGCCCTCTGGTCGCTGCAACTGGCCGTGAGCGTCCTGACCGCCGGTCTGGTCCCGCGCCTGCCGCCGCCCTTCCCGGCCTTCAACCGATGGCTCAGCCACCGGGAATCCGCCGGCGGCGACCAGCTGGTCGCGCTGTTCCGCAAGAAACAATCCTGATCGCTCGCCAACGCCGCCTTCGCCGCAAGCAGACCAAAGCGCGGTTTTCGCCGGCCCGACCCGACCGGCACCCCCCACAGACATGCACTGAGGGCGCTGGGACTCGAACCCAGGACCCACGGCTTAAAAGGCCGTTGCTCTACCGACTGAGCTACGCCCTCGAAGACGGCCCGGCGTGCGACCGGAACCGCGATGCGCCGACCGTGGATTGTAATCCATGGCTTGAGGCGAAGGTAGCGGGACCGCCGGCAGGGCTCGCCGGGCCCCGCGAATCGGGCCACCGCGTCGTTCGACCTAGTTCGGAGCCGGACCGGCCGACTCCCGCAGCACCAGCGAGGTCGGCACCATGTCGATCCGGGGCAGCGGCCGGCGACCCGCCAGCAGATCCATCAGGCGGGTGTAGGCCCGGCGGCCCATCTCCTCCAGGGGTTGCCGCACGGTGCTCAACGGCGGGTGCAGCAGGGCCGCCGACCTGGTGTCGTCGAAGCCGATCAGCGAGAGGTCCCGAGGGATGTGAATCCCCAGTTCGCGCATCGCGGACATGACATCGAGCGCCAGGTAGTAGCCGCAGGCCAGCACCGCGGTGGGCCGGTCCGCGAGCGGTTGACGCATGACCTCCACCAGCCGCCCCATGACCGACCCGGCGGTTCGGGCCTCCTTGGCATTGAAAACGAACTCCGGCCTTTCGGGAAGACCGGCGGCCGCCAGCTCGGCCAGGTAGCCCTGGTAGCGGTCGTAGGCATTGGCCGCCGAAAGCGGACCGTTGACGATCGCGATCCGGCGGTGCCCCAGCCCCACCAGGTGCCGCATCGCCGCCCGGGCTCCCTCGAGATTCTGCGAGTCCACGCAGTCCAGGGAGGTCTGCGCCCGTGAGGCCCCGATGACGACCACTTTCGCCTGCCGCGCCAGACGCTCGAGCACGCCGAACTCGTCGCGCGGGGGGTGAAATACCAGGAAACCGTCGGCGGCCACTGCCTGTAACTCCACGGCACTGCGGCTGCGCCGGATGTGCCGCTCGGAAAGCGCCGCGCCGGCCTCGGCGGCGTGGTCGATCCCGGCCAGAATCGTACCGTGGTAGAAGTTCTCCAGCGCGATCGACGGATTGAGAACCACCGCGACGCGAAACCGCCGGCCGGTCAGGCCCCCGTCGATCACCCGGGGCGCCACGATCGTCCGTCCGCCCGGCTCGCGCCGCAGGTAGCCCTCGCCGACCAGCGACTGCACCGCCCGACGGGCGGAGATCAGACTGGCGTTGAACCGGGCCCCCAGCTCGCGCGTACTGGGCAGCTCGGCCCCCGGCGGCAGTTTGCCCTGCCGGATCGCCTCGCCCAGGATCTCCTTGACCTGGACGTGGGCCGGAACTCTGGAGGACCGATCTACCGATGGCAGGGGCAAGGTCATACGCGCGGACCTGTGACTCTCAGGACTCAAGCCGTGTTTCCCTCCCTCCCGGAGCCGGGCCGAAGGTCCTGTGTCTGAATGTGGTCGTCCCGGCCTTTCCCTGACACCAGCCGATGCTGACGGGTACCCCGATGCGGCCATCACGCCGCCTGATCCCAGTCATCCTGCCCCGGGATCAGCCCTTGCGTCCGGCACGTCCAACCTGATATTCTAACCGGCCGGCCGCGGTCCTGCAACGTTTCAATCGGCTCGATCGGCGCTGCCGGGCCATCGGTCCGATAATCCGATCCGGACCGCATAAGATAAGACGCCGGAACCAGGCCGTTGTGAATCCATCTCCGCGTGAATCCATTTCCGCTCCGGACGCCTTCAAAAGGACCCGCCCTACCACTGGCCCGTGCGGTCGGCTTCCCAGGCGCAGCCGGCGGCCCCGATGAAGCCGGCATCATTGCCGAGCGTGGCGAAGATGATCTCCGGACCGTCGTCCAGCAGCTTCCACATCAGCGCCCGGTGGTGACGGCGGATCGGCTCGAGCAGGAAGTCGCCGGCGGCGATCAGCCCCCCGGCCATGACCACGCGCTGGGGGTTGGTGACGTGCTGCATGGTCACCGTGGCCAGGGCCAGGTACCGGCAGGCGTCGTCCCAGACCCGCGCGGCCAGTGCGTCGCCCGCCCTGGCCGCCTCGACCACGTGCTCGGCCATCAGCATCTGGCCGGCATCCACGCGGGCCTTCAGGCTGCTGGGCTCGCCGGCGGCGATCAACTCCTCGGCCCGGCGGGCCAGATAGTAGGCCGAACTGTAGGCCTCCAGGCAGCCCTGCTGCCCGCAGCTGCAGGTCCGGCCCCCGGGCTGCACGATGATGTGCCCCAGCTCGGCTCCATTCTCGAAGAAACCGCGCAGCAGCCGGCCCTCGACGATCACTCCACCGCCCACGCCGGTGCCCAGCGTGTACATCACCAGGTCCGTCACTCCCCGCCCCGCGCCGGCCCAGTACTCGCCGAAGGCCGCGGCGTTGGCGTCGTTCTCCAGGGTCGTCGGCAGCCCGGTGCGCTCGCGCACGATGTCGCGCAGAGGGGTGTTCTTCAGGCAGGGCAGATTGCCCGGATTGATGACCAGCCCCCGGCGATGGCTCATCGGCCCGGGCGAACCGATGCCGACGCCGGCCACCGACCGGCGGTCCACGCCGGCCTGGGAGATCGCGCTCTCGGCGGCCGAGACGATGTTCCCGATCACCTGTTCGGGTCCGCGATCCACCTGGGCGGGTATGGACAGCCGGCTGACGACCCGGGCCTGCTCGTCCAGAAGCCCGGCCTTGATGTTCGTGCCCCCCAGATCCACGCCGACGAAATACCTGGCCATGTCTACTGTGCCTCCGGTCGCGGCGAACCCCTCTCCGGCCGCATGGGCGGACATGGTATTCGCCGGTGACGGCAGGCTCAACCGCCCGACGGCACGGCTCCGGGCCGTCGGCGGGCGCGGGTGCGGGGCAGGCGGTTTCCCGGGTCCGGCCTCGCCGTAGCCGGAGGGCGGCCCGGGAGGTTTCAAGGCCGGACCGAAGGCGATCCGACCGCCGATTGCCGGGTTGCGGCCAGGCGGGCGGGGTCGAGCCTGTGCAACCGCTTCAGAAAGGCCTCGATCCGCAACCGCTGAGCCGGCCGCGGCTCCTGCAACCCGTAAACCGCCTCGTAATAGGCGGCCACGAGCATGGGGGCCGGCCTCAGGCATGGAAAACGCGCCGCCAGCTCCGCGGCGAACTCCGCGGGCGTCTGCCACGCGGGCCGTTGCAGCCCGAGGGACGCCAGCCGCCGGCAGTAACGGTGGTAGAACTCGACTTCCTCCCGGCGCGAGCCGTGCGCGGCGCGGGCCAGGCTCCGCAGCCATATCCAGGCCCGCACGACCAGCACCGTCACCACGTAGCCGACCCCGGCCGTCAGCAGCACCACCAGCACCGCGAACACCCCGTACAGCAGGCGGTCGGCGGGGCTGAGCTGCAGCCGGCCGCCGAACAGCTCCTTGACGAACGCGACCACCGCCCCGGAAATCGTCCGCTCGTTGCCCACCGGCCGCCTGAGCCAGTCCCCGAAGCGGTCGAAGAGTTCGCGGCGCGATCCGGAGTCGTAGGACACCACCATGTTGCTCCACTGGCACTGCACGTAGTCCAGACCCATCCGCAGCGACAGCCACCACGACGGTCCTTCCGCGATCCGGACCGGCGCTTGCGGGGTGGGGTCGAAAGGCACCCAGCCCTCGCCGGGAATGAACGCTTCCACCCAGGAGTGGGCACTGGCCGCACGGACGATATAGAGGTCGCCGAAGGCGTTGTATTCCGCGCCGAGGAAGCCTTCGACCCGCCGCGCAGGGATGCCCGAAAGCTGGCACATCACGGCCAGGGCCGAGGCGAAGTGCTCGCAGTGCCCCGCCCGCGTCCGCAGAAGGAAGTCCCCCACCGGCTCACGTCCGGCGGGCACCGGCGGCGGAGAACGGGTGTAGGCGTAGTCACCGGATTTCAGCATGTTCGCCAGCGCCGCCACGAACCGCCGGCGGGCCGGGCCGTCGTCCTCCGCCCCGGGGTCGCCGGCACGTTCCCGGATCAGGGCCCGGATCTCATCGGCCTGCGGAAGCGCGGGCGATGGGACATGCAACGGAGGCGGCTCGCCGTTCCAGGTCTGGACCGCACGGTCCGACAACTCGCGCGGCAGCGGGCTGACCACCGCGTACCGCAGCTTCGCGCGGCCGGGCTCCGCGGCGGTCATCATGTCGTCGGCGACACGGACCCGCACCGTCCGCAGATCGCGCGAGCCGATCCAGAGTACCGGCCCGCACACCGGCAGCAGCCCCCGGCCGTCGTTCTCCACCGTGTATTGCTGAATCATCAGCGGATCCCGGTCTGAACAATGCAGCGAAGGGTCCGGCCAGATGTCGTCCCAGGCATCCTCCAGCAAAACCATGCGCGAACGTTGCGGCTCGGGTTCGTCGTGGCCGGCGTCCAGCCAGCGCCAGGCGCCCAGCAGCCGGCCCGTCCGGTGATAGCGGTCCAGCGCCCGAACCCGGAAGTAGAGCCGCTCCTCCGGCACCCGGTAGCCCTCGGGCAGGGTTCGGATCCGCACCTGGGCGACCACATGCCGGGAGTCGCGCACCGGCCCGCTTTGGCCCAGCCCGCCGTCGTCGGCCAAGCCCGTCAGAACATTGCCGGTGCCCAGGTTCTCGATGCGACCCAGCACCCCGGCCGTCATCCGCGGGCACAGCACGAAGGCCGGTATCGCCAGACCCGCCAGCAGGACCGACACCGACGCGGTCACCGGCGCCGACGACCATGACGGCGAACCCGGGGACGAAACCGGGGCCGCCCGGGCCCGTTCCACGTCGGCCACGAAGCGGATCAGCGCGTCGACGCCCAGGGTCAGCAGCACCGCCGGCAGAATCGCGAACAACGCGCTGCCGCTGACGATCGCCGCCACGATACCCATCAGCAGCGACACCACCAGGAGTTGTCCGTCATCCCGCAGACCGCGCCGTTGCAGCAGCTTGGCGGTGCCGATCAGCCCGAGGAAGTGGGACAGGGCCAGCAGGTGCATGGTGCCCAGCAACCCGGCTTCGATCAGCATCCACGCGAAGGCCGAGCAGGCCCACAGGCGAACCCCGCGCTCGCCCAGCAGCGGACGGTCGCGCCGGACCGTGCGCAGATAGCCGAGCACCGCCGCGATCGCCGACGCGGCCAGGTACACCCAGCGATCCTCGGCCGCCGCGATCGGCAGCACCGCCGCCAGCAGAAGGGCGGTCTGACAGAAGTATCGCCTGGAAGCCTCGCGCATCGTCACTGGATCCACGTGTTCCGAATCTCGCGTTCCGGATCCGCCCCAAGGAACCGGGCCCTGCCGGCCGCGACCGGGCGGCCCGCCTGACCGCCGGCAGACAGGTCTCAGGTCGGCAGATCAAAAAACAGGTCGAGCCTGCCCTCCTGGGGCGTCACCACCACGACCGCTTCGGCCCGCTGGGCCAGCCGCCGGCGGAGGCGCTCGTGCGCGTCGATGACCCGCGGCGCGCAGATCAGGCAGCGGGCGCTCCAGCCGGACGTCCATCGGGTCCGCCCGACCAGCCGGTCCACGCTCTCTTCTCCGCCGGGCGACAACTTCGCCAGCTCCCCCAGCAGCCGTTCACGGTGCGGCCGGCCCGAGGAAGGCGCGATCGCCACGCTGTGAGCCCCCCGGCAGATCAGCCCCACGCGGTGGCCCCGCTCCAGGCCGTCGCAAACCGCCGTGGCCGCCGCGCTGATCACCCGCTCCACCTGCGGGTCGAAGCCCGTCCCCCACCCGCCGACCGACCGGGCCAGCGTCCCCCGGCCCGGCGCCACCTCGCGCGTTTCCGGCCAGGGGTCCACGATCACGATCAGAGAACAGTCGCGCTGCGGACGGTACTCCCGCACCAGGATCTGGCCGGTGCGCGCGGAGCGTTTCCAGTGGATCCGTCGCGGGTCGTCGCCCTCGCGATACTCGCGCAGCCCGTGGAACTCCTCCTGCCCGGCGGCGCGCTCCGTCGCCCGCCGGGCCTGCAGGGCCGTCTCCTGGGCCCGCCAGGGATTCCGCCGCAGCCGCCCGATCGCCGGGTAGATCGTCATCGCGCCCGGAAGGATGTGATCGACGTGGCAGGAAACCAGCCCGAAAGGGAATCGCGAGGACACCCGGACCCGCCGCAGCGCCACGCGACCCCGCCGCCGGCGCAGGCCGGCCACCTCGATCCGCTCTTCAGCCCCCGGGCGCAACACCATCAGGTGGGCCCTCGGGAAACCCGCCAGCGGCCGCCCCGCGTCGACCTCCTCGACCGTCACCGAGAACACCCGCGTCCAGCGCCTCCGGCTGCGCAAAAGGTAAACCAGCGTAAAAGGCCGGCCGGCGATCGCCGTCGACGGAGCGGCACGCTCCACCTCCACCGCCCGCACCATCCGCAGGCAGAACACGGCATTGACCGCCAGGGCTGCCAGCGCCAGCAGAGCCAGCAGGAGCAGCAGGTTCGCCTCGCTGTTCAGCGCCGCGACCGTCGAAACGACGCTCACCGCGCCGAACCAGAAACCGGCCCCGGTAAGCCGCAAACCGGCCGGCGCGGACGTACGGCGCCTGGCCGCATGAACCGGCCCGATCGGCAGTACACAGGTCGCGGAGGCAGAGTTCGGGGGCATCTGACTGTGCGATCGGTCCCGGACGCAACGCGGGCGACGAACCTCAGTCCGGAACGGCCACGCTGCGGAGAATCCCGGCCAGCACCTGCTCGACGCTCACCGCGTGACCGTCGTGCAGATAGCCCTTGCCGACAACCCGGTGAGCGCAGACCGGGAGAAACAGCGACTTCACGTCGTCGGGCACCACGAAGTCCCGCCCGCTCAACAGGGCCAGCGCCTGGGCCGCACGGATCAGTGCGATCGTGCCCCGCGGCGAAACGCCCACCTGCAGGTGATCGTGCGCCCGCGTGGCCTCCACCAGGCTCAGGGCATAGTCCACCAGCCGCTGATCCACGCGAATGTCCGCCACCCGCTCCTGCAGCTGCAGCAGGTCGCGGCCGCACATCACCGGCTGAAGCGCATCCAGCGCCTCGGTGCCCGGCTGCTCCAGCACGATGCGGGCTTCGACCTCGCGCGAGGGATAGCCGATCCCGATCCGCAGCGCAAACCGGTCCAGCTGATTCTCCGGCAGGAAGTAGGTGCCCTCGAACTCCAGCGGGTTCTGCGTGGCCAGCACCATGAACGGCTGCTCGAGCTTCATCGTCCGGCCGTCCACCGACACCTGGGCCTCGCTCATCGCCTCCAGCAGCGCCGACTGCGTGCGCGGCGTGGTACGGTTGATCTCGTCGGCCAGCACCACGTGGGCGAAGATCGGGCCGCGCTTGAACTCGAAGTTGCCCGTCTTCATGTCGTACACGCTGACGCCGATGATGTCCGAGGGCAGCAGGTCCGGCGTCAGCTGGATGCGGGCGAACGACAGGTCCAGGCTCCTGGCCAGCGCCCGGGCCAGAACCGTCTTGCCCACCCCCGGCACGTCCTCGATCAGCAGGTGCCCCCGGCTCAGGCAGGCCACCAGCACCTGCGTGACCACCTCCGGCTTGCCCAGGAACACCCGGTCGATGTTCACCCGCAGCTCCGCCAGGCGCAGCAGGAGAGGATCCACCTCCGGGTGGGCTTCGGACTTGACGCTCATCGTGCCTCCCTGCATCGCTGGCCCCTGCGGCCCTGCTCTCATATCGCTCTGGCCGTTCCCTCGGCGCCCGCCCGCGAAACGACCCGGACCCGGGCCGCCCCGATGCGGCTCATATTCTACGGTCTTTTGGGCGGGCCGGGCGAGAAACGGCCGCCCGAGGGCGTTACAATTCCAACGGCAGGCCTGCCGGATTCCCGGCAGAGCCCCTGCGAACCTGGACCCGGGGGACCCCATCATGGATACGCTCGCCGGCCCGCTGATCGGACTGCTGGCCGCGGCACTGGTCGCCGTGGACCCTGATGTCCAGCCCCCAACCGGCTGGAATCGCACGGAAATCGAGTTGCGCGGGCCGGCAGGCCAGCAGATCAAGGCCATTCACCATCCCCCCGGCCGGCCACCCCGAACGGCCGCGAAACGACCCAGATCAGGCCCCCGTCCGCCCCGCCGGACGGTTATCCGTCCGCCGGCTGCCGTCCCCAGCGTGGGCACTGAAGCCGGACGACCGGTCCTGGCCGGCGTGATCGACGGCCCCCCGCTCGATGGTTTTGTGCCCTGGATCGCGGTATCCACCACTTCGGCGAAGCGCGGCTACCTGGAACTGGACGCCGTTCCTTCCAGCTGGGTGGTGGGCAGCTTCACGACCTCCAACCCCGCCCAGAACTACGCTATCGGCCTGCTGGACACGGGTGCCGGCACGAGCATCATAAGCAACGCCGGGGCCGTGACCCTCGGGCTGCTGCCCACATATAACACCGGGCTGACGATCGACATCGAGGGGGCAACCGGCTCGGTGACCGCCTCGGTCAGCCGCCCGCTGGGCCTGTTCGTCAACGGTCTGGCCTCGATCGATCAGGACACGCTGGCCCTGAACACCTCGACGTTCGTGGGCGAGTACAACGTCTCCATCGTCATGGGTCGCACGCCCGTCCCGCCGGCTCCCGACCTCCCGACGGCCATCGGCGCGCCGCTGGCGGTCTACTTCGCCACCGCGGTGGACAACCGCCTGACCCGCTCGATCACCCGCGAAGGAACGACCTACACCGGTCCGGACGTGCGGCTGCGCGACGTGGACGACCCCTGCGTGCCGCAGTATCCCTACACGATTCCCCTGGAGCTGCGGCCGCTGGGCGGCGCCTCGGTGCAGTACGTGCCGTGCATCGACATCTTCGGCGGTTGTGCCCCGGCCCGCGATGGCGACCCGCAGAGCCCCTCGATCATCGTGGGCAACAGCGCCCAGAGCCTGTTTTTCGTCGGCAGCGTGTTCCTGTCCGACGCCGGTCGGCAGGCCAACGACAAGGACCGCTTCATGCTGGACACCGGGGCCCAGGTCACGGTGATCGGCAGCCGGATCGCGGCCGTGTTGGGCCTCAAGCCCAGCCAGGCGGAGTTTCAGGTCGAGATCCAGGGTGTCAACGGACAGACGATCACCCGACCTGGGTTCTACCTCGACACGATCGATCTTCCCGCGCTGGAGGAGTGGCTCAGCTTCACCGATGTGCCGGTGGTATTCCTCGACGTAGCCTCGCCCGAGGGCGGTACGCTCGACGGCATCATCGGCATGAACCTGTTCACCGAGGTCAACTTCGTGCTCCGCGGCGGCGGGATGGTCGGCATGCCCGATCCCACGCTGGAGTTCGCGTTCCTGGCCGCCGGACTGCTCAACGCGGACCTCGACGGCGACCGGGACGTCGATCAGACCGACTTCGGCCGCCTGCAGGCCTGTTTCTCGGGCAGGGACGTGCCCCAGCAGGCCGCAGGCTGCGATTCCGCCCGCCTCGACGGCGACTGCGACGTGGACGCCGACGACCTGCTGCTGTTCCTGGGCTGTCAGTCGGGCCCGGGGGTCCCGGCGTCCCCGGCCTGTGTGCCGTGAGCCTCGCCCGCGAACCCGCGTTCCTCCGGCCCGATCCGCCCGGTCGCCGCGGGGATGTCGTTCGCGGCGGCGCCGGCCCGGGGGGGGCGACGGTCAGTGAAAGATGTGAATCAGCGTCTGGACGACGGGCTCTTCGCTGCGGGCGTTCTCATCCCAGACCGTCAGTGTGACCCGCACCGCCCTGGGCCATCCCTGGCGGCGCTGGGAAACGATTTTGGCCGCCTCGGGCGGCAACCAGGCGCTGGGCAGGTTCTCTCCGACCGCGACTTTCGACCAGATCCACATCTGGCCGTGCGGTACCGCCTCCCAGAAGATCGGGCGGGGAATGTCCTCGGCCGCGCCTGCGCCCTGCGGCTGCCAGGCTTCCTGTGGGTCGTCGTAGGTGAACTCGACCTTGAAATCGCTGCAGTTGGGCAGAAACGCGAATGCCAGCCGGTCGGCCGCCGCCGGCGGCGGCGTGGGATCCAACACCGTGCGACGGGGCATCTCCGGTTGTGCCATCGGGTTGTAGAACAACTGGCCGGGCAGCAGGGGAAGCTGTCCGCTCGCGTTGTTCAGATCGTCCACCGTGCGCATGACGTTCGACAGATACGGCATGCCATCGGCCGTCCGCCCCCATGGTTGCGGACCGCCGACCGGGCGGTACCAGTACCCCCCCTCGAACATCATCCACGGCTGACCGAACGGCCCGATTCTCCGGAACCAGCAGTTGTTGATATCATCGCGTAACAGGCAGTACTGCAGCGGAAAACCACTTCTCCAGTCATACCAGAACACGCCGGCCGGGGTGTTGCCCAGGACGCTGGTCGCGTCGGTCGGGGCGTTGTAGGTATTCCAGGTCAGGTCCCACACAGCCTCGAGGAAGCCGTCGCTGGTCAGCGGGCCGGCGGCCTCCGCGCGACCCGACGCGGGCTGGGGATCGGGGCTTTCGGGAAAGGCCACCACCCGACGGGCCAGGTGCCATTGGCAGGCCGGCACCGGCGAGGCCGCGGTCAGCGACGCCGGCTCGATCCGCCGCAATTGATTCGTGTCATAAGCCCACAGGCCGCTGCCCGAAGGATTCTCAACCAGTTCGGCGAAGTCCGCGTGGCCGTAGACCACCTGAACGGTCGGGCTGATCGCGATCGGCGTCGCCAGGGGCTGACCGTCCGGGTCCTGCTGCTGGAAGACGTAGGTTTCCACCGGCCGCTGCGTGAACAGCATCAGCACGTCGGCCCGGTGGACCGGAACCTGGTCGATCGGGCTGCCGGCGGCCTGCTTCTCCGGCGTGTCGAAGGCGCGGAACGCGAACCCTGCCAGGGCCATGACGCCGGTGCCGGGGTTCGTGCCGGCCAGGTCCGCCCGGATCATGTCCAGGGCCTGCCGCTGATGGCGCTGCAGGGTCGTGAATGTCGCGGCCTTGCCGCTGGCCCTGGTGGCGGTCGTAAACACCGTGCCGACCATCACCATCAGCCCGGCCAGAATGGCCACCGACACCAGCAGTTCCATCAGTGTGAACGCCCGGCGCGACGCACCGTGCAGCGCCATGGCACGGGCCGTAGCGGCCGGCGCCCCCGCCGGCCGGACAAACGCATGTCGAGACGACGGAAAACGCCAGGTGCATGTGGCGGCCGGCGCCTCTGCCGGCCGCGCGCCAGGCGCGGCGCGTCGGCGATGATCGTGCCTGCCACGGCGGGCTTCCCCGCCGACCGCGGCAGGCGGCGCGGCGCTCTTTCGCACTCCCTCGTTCACGACATTGCGTGGCATTCTCAAAACCACCTTGTCGCCCGCGTCCCCGCCGGGCCTTTGGTGCGGCCATCCGTGCGGCGGCGGCTCGCTCACGGCGCGACCTCCCGGACGAACACCCCCACCACCGGCGAACGGCTGCCGTAGGCCCAGGTGTTGCCGGCCCGCTTGATCGGGGGCGGGAACACCCAGACCAGAACCGGTCCGACGGCGTCCTCGCCGCCGCGGACGATCTCCAGCTGCCGGAGGGCGTCGGGATCGCCGCGCACCGCCCGGTCGGCCGGCTGCCAGTTGTTGCCCAGCACCTTTCGAGCCGTGCCGGCCTGCAGCACCGGCCAGCCGTTCTGGAGCGGGCTGGCGGCGATGACGAACATCGACCCCGGCGGCAGCAGCTCGGCCACGGCCGCGGTGCACACCACCCGCCCGGCACGCGCGTCCAGCCCCTCCAGCTGCACCAGCCATGGCACGGGGAACAGCACGTCGTAGTTGACCCGCATCGCCGGGCTGGGCACCCGTATGGCGTTGCGGACGCCGGCCGGCACTCCGGGGTCGTCGATATTCTGCGGAACCACGAGCCCGGGCACGGCCGGGTTGTTCAAGCTGGCCTGCTGGGCATACCTCTCGGTCAGATCGCCGCGGTGGGTGACCACGATGGTCGCCAGGAAGTTGCGCAGCGCCGCCTGCGGGGCCAGCTTGTGCTGGAACGCGCTCCAGGCATATCGCCTGTTCGCCGCCTGCGCCGCGAGCGTGAGATCGACCTGCGACATCCGGTAGCTGTTGCCCACGACGGACGTGCCCAGCGCCGGGCACTGCCAGGGCTCAAAGAAATGCGATGGGCAGTAGTCGGTGTCCGCGTAGTAGAGCCCGGCGCCAACGGTGGTGATCGGATTTCCCGGCGGGTAATAGGCATTGATCGAGACCGGCGGATACACCCGGTCGGCCACATGAAGGCGATGGGGTACCGGGCCGACTCCCGCGCCGAGGTCGATATGGGGCGAAATCTCGGCCACCGGAAGATGGACGCCCAGCGCCGGCTCGACGCCGGCCTGCAGGTTCCAGGCCCGCACGGCAAAAGCGGTGTTCACCACCTGCTCGACCGCCGGTCCGTACACTGCCGCGTCGCCGTCCCAGCGCGTGGACTCGGTGAAAACCCGCGCAAAGACGTTCAACTCGGCCGGGACCGCATCGGCGTCGTAGGCGTCGGGGACCTCCGGCAGACCGATGGGCGCGGGGGCGATGCCCGCCGCGCCGTTCAGCTCCCTCTCCGACGGCAGTCGCAGGGCCAGCGTGGCCGCGGCCGCGTCAGCCGCCGTCAGACTGATGGACATCTGGATGGTGTCGCGGCTGATGTCCATCCCCACGGGGAAGACCGTCGCGACCATGACCATGCCCAGCCCCAGGATCATGATCGCCACCAGCAGCTCCATCAGCGAGAAGGCCGGGCGGGTTGAGAACCGGGAATCGAGAACCGGCAACCGCGAGGGGCGGCAAACCCTCCCCCGACTGGCCGGCGCGCACCGCCGGCGCCGCGACGCTACCGGCCGCAGGCCGCCGACCGCCCTGTGTCCCTTCTCGATCCTCAATTCGCGACTCGTCATCCGTCACTGCCCCAGCCCCGGCGTTCCCTGGATCAGCGACCCCAGCGACCGGTTGACGTAGATCGGCCGGGCGTTGGAGGCCAGGAAAGTCCGGCGCCCCGCGGCGTCGGTCGGGGCGAAGGCATTGAAACGCTCGCGGTCGTACACCAGCACGCCGCGGGCGGCATCATCCGGATGCCACAACAGCAGCGGACGGGGCGGCCCGCTCCCGCCGGCCTGTCGCTGGGACTCGTCGTAGTACCACAGCCTCTCGCGCGGGAAACGCATATTTCCGCCGGACTGGTCGAACACGATGTAGAAGGTGTCCATGACGTTGAACGAGGCCCCGGGGTTCTCCCACGTCACCGCAGGGTCGGCCCTCTCTCCGTAGTCGATTCGCAGATCGGCTTCGGTCATCGAGCGCCGGCCCATGTTTCCGTCCCAGCGCAACGCGTAGTCCGGAGCCAGCCACATGCCCTTGGGCAGGGCCACGGGCGCGGTATCCGGCATCCGGCTGAAGGCCAAACCGGCGTTCATGTCCACTTTGCCGGCGGCATCCACCCGGCGGGAAGCGAACATCAGCAGTTGCAGCTGCTGGTAGCCCAGCAGGCGCGGAGCCCGCGCCGGATCGAAGGCCCCGCTGCCGTCGGCCGCGTGGCCGAGACTGTCCTCCATCAGCCCGCGTCGGTCGGTCCGGAAAGCCGGCTCGACCCGTACGGCGACGGGCGTCACGTTGGCTTCGGCGGCGGTCTGGGCGGTGGTGATCAGGCCGGCCAGCGTGCTGACCGCCTGGGCCTGCTGGTTGGAGGCCATCAGCGGTCCGACGGCCGGCACGGCGATGGCGATCAGCAGCACGATCAGCCCGACGACGACCATGAGCTCCACGAGTGTGAAAGCCCGGGCCCGGGTCGGACGTGTGGGACGGAGAGCCGAACACGGCACGCCCGAAACCCGGAAGGAGGATGTGCCGGGGCTCCGGCGCGCAACCGGCGCGGACCCGGCCGGCGCGCCGCGACCGCCGCGGCTCGCTGCCGGATGCCGCCGACCGCCGCTCACTGAATGCCCTTTCACGATGCTCAACGCCTGGTTCCCGATTCCGATTGCCGTCACGGTCTGATCATCACCACGTCGTCGGCCGCCGCGGGCAGTTGCGACTCCTCCGGCGGCGTCAACCAGCCCCCCGCCTCCGGCCCGTCACCGAACACTCCGTCGGCCCCGGCCGAGCGCAGCTCCCAGCGCCGCTGGGCGGCGATGCCGGAGGCGTCCGCGAACGGCACCTGCACGAAGTAGCGCATCGGCCGCCCCCAGGCGTCACTGATCTCGAAGAGATCGGTGTCGGCGGGCATTTCCTGGGGCACCCGGACGCGGATGTTGTCCTGGTCGAGATTGCTCCGCTGGCGGTCGGGCAGCTTGTCGATCACCTGCCGGGCCCCCGGGCTGAGCATCCGCAGGTACAGGGTCAGGCTCTCGATGCTCATGTACCGGTTGTTGGGCGGCACGACGGTCCCGGCGGGCCCGCCGCCACTGAAGTCCGGCAGACAGGCCCGCATGAGCCCGCGCTGGGGATCGTACAGCTTGGCCCAGGTATCCGGGGTGTCGTCCAGCGACGGTCCGTGGCAGCCGCCGCCCGGGGCCGGTCGCAGCGAGTACCGCGACAGCGGGCTGGGCGGCAGGGTGCCGAACAGGCTGCTGACGCTGCTGGTGGGGTCCTGCGGGCACAGCACGGCGTAGTTGCCGGCCAGCGGCCGCTCGCTCGCAAAGATCGACATCGCGTTTTCGACCACCTGCATGGTCGCCAGCGTGTTGGACGCTTTGCCCCGGTCGATCAGCCGGCCGGTGATCGGCAGGGCGATGGCCATCAAAATCATCAGCACCACCACGACCACCAGCAGCTCGATGACGGTGAAGGCAGGGCGGTCGAAAGCCTCGAAACGGCGGGCTTCGCCGCGGATACGGATGGCACGGGAAACCGGTCGTACGGAGAATCGCGGGTGCAGAACCCGCCCGGGCGCGGATAGTTTCCGACCGCTCCGTCGGCGGGATTCAACGGCCAGGCAGCAATCCCGGGCTTTCTCCATCGTCCTCAAATCTCCGTTCTCCGCGCGCCGGGATCGCGCGATACAATGCCGGCGCCCGCTCATTTCCTGGTCTCGTTCATCGTGAAGTTCCCGACGTCGTCGGCGGTGCCGTAGAGCCCGTCGATGCCCGCCGACAGCAGCAGGAACGACTCGGCCCGCTGGGGCTGGGGGCGCACGGTCACGTTCGGATCCCAGACCCGGTAGGCGAACGACCCGCGGCAATCGTTGGGGTTGGTGACATTCCCCAGCGTGCCGGTGCTGTCCTCCCGGACGTTCGAGAAGTGCCGGTTGCCGGCACCGAAATCCATGCCGGTGAAGACGGCACTGCCGGAGACCGGCGCGATGTTCCAGTTGTCGCTGCCGTTGTAGATGCCCACGCAATTGCCGCCGAGCTGGTCGCCGGCCAGGGCCGCCGCCATCGGGTTGGCCCGGTAGTAGAGGATCGGCTGCCCCCAGGCGTCCAGATAGCACAACGATCGCAGCGTCACGCCGTTGGTCACCGCCGGCACGATGAACTCGTCGCCCTGGCGTTTCGGGAAGCTCATCTTGGCGACGTCCACGCCGTAGAAGTTGCGCGGGTGCATGGGCTTGCCGGCGTTGGAACCCGCCGCGGGGCCGTACAGAGAATAGAGCCCCAGCGGATTGTCAATGTCGGCGAAGGTGTCGTCCCGCCAGGGCACCAGGCCGTTGAAAGCCACGCGCACCGGACCGGCCGGAGGCATGCCGTCGCGCCCGTTGAGGTCGCGGAAACCCGGCGATCCCAGCAGGTCAGCCCCGGCGGTCGCCCAGACGATCAGGCTGGCCCCCCCCACCGCGATGGTCTGGTTGTTATTGTGCGGACTGATGACCCCCGGTCCCGGACCCGGCGGCCCGGACGCCGGAGCGAGGTAATAGGAGGGCGGGTAGGCCCCGCCGAGCTGGGCGTCCAGCCGGAACTGCTCGGCGCCCTGCTCGATGACGTTGATCGTCGCCTGCGTGGAAGCCTCGCGGGCGGCATTGCGTGCCCGGCTCAAAGCCGGCAGGGCCATGGCCGCCAGCAGGGCGATGATCCCGATCACCACCAGCAGTTCCGTCAGGGAGAAGGCCCGTCGAATCCGTATCCTGGTCACCATGATTCATGCCTCGGCGGAAACCGCCCGGCCGGCTCCGAGCCGCCGGCCGCCGCTCATTCCTTCTCAAACGCCCCCGGCCGGGCCGACGCACCCCGCGCCGCCGGCCGGTCAGAAGTTCTTCACGTCGTCCAGCGTTCCGTACAGCCCGTCGGCCCCGGGGGAGATCAGCAGGTACGTCTCCGGGTTGACCGGCCTGAGCACGTTGAAGTTCGCGCTGCCGGCCCCCTGCCGCACGTGTTCGTCATGGACGTAGCCCGCGAAAGTCCGGCCCTGGTGCCTGGGGCTGGCGGTCGAACAGTTGTCGGCCTTCACCTCGCAGTCCGGGACCCCGCCGTTCATGCACACCGCGATGCCCAGGCCGTGGCGGCGAGGCTTGCCCGCGAAGTTCCACCAGTCGTCGATGTCGCAACCGTCGGCGCCGGTGATGTCGCCGTTGTCGCACTGGACGTAGACATAGGGCTCATTCAGCGTGGTTCCGGGACCGGCGAAGGACTTCGCCCGGGCGTTGGCCCGGTAGTACAGCACCGGAAACTCGAAGGCATCGATCACCACGTAACGGCCGGTGCCCGGGCCTCCGGTACCGATCTCGACGTCGCGTTTGAACAGCTCGGTCTTGTCCATGTACCGCGGGCGGCGGCTGCGGGCATCCTCGTAGCGGGCCCGGACCTGGGGGTTGGACCAGTCCAGCCCCCCGCCGACGCGGTCCTTGAGCAGGTCGCCGCTGACGTCAATGCCCGCCAGATCGTGCCCGGCCAGGGCCCGGGCCAGCCAGTGCGCGCCGTCGAGAGGCCGGCCATCGTCCTGGCTGACGGGGATCCGGATCAGCGGGTCCAGCCGGCGGCGCGATTCGGGGTACGCGCCGAACTCCTTGTGAAACATCTCCAGCCCCGCCGCCGCGGCCTTGAGGGTCTGGCCGCTGGCGGCCTTGCGGGCATTGACCCGCGCCGAGTTCAGGGCCGGGATGAGGATCCCGATCAGCAGGGCGATGATGCCCACGACGGTGAGCAGTTCGACCAGCGAGAAACCCGGGCGTCGGCCGACGCTCCGGCAAGACCACCTGTTGCGGGGCATGACGGCACTCCTTGCGGCTCATACGGCGGCGCTTCGCCGCCCGGGGACCTGCCGGACCCGGCGGCCACCGGCCGCCCGGCCCGCGACCTCCGCGGCCGGCGAGTCCCGGCGCGGCACCCCCGGATCGGCTGTCCCTCGCCTCGCCGATCCTTCGGACGGCTCAACCTCCGCTGGACACCGCGTTGATCAGGTGAACCAGCGGCAGGAACAGGGCGATGACGATGAAGCCGACGATGCCGCCCAGCACCACGACCATGATCGGCTCCAGCAGACTCACCAGCCCGTCGACCAGCGTCTCGACTTCCTCGTCGTAGTTGTCGGCGATCTTGATGAGCATCTTGTCGAGGTCGCCGGTCTCTTCGCCGACGTCGATCATGTTGATCACCAGCCCGTCGCAGATCTTGGCCGCCCGCAGCGGGTTGGCGAAGGACTCGCCCTCGCGGATCTCGTCGTGGACGCTGCCCAGGGCCCGGGCGTAGACCTCGTTGCCGGAGGTCTCGCGGGTGATGTTGATCGCCTCCAAAATCGGCACGCCGGCCGCCAGCAGCGTGCCCAGCGTGCGGGTGAAGCGGGCGATCGAGGACTTGCCCAGGATCTTGCCCAGGATCGGGATCTTCAGCAGCACCAGGTCCACGGCGTAACGTCCCGACTGGCTCTTGCGGATCAGCTTGATCATCAGGAAAAAGACGATCGGCGAGAGCACCAGGATCACGATGCCCGGCGGCTTGCCGTGGACGAACCACTCCGAGAGATTGATCAGAAACATCGTCAGGGCCGGAAGCTCGCTGCCGAAGTCCTTGAAGATCTCCTTGAACTTCGGCACCACCGCCACCATGATGCCCGCCACGATCAGCACCGCGAAGGTGATCACCACGCTGGGGTAGATCATCGCCCCGACGACCTTGCGCTTCAGCCGCTGGGCCTTCTCCATGAAGTCGGCCAGACGCTGGAGGATGGTGTCCAGCACGCCGCCGGTCTCGCCGGCGGCCACCATGTTGCAGTACAACCGGTCGAACGCTTTGGGGTTGCGCGCCATCGCTTCCGACAGAGTCGAACCGCCCTCGATGTCGTCCCCGACGTTCCGCAGGATCGACTTGAGCAACCCGGCCTTCTGCTGCTGCTCCAGAATGCGCAGGCTGCGCAGGATGGGAAGACCGGCGTCCTGCAGAGTGGATAGCTGCCGGGTCAGCTGGACGATGTCCTTCTGCTTGACCCGCCCGAAACCAACCCGGGCCTTCTTCTTTTTGAGGTCGATCGGCCCGGCCGCGGCCTTGGCCGCCCGCCGCCCGCCTTTCTGGCGGATCTTCACCGGGTAGTAACCCAGGCTACGGATCTTTCCAAGGGCTTCCTCGGTGGACTGGGCCTCGATGGTGTCCTTGACCTCCTGGCCCGACTGGTTCATCGCCTCGTACAGGAAAGTCGCCATGAACACGCTCCACAGGGAGCGGCCGGAAGTAAGACCGCTCCGACGGTCCGTGACCCGACGGATAACGACCTCGGCGGGTCACCCGAGCCAGGCAAGACCCGCCGTTGCGGCGGCTAAACCCGCCTGTCCACCGGAATTGTATCGGCCACCAAGAGACTCCGGCCAGATGGTCGGGGTTTTCGGCGCCCGCTGATCGGGCGCCGGCGCCGCGCGACCCTCCAGATTCCCGCCCGGACCCGGTCCGATACCTCCCCGGTTCCGATACCTCCCCGGTTTGGGGGCCACGCGGCTACACGTTTCACCCGGATCGCCGAGACGGCCCGGTGCCCCCGGGTCCGGGGGCCACGCATCCGAAGACCCCCAAGGATCGAGACGACGAGACGATCCGACACTACCCGGGTGCCGGGCCGGGCATTCACCAGTCGGACCGGCACCCGCTTGCAGCAGCCCCCCTGCGGGTTCAGGGACCCGTTAAGCTCCGGCATCGGATCGACGGCCCTTTTACCCCTTGGCGGTCGAGGGCGGCCTCTGCGGCCCGGGGGTGCGGATGCCGCCGGCGTTGCCGCCCCCCTATAGGTTTGGGTTGAGGGCTGTGGTTTTTCGCGAAACCCCGGTCGGCCGTGGTCTTCCCCGAAACCAGGGTCAGTCGCTCTCCATCATAGTTTCCTTGGCGACCTCCTCGATGGTGGTCAGCCCCTCGGCGATGGCCAGCAGCCCCGACTCACGCAGCGTCCGCATGCCTTTCTTGCGGGCCGCGGCTCTCAGTACGTTGGTCGAGGCCCGGTCCATGATCAGCTGCCGCATCGCGTCGTCCAGCAGCATGATCTCGAACAGCCCCATTCGCCGTTTGTAGCCGGTGTTGTTGCAGTAGTCGCACCCCCGGCCGTACATGAACGTCTGGCCGGCCACATCCTCGGGCTTGAGATCAAGCTCCATCAACATTTCTTCAGTGGGATGGAACTCGTCCTTGCAGTTGTCGCAGATCCTGCGCACCAGCCGCTGGGCGATGATGCCTTCCAGCGTGGCCGTCAGGAGGAACGGCTCGACCCCCAGGTCGACCAGACGGGCGATGGCCGAAGGGGCGTCGTTGGTGTGCAGGGTGGTGAACACGAGGTGACCGGTGAGCGAAGCCTGCACGGCGATCTGGGCGGTCTCCAGGTCGCGGATCTCGCCGACCAGGATCACGTCGGGGTCCTGCCGCAGGAAGCTGCGCAGGCAGCGGGCGAAGGTCAGCCCGGCCTCGGGGTTGATCTGGCACTGGCAGAGCCCGTCGATGTCGTATTCGACGGGGTCCTCGGCGGTCAGGATCTTGGTGTCGATCTTGTTGAGCTCGTGCAGCGCGGCATATAGCGTCGTGGTCTTGCCGGATCCGGTCGGACCGGTGTTGATGATGATGCCGTTGGGCTTGTGGATCAGCTGCTCGACCACCCGCAGGTCGTCGTCGCGCAGGCCGATGCGGCGCAGGTCGAGCATGACGTTGGACCGGTCGAGCACGCGCATGACCACGCTCTCGCCGAACATGGTCGGCAGGACGCTGACGCGCAGGTCCACCGGGTTGCCCCCGACCTGCAGCTCGATGCGGCCGTCCTGGGGCAGCCGCCGCTCGGCGATGTCGAGGTTGGCCATGACCTTGATGCGGCTGGCGACGGCCATGGCGATGTGCTTGGGCGGCGGGACCATGGCATAGAGAACGCCGTCGATGCGGTAGCGCATCTTAAACTCGTTCTCGAAAGGCTCGAAGTGAATGTCGCTGGCCTTGTCGCGGATCGCCTGGAGGAGCACGAGGTTGAGGAGTTTCTTGACCGGGTTGGAGTCGGCCATCTCCTTGAGGTCCTCGAGGTCCAGGCTTTCGCCGCGGCCCTGGAACTTGGCGAGGTCCTCGTCGCTGGAGATCTTCTCGATCAGGTCGCCGATGCTCTCGGCGGCGTCCTCGGGATAGTAGCGGCTCAGGGCGACGTCCAGTTCCTCGCGGGTGGCGATGCAGGCCCGGACCTGAAAGCCCATGAGCGTCTTGAGGTCGTCGGTCGCCCGGAAGTTCGACGGGCTGTCGACCGCGATGGTCAGCAGCTTTGTGGAGGGCTCGTAGTCCAGGGGGATCACGCGATAGGTGTAGGCCGCCTGGGCGGGGATCATGGCGATGACTTCGGCGGGCACGTCGATTTTGCTCAGCTCGACGGGCTCCATGCCGACCTGGGCGGCCAGGGCGAGCTGGACATCGGCTTCGGTGACGTAGCCCAGCTCGGTGAGGATCTGGCCGATGGGTCCGTGCCTGGACTTCTGGATCTCCAGGGCCTCGCCGACCTGGGTGCGGGTCAGCTTGCCCATCTTGATCAGGATGCGGCCGAGGGTCCGTCCGCGAAGCTGGCTGATGGGGGGCATCCTGCCGGCCTCGCGTCTGGGAAGCGGGCGCCGGGGCGGGGCCGCGCCCGGACGGTCGCCGGGCCTCGAGGCCTCCCCCGGAACCTCCGACGGCTGACTTCCCGGGCTTGTGCGGTGGGTCATGGTGTTCTCTCCGGTGAGCGGGTCGAGGCGGTTCAGGCCTTGCCCGCGGAGGCGTCCGGCTCTTCCCTGTCCTTCTCGGACTTGCCGAGGGTGCTTCCGAAGGCCTCGCTGAGCGGCAGACCGCGGTCCACCGCCTCGATCTTGGCCTCCATCTCGCCGGGGTTGCGGGCCTTGTCCACCGCCTCCTCGGCCGAGATGATCTTGTCCATGTAGAGCTTGAGCAGATGCTCGTCGAGCAGCTGCATGCCGTACTTCTTGCCCGTCTGGATGCTCGAGTCGATGCGGAAGGTCTTGTTCTCGCGGATCAGATTGGCGATCGCCGGCGTGACGACCATGAACTCATAGGCCGCCACCATGCCTTTCTCCAGGCGCGGGCACAGGGCCTGGGAGAGGACCGCGATCAGGTTGGTCGACAGCTGGACGCGGATCTGCTCCTGCTGCTCGTGGGGGAAGGCGTCGACGATCCGGTTGACCGTGCCCTGGCAGCCGGTGGTATGCACGGTGGAGAACACCAGGTGGCCGGTCTCGGCGGCCCGGATCGCCGCCTCCATGGTCTCCAGGTCACGCAGCTCGCCGACCAGGATCACGTCGGGGTCCTGGCGCAGCACGCGGCGCAGGGCCTCGGCGAAGCTGGGAACGTCGTTGCCGACCTCGCGCTGGTTGAAAATCGATTTCTTGTGCCGGTGGTAGTACTCGATCGGTTCCTCGATGGTCACGATGTGGCGGTCGAAGTTCTCGTTGATGTAGTTGAGCATCGAGGCCAGGGTGGTGGTCTTGCCCGAGCCGGTCGGCCCGGTGACCAGGAACAACCCGCGCGGCCGGCGGCACAGGGCGGCGCAGATCTTGGGCAGGCCGATCTCCTCGAAGGTCAGCAGCCTGGAGGGGATCAGGCGCAACACGATGGCGAGGTTGCCCTTCTGCCGGAAGACGCTGACGCGGAACCGGCCGGCCTCGCCGAACGCGAACCCGAAGTCGGTGCCGCCCTCCTCCTGGAGCTCCTGCTGGTTGCGCTCCGGAGTTATGGCCTTCATCAGCGAGACGGTGTCCTCCGGCTCCAGCACCTTGGTCTCCAGGGAGCGCAGGTGGCCGTGCAACCGGAGCACCGGCGGGCGCCCGACCGTCAGGTGGATGTCCGAGGCTCCCCGCTTGATGCAGGTTTCCAGAATACGATCGATGTGCAGCGTGCCCATCCGCCCGTCGTCCTCCAGCCGCTCCCGGCCGCGGCATCACTCGTCGATGAGGATGCCCTCGGCCTGAGCGTGTCGTGCGACCTCCTCCACCGTGGTGATCCCCTTGAGGATCTTGAGCTTGCCGTCCTCGACGAGGGTCCGCATACCCGAAGCCCGGGCGGCCTGGCGGATCTGGCTGGTGGGGGCCCGGTTGAAGGCCAGCTCCCGGATCTCGTTGGTCATCGACAGCATCTCGAAGATGCCCAGGCGTCCCCGGAAGCCGGTGTTGTTGCACCGCCGGCAGCCCACGGCGCGCTTGAGCGTGCGATCTCCGATCTCCTCCCGCGTCAGCCCGATGGCCAACATCGCCCGCTCATTGGGCGCCGGGTCGTCGGCCTTGCACTCCTCGCACAACACCCGGACCAGCCGCTGGGCCATGATGGCCTGCACCGCGCTGGCCGCCAGGAAGGGCTTGATGCCCATGTCGATCAGCCGGGTCAGGGCGCTGGGGGCGTCGTTGGTGTGCAGAGTGCTGAACACCAGATGGCCGGTCAGGGCGGCCTGGATGGCTACCTCGCCGACCTCCAGGTCGCGGATCTCGCCCACCAGGATGATGTTCGGCGCCTGCCGCAGCATCGCGCGGAGGATCTTGGCGAAGGTCAGACCGATGTCCTCGCGGACCTGGCACTGGTTGATCCCCGGGAAGTTGTACTCCACCGGATCCTCGGCGGTGATGATCTTGCGGTCCGGGCGGTTGAGCTCCTGCAGCGCCGAGTACAGCGTGGTGGTCTTGCCCGAGCCGGTGGGCCCGGTGACCAGGAAGATGCCGTTGGGCCGCCTGATGATCCGCATGAAGGCCTGATAGTTGTCCTCCTCGAAGCCCAGGGCGTGGATGCCCACCCGCACCGAGTCCGGCCGCAGGATACGCAGCACCACGCTCTCGCCGTGGTAGGTCGGACAGGAACTGACCCGGAAATCGATGTCCTGCCCGCCGATCTTCATCTTGATGCGGCCGTCCTGCGGAACCCGCTTCTCGGCGATGTCGATGCCGGACATGAGCTTCAGCCGGGCCAGGACCGCGCCCTGCACGCTCTTGGGGATCTGCTCCCGTTCCTGGCAGACGCCGTCGATGCGGTAGCGCACCCGCACCCGGTTGGCCATCGGCTCCACGTGGATGTCGCTGGCCCGCATCCGCACCGCTTCGCTGATCAACCGGTTGATCAGCTTGATGATCGGAGCCTGCAGATCCTCGCCCGCGATGGCCATCACCGCCTCGGAGTCCGGATCGATGTCGATGCTCTTGTCGATGCTGGCATCGATGCTCGCGTCGATGCTCGCGACCGTGTCCTTGAGCTCCTGGTTGTAGCTGTCGCCCAGGAACGTGTCGATGAACCTGGCGATCTTGCGCGGCGGGGCCAGCGAGACCTCGATGTTGGGGTTCAGCCGGAAGCGCAGCAGGTCGAGGGTGTCCAGCCGCAGCGGGTCGCCGATGACAACCTTCAGCCGCCCGTTCTCCTCCCCCAGCGGGAGCACCTGGTGCTCCTTAATGATCTTCGCCGGGATCAGGCCGATGTTTGCCCCGACGGCCTGGGTCTTGTCGATGTCGATGTACTCCATGTCGAACTGAGCGGCCAGGGCCTTGGTGACGTCGTCCTCGCTGCAGAGTTCCATCTCCACCAGAGCATCGCCGATCCGCTTGTTGGTCTGTTGGGCGTAAACCAGGGCCTCCTTGAGCGCCTTGGCGTCGATGACCTTCCACTCCAGCAGGATTTCGCCGAGCTTTTTGTGTCGTCGGGCCATCATCGCGGGCTTCACTTCGGGGAATTCGGGCTGCACCGGCCTGGCCGGACCCCTCCGGCGGCCCCCCGGCCGGGGAGGCGCGCCGCACGTCACCGGGGGTCCGTATCCTAACGTCAGACCCACCGGGGCATCAAGAAACCGCGCCCCGCTTCCCGCAGGCCGTCCGGCACGCGGGCCGGAAGCCGCCGCGCCCCGTCCGCAACACGACGGGCCCCGTCCGCAACACGACGGCGCTACCCGACGGCGGCGGTACCCGCTGGTGACGCGCTACAATACGCCGTATTCAGTTTAGAGGTGCCCAGTGACGACAGTCTGGTCTTTCCTGATCGAGTGGGCCGGCCAAACCAGGGATGTGGTCCTCGAGGCCTCCCCCTGGCTGCTGGCCGGCTTCTTCCTGGCCGGGCTGCTGCACGCCTGGATCCCGGTGCATCGCATCGCCGCCCACCTCGGCGGCAGCGGGGCGGGCAGCGTGCTGAAGGCGGCGCTGCTGGGCGCCCCCCTGCCGCTGTGTTCCTGCAGCGTCATCCCCGTGGCCTCGGCCCTCAGACGCCGCGGGGCCTCCAAGGCCGCCACTGCCGGCTTCCTCATCAGCACGCCGGAAACCGGCGTCGATTCCGTCTCCGTCACCTACGCCCTGCTCGGACCGGCCATGGCCGTCATTCGCCCCGTGGCCGCCGTCCTGACCGCCGTCGTCGCCGGGCTGACGATCCGCCGCCTGGACCCCGACCCGCCGCCTCGAGCCGGCTCACCGGAACCTCGTGAGCCGGCCCCGTCCTGCTGCGGCCGGGGACCATCCGCCGTTGCCCCCTCCTACTGCGGCGGAGAATCCGGACCTCAAATCCCGGTCACGCGCGAACGGCCCGACAAAACCACGGCCGGCAGGCGGCTGCGCGAGGGCCTGGCTTACGGCTTCCTGACCATGTTCACCGACCTGGGACATTGGCTGGCCCTGGGTTTCGTGCTGGCCGGGCTGGTGTCGGCAGCCCTGCCCCCCGGGCTGCTGGATGGACGGATCGCCGCCGGGCCGGCGGGCATGGCCCTGGCGATCCTCGTGGCGTTGCCCATCTACGTCTGCGCGTCCGCTTCGACCCCGATCGCCGCGGCTCTGATCGCCAAGGGACTCAGCCCGGGCACGGCCCTGGTGTTTCTGCTGGTCGGCCCGGCGACCAACGCCACCACCATGGTCGTGGTGGCCCGCGAGCTGGGGCGGCGTTGCCTGCTGATCTATGTGGCCAGCATCGTCGCGGTGGCGCTGGCCTGCGGCCTGCTCACC
>CALLOB010000122.1 GCA_938005315.1 uncultured Phycisphaerae bacterium
GAGCGGGGCCCTCCGGACGCATGTTGCGGCCCCGACCGCGCGGGGCCCTCCGGATTTGCCGAACATGCCGGGCGCAAGGAAACAGGCCGCGGCGATCACTCACCGCGGCCTGTTTCGCAAGGTCCTGTCGGCCGGTTACCCGACCTTCAGAGGTGTCACTTCGTCACGCACGACGACGACGCAGCATCGGGATCGTGCCCAGACCCAGCAGCAGCAGGGCCGCCGGCTCGGGGACGAACTTCACGTTGTCGATCTGCGTCTGCGTCCAGGAGGAAGCATCCGGCACCACGGCACCGATCTGGATAATCTGGTAGAGCCGGTCGGCCGCATTCGGGTGGATATCATACTGGGCGAACTCATACCAGCCCGGCCCGTTGTGCACGGGGCTGTCCCAGGGCGTGTACACTGCGGCCGTGAACTTGCCGCTGCCCTGCCAGTTGTACATGAGCTGAATGGTGACCCACTTGTCCCACATGTTGGCCTTGGGCACGCCGTCCTCAGCCATCAGCCAGCTGCGCTCCCTGTTATTGTTGTCCCAGGCCTTGTCCTTGACCCGCACGCCGTCCGGGTTGCCCCGGCCGCCGGCGCCGATCCACTTGCCGTACTGGTTGATCGCACCAACGCCGGTGCCCTGGATGCCGTTGCCCGGCAGGTCACTATGGATGTTCAGCGGCATGAGGTTCGGGACGTAGAAGTCCGCTTGCAGAACCCACTCGTTGTACTGCGTGGACAGCGTGTACTGCCAGCGGGTTCCGTCCGGGCTGTAGAGGTTCTGGGCACCGGCGCCGGAAACGCCGCCGTCCGGCAGCATCGGGCCGTTGGGCTCGTTATTCGGATCAACCCAGTAGCCGGGGCCGGCCACCTTGGTCCAGCCCTGAGTGCCGTTGCTGAAGTCCCACGTCAGGAGCCACGGGCCGGTGTACACCGCCGCCTGGGCCGTGGCCGCGATCGCCAAGATCGCCAGAATACCAATTGCCTTCTTCATCGTTTTCCTCCTCACAAAACAGGTTGAACTGAAACCTACATCACAAAGCCTGAATTGCTCCTCCAAATCCCGACGTGTCTGTTCCCGTCCGCACCCTCCTTTCGGGCCGGCGTGCCGCCTTCTCCTGATACCGGCATGCCGACGGTTTCCTGCATCGGATGCCTTCCGCGACCCCGCGAAGCCCTGAGCCGTTTTCGAAAGCCAGGTAGGTGGGCGATGACCTGCTCTCGATCCCGGCCCCGTTTTTCACGTGCCGCCGTCGGCGTCGTCCGCGTCAAACCGCCCGGCCTTGCCGGCCATCCTTCCAAGCCGGTCAGGCCTTCGCTCGATCGACCTCATCGGGCACTCGCCGAATCGGTCGGACTTGCCGTCATGAACTGCAGAGATCTGTGCCGGAATCGCCGGTGGGATCGATCTTGTTTCCGCCTGCGTCGTTCAGGCCGCGGCTCGGATCGTCAAGCTCACCCCGAAACCATCCGACCGCGTTGACTTCTCGACCCCACCACATGCATCCCGGTCCGCCGCGCCGCCTGCTCCTCCTCCAGGCCTCCTCCGGCGCGACGTTGCACTATCCGCATGCTACCACAACGCCCAAGCCCATGTCAATCCCCGAAAGGGCGCTAAAACATTTAAATCGTCTGGAACCAGGCCGCCCCGGTCGCGTCCCCCAATCGCCTCCGATGCCCGTCGGCAAGTGACTCGGGCGACTCCTCGGCGGGCTCAGGGATCCCGACGGCCCTCCTACTGAGTATATCCCCACGCAAGCGCCCCCGTGAGCCCGTTTTTCCCGTATTTCAGACCGGAAAACCGGCCCCGATTACAGTCAAACTTCAAACAGAAGAGGAATCGCCTCCGAAAAACGGCGGCAAGGAGCTTCCTGGAAGCTCCGCCGCAGGGATCAAGCGGACCGACGCGCATCATAACCGAGCGCTGACGCTCCCCGCGCGCGGTCGACCTTTCGAACCGGGTGGCGCGCTGCGTCATGCCTGGGCCGCCCTCGGGCGTTGACTGACCGGCCGACGGGAAGGATCCTCAGTGCTGCGGGGGGTTCTGCTCGGTCTTCTTGTGGATGTCGCCGTAGCGGCCGCCGCCGGTAAAGGACCGGCCGGTGATCCACTTGCGGCCGGTGGTCCGGACGCAGAGGGCATGAGCCGTGAAGTAGTTCTTCTTGACGGTGTCCACCGCGATGCCGGTCTCCCAGGGCACCCGCTGGAACCCCACGCGGTTGACGTGGCCGTCGGTAAAGGCCATGTTGCTCGTGCCGGCGGCCCGGGTGCCCAGGCTGGGATGCCGCGGAATAAGCGAGTCGAATGCCAGCCAGTTGCTGTCGTTGTACTGCGAGGCGGCGCTGTTGGCCAGATCCTCCTCGATCAGCAGAGGCACGCCCTCGAAGGCCCGCATGTCCCGGCCGGTGTGGTCGTTGCGGTTGAAGTCCGGCGCCGCCGGGTAGTGCGAGCCGGCGAGCATCTCGGTCTTCGCCCCGGTCAGCATGCCGTGCAGGGTGTAGCTGTAGGCGATCGGCGCGACGGGCTTGGCGGTCACCGGATCGATGGGCTGCTCGTGGGGCTTGTGGTCGGAACAGACGTAGGCCGCGGCCCGCCCCCCCATGTGACGCCGGAAGATCGTGCCGTCCTGCGGCTTGCGCCCGAAGGTCGTGCGGCCGTTGTTGTTGGCCCCGCCCAGCCAGTCGGCGTTGTTGTCCTTGCCCCCGCCGGGAAGGCGGCCGGCGTTCTCGGCGGAATAGGCGATCAAGGCCGTGGTCAGCATCTTGAGGTTCGACTGGCAGAGGGTGTTGCGGGCCTGGGCCCGGGCCCGGGCCATCGCCGGCAACAGAATGGCCACCAGCAGGGCGATGATCGCCACGACGACCAGCACTTCGATCAGTGTGAATCCGCGCCGGGCGGCGCGCCGATGCCCTTGAACCGATCCGCCGGCCATGATCCTGCCTCCGCCGCCGGTGAAGAAGGGAAAACACCAGCCCCCGGCGTTGATCGCCTGTCGTTCGCGCCCGGCCGACGCCCCGTCCGCCGATGCCGCGTCTGGCCTCCCCCCGGGCGAGATGACGCCACGCCCGCTTCTCTTTTATACGATCGGCCCGGGGATTGCAAGACCTGAGGATTCGGAGAACGGCCATCTAAACCTGTTTAGCTTGTGTGGTCCGCCGCCGACCGTACGGAGAACTCCAGCATTCGCCGGCCGCAGGGTTTGCGGCTCGGACGGCGGCGAAGGTCGGCCTGCGGACCCGGCCCGGGCGATATTCAGCCGCCAGTGGCGGGCCGGACCGGCCAATCGGGGGAATCGGTGCGGGCCTGGTCCATCCGGGCCTGCATCCCGGCCACGACAGTGGGGTGCCGCCCGGCGATATCCGTCGTCTCGGACGGGTCGGCGGCCAGGTCGTAAAGCTCGACGGGCCCGAGGTTGTGGCGCACGGCCTTGAAATCGCCGGATCGCACCGCCTGATGGAAGCCGCGTTCGTGGAATTCCCAGTAGAGGTACTCGTGCCGGAGCGGGGACCTGCCCAGCAAGGCCGCCGCCATGGACAGACCGTCCAGGTCCGGCGGAATCTCCGCTCCGGCCAGCTCCGCGGCGGTGGGCAGAAAATCCCACATCGCCCAGACGTGGTCGCTGACTGTCCCGGCCGGAGCCGATTCCGGCCACCAGGCGATCATCGGCACCCGGATGCCGCCCTCGTAAAGGTCGCGCTTGATGCCGCGCAGCGGTCCTGCGGCGTTGAAGAACCCCGGCTCGTAGCCGCCCTCGGCATGCGGACCGTTATCGCTGGTGAACAGCACCAGCGTCCGCCGGTCGATGCCCAGCTCGCGGAGGCGATCGACGAGCCGGCCGACGTCGCGGTCCATCCGCTCGATCATTGCGCCGTAGCCCTTCTGGGGCTCGCTCCAGTCGCGGTCGGCATACGAACCGAAGTCGGGCACCTCCATGCCGTTGCCGGTGTCGTGCTGCCGCTCGTTGTTGGCGTGGGGGATGGTGTAGGCCAGGTAGAGGAAGAACGGCCCGCCGCGGTGGTGCCGGTCGATGAACGCCAGGGCCTCGTCGGTGAAGCGGTCGTGGGCGTATTCGCGCCGCTGGCCGCCGAGGTTGCCGGGCATGGAGACCATCCGCGTGTTCCGCCAGAGGAACTCCGGGTAGTAGTTGTGGGCGTGCACCTGGTTGAGGAAGCCGAACCACTCGTCGAACCCCTGACGGTTGGGGATGCCGGTGGAGTCCTCCTCGCCCAGCCCCCACTTGCCGACCGCGCCGGTGGCGTAGCCGGCCTTCCGGAGCACCTCGGCGACGGTCAGGTCCTCCGGCCGCAGCGGCACGGTGCCGTTGCCGCGGATCCGGGCCCGGCCGGTGTGCAGGCCGGTCATCAGGCAGCAGCGCGAGGGCGCACAAACGGTGCTGCCCGCATAGAACTGCGTGAAGCGGATGCCCTCGGCGGCCAGGCGGTCGAGCCGGGGCGTGGCGACCCGGACGGACCCGTAGCAGCCCAGGCCGCCGTAGCCCAGGTCGTCGGCCAGCACCAGGATGATGTTGGGCCTGGGCGCCGCCGGGGCGGTCCGGGGCGCGGCGGCCGGCAGGAGCAGCACGGCGGCGGCGATCAGGTTCATCATGACACGATTCTCCCATCCGAGGCTTACCGCGGCCAGACGTCGCGCAGATCGCTCGAGCAGGCCGCCGGAATGTTGTTGTTCTCCAGGATCTCGGGCATGAACTTCTCGACCAGCGCCGGCTGGAGCACGACCTTCTCCTCGTGGTCCTCCTCGAAGCGCAGGACGATGAAATCCTCGCGGTTCTCGCGGATCAGCCCGATCAGATGCCGCAGGTTGCGCACCGGCCGGTCGTTGACGTGGGTCACCACCGACAGCGGGGTGATGGCGTAGCCCTTGGTGATCCGGTGCGGCAGGATCGGGCAGGAGAGCACCACCAGCTCCTGGTCCTCGAACTCCGGCCGGGCCCGCATGTAGCGCGGCAGCATCGTGCCGCGCAGGCCCATGAAGGCGAACGCGTTGGCCCCGGCGGCCTTGAGCAGGTCGGACGTCGCCGGAGTGAAGACCAGCCCGCCGTAGATGAAGTAGGAGGGCCTCGGGCCGCTCATCCGGCGAAAGACCTGGGGGATGCGGCTGATGGTCGGGACCTCGACCTCCCGGCGCGTGCCGTCGCGGATCAGCCCCAGCCGCACTTTGTCCCCGACGGTCTTGCGCGACACCAGGCAGCCGGCGAAGACCCGCACGCCCTCGGCGATCGGCACCATGCCGAGGTTGTCGATGGCCGTGCCGTCGATGTGGGTGACGATGTCCCAGGGGCGGATGAGGTCGCCCAGGTCGTCGCGGTTGACGCGGTGCACCACGGTGCCGGTCACCGAGCGGTCGACCTTGAGGTACTCGCGGAGCGAGGGGTTCTCCAGCGTCGCCCAGCCGAGCCCCAGCTGGGGAAAGCCGTCGTAGTCGCCGTCGGCCCAGTCCTCCAGAAAATGGCGGATGACCTCGGCGGGGATGAGATAGCCGATGTTCTCGCCCTCGGTGAACTTGCTGAAGACGATGCCCGTGACCTTGCCGTCCACCACGCCGGGGCCGCCGCTGTTGCCGGGATTCACGGCCGCGTCCACCTGGATCCGCAGCGCGGCGGTGTCGAAATAGTAGGGCACGTATTCGATCCGCGAGACCACGCCCTCGGTCACGCTGAGGGTGTCGCCGCCGGTGGGATAGCCCAGCACGTTGACCTTGGCCTTCAGCGGCGGAAGCTCATCGGCCAGTTCCAGCGGTCGGACGTCGCGCAGCGCATCGGCGTCCTCGATCCGCAGCGTGGCCAGATCGCACTCGTCGGAGATGAACTCGATCTCGGCGTCGAGCTTCTCGGAAGACTCGTGGATCTGGACGTAGATCTGCTGGGCGTGGTTCACCACGTGGGCATTGGTCAACACCCGTCCGCCGGCGATGATCACACCCGAGCCGGTAGCCTCGGTCGGCGGGGTGATCCGCCACGGCTGAAACATGTTCGGCGGCGACTGCGAGGCGAAGATCTTGACCACCGCCCGCCGCGGGTCGTCCGCCGGCGCGGAGGAGGGTGATGAGGACTCCTGAGCCGGCGCCACGGACGGCAACATCGCCAGAAATGCACTGATCCACGGGCTCAGCCGGTGCGAACGCATCATGATGCCCTGCTTTCGGATGGTCGCCCCCGGCCTCTTCGGGAAACCTGGGGATTCCCGGACCGGTGCGCCGGTCTGTCGGCCGCCGCCCGCCGGCGGAACGGCCGGGGGGCGATGGCGCGTGCCGGATCATCGCCGGGCCTCTCGCCAAGATCAAGGCGGCCCCGCGTCCTTCTGCGCCGCCGCCCGGGCGGTTATCATGACCCTTTTCCCGTTTCCGGGGGTTTCGGCCGGCGATGAACGTCAGGGAAACCGACATCGAAATCCGGGTCCGCTACGCCGAGTGCGACCCCATGGGCTTCCTGCACCACTCGCGGTACTTCGAATACTTCGAGATGGGCCGCACCGAGCTGCTGCGCGCCTCGGGGCGCCGCTACCGCGACCTCGAGGCCGCCGGCGTGCTGTTCGTCGTGGCCCGGCTGGAGTGCCGCTTCCGCCGGCCGGCGGTCTATGACGACGTCCTGCGGCTCAACGTGCGGATCACGCGGCAGACGCGGGCCCGCATCGATCACGCCTACCGCCTGTACCGCGACGGCCTGCTGCTGTGCGAGGCCTCCAGCGTGCTGGCCTGCGTGAACCGCGAGGGCCGCCCGATTCCGATCCCCGACGACATGGTCGATGACGGGGATGCCGGGGGCCCGAAGGACGCCGGCGTCTGAAAAAGCCGTTCGTCCGGACCGCCGATCCGCCGGTGGGGGCAGGCTTGGCCTGGGGGGCCCTGAAAGCATGCCGGTGCTGTGTCAACTGCGTCATCCGACCCGCTATCGCGTGTCGGAGTGGAACATCGTCGAACGGGCCGACGATCGGGCCCACTGGCTGAACCTGTTCGCGACCTTCCCCGGCCGGATCGAACCGCATCTCCGCGAGGACGGCCTGGGAGGCCAGGACTTCGACCGCCGGTGGGCGGCGTTCCTGCAGGAGTACCGCCGGGGCATGCAGCCTTTCCTCGATCTGGCGGCCCGCGGCGGACCGGTCCACACCATCGACCTCTGCCGCTTCCGCCAGGGGCTGCTGGACCGGCACGGCTGGCCGGACCCCTACCGGCTCGTGAAGCGCCGCGAGAACGCCGCGGCCCTGGAGCTGTATCCACGCGTGATCGCGGCCGTCGACGCCGCCGGGCCGGACCGGCGATGGGATCTGCTGCTGCGGGGTTTTTTCGCGGGCAACATGTTCGACCTGGGCTCCCTGCGGACCATCGAGATGTACCACAACGGGCAGATGGACTTTCAGGCTCTGTTTGCCGGCATCCGGCCACGCCCCTGGTTCGCCGACGGCACCGACGCCCTGCTGGCCAGGCTCGGCGGACCGGCGCGCTGGCGGCAGGCTCTTGTTTTCACCGATAACGCCGGCTCGGATGCCGTGCTCGGGGCCTTGCCGATCGCCCGGGAACTCGCCCGCCGGGGCGTCCGCGTGGTGCTGGCCGCCAACAGCCGACCGGCACTCAACGACATCACCGCCGGGGAACTGCTCGACGTCCTGCATGCCGCCGCCGATGTCGATCCGTTCCTGGCCGGGATGGTGGCCGGCGATCGAATCGCGGTCGTGCCCTCCGGCGGCGACATGCCGCTGATCGACCTGTCGCGCGTCAGCCCCGAGTGCGACGCCCAGGCCGCCGCCAGCGACCTGATCGTCCTGCAGGGCATGGGCCGGGCGGTGGAAAGCAACTGGCACGAGGCTTTCCGCTGCGACGTCTGGCGTCTGGCCCTGATCAAGGACGAATCCGTCGCCCGCTGGCTGGGCGCTTCGCTGTTCGAACCCGTGAGCCGATATGACCCCTGCTGAAATCCGGGACGCATCATATATTATCATAACATCATTTCTGATAATATATTATTGGTTTCCTTGTTCATACTTGACAGAAGTAAACAGTTGTATTATTCATTTGTTTATTACGTTCGTATGACTCGCGGCGAACCTTCCGGAGCGCACTGGCATGGGTCGGAATCTTCAGGCCGGCGGTACACGCGATCGGCTGCTTGCGGCCGCGGCGCAGGTGTTCGCCAGCAAAGGCTTCCGCCGGGCGACCGTCCGGGAGATCGTGGCGGCCGCCGGAGTCAATCTCAACGCGGTCAACTACCACTTCCGCGACAAGCAGGGGCTGTACCACGCCGTGCTGGAGGCCGGTCACAAGAACGTCCAGGAGGACGATGATCTGGCCGTCGCCCGCGATCCTGGGGCCGACCCGCAGGCCAGGCTGCACGCCTTCGTCATGGCCCTGCTGACCCGGGCCTTGTCCGCTGAGCATCGTCCGCACCAGGCGCGGATCATGATGCTGGAGATGGCCGAGCCGACCGGGGCTCTGGACGTGGTCGTGGAACGCCACATCCGTCCACGTTTCGAGCTGCTGGTCGAGATCATCGCCGGCATCATTCCCGGTCCGCCGGACCGCCAGACATTGGCGCTCTGCGCCGAAAGCGTGGTCGGCCAGTGCGTCCACCTGGTGCACGCCCGACCGATCCTCTCCCGGATTTTGCCCTTTCTGACGTATTCGCGGGCGGACATCGAGCGGCTGGCCGGACACGTCACCCGCTTCTCCCTGTCGGCCCTGCGGAACATGTGCGCCAACGGCGGAGGTGCCGCATGACGCCGGCGGCGAGGGCGTTCGCGTTTGTCGGGTCATGGCTGGTCCTGGCCTGCGGGGCCTGCCAGACGCTGATG
>CALLOB010000123.1 GCA_938005315.1 uncultured Phycisphaerae bacterium
AGCAGCCAGTCGCCGAACGCCTTGGCGCCCCGGTTCACGGCTTCATGCGTGGCCCAGAGCGATTCGCGCCAGCAGTTGCAGGAATCCCGGCCGCAGGACGGGCAGGGGCCCGGGGCGCGCTTCAGACGGAGGGTGTAGGCGCGCTTCGTCGTGCGCGGCGAGGGTACGGACGTCGTCGGTGCTTCGGAACTGTCGCGATTCATGCACTTCATCCTCCTGCCCGGTCATCCCTGGCGACACGATGCCGATGCGAGCCCCGGACCGGGCCGCTTCGCGCGGCCGGCGGCCGATCGGTCCGCCTGATATGCCCGGCGTTCATATTACCACCGTTCCCGTCGCGGGTTGAAGACCTCCCGGCCCGAGGGTGACGATCATCTCCCGGGCGGCGGTTTCGTCGGCGCCGAGGTCGACGATGAGCAGGTCGTCCTGCCGGAGGTTCAGCAGCCCGCGAAGCTCGTTCTCCATCCGCACGCGGTCGATGTCCTTCAGCACGCACAGGAACACCGAGTACTGCAGCGGCGAGCCGTAGCCCTTGAGCAGCTTGCGGGTCCGTTGCAGCCGGCGGGGCTCGCGCACGTCGTAACACACCAGATAACTCCGCCGCATCGGTGCTCTCCCTTCCTCCGACGGAGAATGCCGCTCCGCCGGTCGCAGCCCCCGCAAAGCCGGAGCGGGCCGGCCCGGTTCGAGGCATGGCCGCATCCGGCCCCCCGGGGCGCCTCAGCGCGTCGTCAGGAAAGCCGGCGTCGGCACCTCCCCCAGCATCCACGCCGCGATCAGCCGGGCATGCAGCATCAGCATCCGCCGATAGCTCAGCCGGTAGCCGAAGACCGGATGCGTCACCTCGGTTTCCATCCGCCGCCCGTACGCGGCAAAAAAAGCCTTTCGGCCGGCGTCCGTGAGGGCGCAGCCCGCGGCCGTGTCCAGAAAGTGCCCGGCGGTGAGCTCGTGCCGGTTGAAGGCCGAAATGGCCACCGAATCCGCGATCAGCGGGCGGAACGGCTCCATCAGATCCAGCGACAGCGCCGGCCGGCCCGGCCTGGGGCCGTGCAGGGCTCCCAGCGCCGGCTCCAGGCCGGCCAGGCGGCACGCGGCGGTGCATTCGTTGGCCAGCATGGCGTAGCCGAACGACAGCACGGCGTTGATCGGGTCCGGCGGCGGGCGGCGCCGCCGGCCGTGGGTTTCGAATCGCGCGGCCAGCTCGCCGGCGGCCTGCCTGAACAGTGCCGGGAAACAACCGAAGTAGATCGCGGCGGCGTTGCCCTCGCAGCCGCGCAGGCGGTCGAGGGTGTCGGCCCGGTCGGCGGCTTCCATGCATTCGGCCATGTCCGCGGGCACGGCCGGCGGGAGATCGGGGTGGTTTCGCATCAGCAGGGTCCGCTGGTTGGCGATCTTGGCGACGGTGACCGCCCGGGCCAGCTCCAAGGCCTTTTCGGGGCGGTCGAGCGTGCGCACCTGGGCGGCCCTGACGGCGGCGCTGGTCGGGCCCATCGGGTCGGTCATGGCCGTAAGGCGGCCGGCCGGGCTGAGGAAGGCGACGGGCACGTCGTGCTCGGTCAGCACGGACAGCGCCTGCGTCGAAACCTGGACGTTGCCGACGACGGCCAGCGATTCCAGCGAGGCCAGCGGCAGTTCGCGGACGAGCTGTCCGTCGCGGTCGGTGATCCGGAAGGAGGAGCCCTGCACGCCGATGCGCACGCCGTCGCGGTGAGCGACGAGGTGGACGCCTTCGTCGCGCGGCGGCCACATCCGGCGAGGTTTGAACGACGGTGCGGGCTCGGCCGCTGCGGCGAGCCGCTGATGCGTGATCTCGTCGGGCAGGCAGATCGGCTGGAGTGAGCAGCGGGGGCAGCGCGGATCGTTGATCAGCGGCAGGGGCCGCGGCCCCTGAGCGGTCCGGCGGGCGGCCTCCAGCAGCGCGCGGGCATCCCGACGGAGGGTCTCGTCGACCCGGACGTGCACGCGTCGTCGCTCGGCGGCGTAGTAGATCCGCGCCTCGGGGACCTCGTAGCCGACCTCCTCCAGCAGCAGCGTCTGAAGTCCGACCTGAAGCCGGTCGGTAGGCCACGGCTCAGGCGGAGGTGTCTGCGGTGCCGGCTCGACCAGCCGGTCCGGCTCGTCGACGGGACCGTCCGGCCGGCGGGGCCGCCCCTTGCGGTACTCCACCGGGATGGCCCGACGACCGTCGAGTTCGGCAAGGTCCAGCGTGGCCGTCAGGCCGAGGGCGGTGCTGCCGAGGGCCAGGCTGCGGACGCATTGCGGCCGGTCGTCGCCCTCGGGCTGGAGGCCGTCGGGCTGTGACTCCCGAGGCGGCACACCCTCGGGTTCCGCAGCTGTGGCAGGAGCCGGGCTGGGGCGATCGACGCGACGGTGGATGCCGAGGCCCTGCTCGGTGTCATGGCTGGGCAGAAAGACGTTCTCCACGGCCATGAAATAGAAGAGCCGCGGGCAGTACGCATGTTCCGCGACGCTGCGCGCCGGCCAGAGGGGTTGTTCGGCGTCCATGAATGTACCCGGTGACGGCCGGTTCGCCTGAGCCGGCCGGTTGTCCGGATCAATTCTGCACGGGGGGTGCGACAACCCGTGTCGTACCACCGGCGGCAAGTGTGATTTTTCGGCGAACCATACGAGGGGGCATCGCGCGGCGCCGCTTTCGGCATCGGCCGGGCCAGAATGGCATGCCCAAGCCGCGGACGGGGGGTCGGTGAGGCTGCGTTTTCAGCAGGCCTGGCGGCAGGGGAGCGTTCCGGCGGCCTGGAGGGCGGGAGTGATCAGGTCCAGCAGGCCGGGGAGATAGTCGGTGACCGGGCGGACGGGCGGAAGGGCCCCGTTCAGGGCGGTTCGCAGGCGGCTGTTGTCGTAAGTGACGTTCATGTTCAGAAACGGCAGGTAGTGGCGCAGCGTGCCGAAGATGCGGCGACGTTCGGGGGTATCGACGTAGCGGCGGTGTTTGGCGGCGGTCCACTGAGCCGGGGGCAGCAGTCGCAGGGGGCTCGTCCGGCGGTAGTAGCGGTCCAGGAACGCGGCCACCTGGCCGCAACGCATCGCGGCGGACCGCCCGGCGGAAACGTGATAGCAGTCGTGCTCCAGCCGCTCGGCCCGCATCAGGGCGAGCATCGCGTTCACCACGAACGCGACCGGCACCACGTCCACGCGCGCGTCCGGATCGACCGGCACGGCGTCGAAGGCGTTCAGCAGCGGCAGGAACCACAGGATCGCCCGGGCGAAGTCCGCCGAGGGCAACTCCGCGCTCAGCACGATCGACGGGCGGATCACCAGGGCCGGCAGGCCGGAAGCCCGCAGCACCTGTTCGGCGGCCAGCTTGGAGCGGGTGTACTCGTTGTGGTGGGCATCGACGTCGCGGGCGACGTCGGACTCCAGGACGTCGCGGTTGACGGCGGTGCCGCAGACCGTGGCGGTGCTGACGTGCACGATACGCGGTGAACGGCGGCAGCGCCGCACCAGGTCGATCAGGTTCCGCATGCCGGCGATGTTGGTGCGGCGACAGCTCTCCTCGCGGATGAAGGAGAGCTCCGAGGCGCAGTGCAGGACCACGTCCACCGATTCGGTGACCAGACCGAAGTCGTCGTCGCTCAGGCCGAGACGCTCGGCGGTCACGTCCCCGGCCAGGGCGGTCGGCCGGCCGCCGGCGCGCGGCTCGTCTCCGCCGGAATCGCTCCCGAGACGACCGGCCAGCCGCTGTCCCGGGTCGGCGCCGGCGCGAGGGCGGACAAGGCAATAGACCTTCCCGGCGTGCTCGCGAATCAGCCGGCGGACGAACTCGCCGCCGATCAGGCCGGTGGCGCCGGTGACCAGGATGTTGGCGTCGGCGTGAAGCATGAGGGTGTCGGTACGGTCTCTGCGGCCGTGTGCCTCGATCTGCCTCTCGTCCATGCCCGACGCCCGGGCACGGCTCGCCGGTGCAGAATCGATCGCCGTTCCGTGGCGGGAAGAATGGCTTGCGCCGGGCGTGTTCCGGCGGATCGTCTCCGGGTCGGCCCCGGCGCCGGACCGACCGAACCCCCACTATACATGTGGGGCCGCCGGATAGCAACGTCCGTTCGCGAGACGCCCGTCGCCTGCCCGGCGAAGGCTGTCGGGGCGGCCCGACTCGTTGGAAGGGAGGCGATTCGCACGGTGAGGGTCGCAGGGCGTGTCTTTTCGTCGCTTGCGTGCAGGGCAGGGCGGTGATGGTCGATTTCGGGGCGCAGGGCGTGTCCGACCGGCGGCTCTGCCAGGCGTTTGCGAGCCGTTTTTATCGGATGTCCGCCGCGGGTGTCGAATGCGCCGGATCGAACTGTAAGCCTTTACAGGCGTAGACGATACATGAATCGGAGCGAGCCGCGGGGGCGGTGGGATATGCACCCGCCTTTCCGGGCCTGGGCAGGCCCCCCCTTCCGTCAAGGATCCTCGGCCCCCGGCCAGGGGATTACTGACGGAAGCCCGCGATGAGGTGTCATGACCCCGACTGCGGCAATCGCCCGGCGATGAGATGAACGCACCGGCCGGTTGGCCCATCAGTGCTGGCCGCATGAAGCGAGGAAAGCCGGATCTCGTCTCGGGGGCGAGGTGCGGACGGGGGCTTGTGTGCGCGCTGCTCGTGGGCTGCCTTGCGGTCCCTTCCTGGGGCGCGGCCGGCGCGGGGGACTGGTGGAACTTCAATTACGGCTATCGCAGGAAGCTGACGGTCGCGGCCGGGGCGTCGGCGGTGCCGGCCGGGACGGTGTCGGCGCTGGTGTTCGACCACGCGGCGATGGTGTCCGGGGGGCTTTCGCAGGCCGGCGGCAACGACATCCGGCTGGCCTACTGGAACGGCTCGGCCTGGACGGAGATTTCGCGGACGCTGGCCGACGACTCGTCGTGGAACAGCCCCGCCACGCGGGTGCTGTTCGAAACGCAGGCCCAGATCGGCGGCGGGGCCGCCGACGACAACTACTACCTCTACTACGGGAACCCGGGCGCGGATTTGCCGGGCTCTACGGTGCCGGCGGCCCGCTGGTTCCAGGTCGAGCAGTTGGCCGAGCAGAGCACCGCCAATACGGCCTTCCAGGACATTCCGGGCATGACGCTGGTCTTCGCGCCCGGCGACGCGGGCGAGCACTGGCTGATCTTCGCCAGCGGCGTGATGCGCAGCAGTTCGACGCTCCCGCAATCCAATGAGATGCGACTGGTGGTCAACGGCGTGGAGGTGGACCTGTGGAGCCATCAGAACTTCGACGCCACCACGCCGAACGGGGCCGGCTTCGTCACCTTCGACCACATCACCGGCGTGGCCGGCAACCAGACGGTGCGGCTCCAGCATCGGGCCATCGCCGGCACCACCTATGCCCGCGACCTGCGGCTGGTGGCGGCCCTGGTACCGCCGGGAGCGGATCTCCAGTTCACCGAGACCGACGCCGTGACGCAGCAGATGGGCACCAATCTTGTGTTGCAGACGCTGGGTTTCACGCCGTCGGGCGCCGGCGGCTACCTGGTGTTCGGCAAACTGTCGCAGCGCGAGAATCCCGGTGGCAGCACGGCGCAGGCCTGGCTGGAGGACGACGCCGGCGGCCTGCACCCCGATGCGCCGGCAGGAACCCGCTTCAGCAATGCCCGCGCGGCGTGGCAGCCGTTCTTCGTGTGTTTCCGCCGCAACATGCCCGCGGGAGCCCGCACACTGCGGTTGCGCGGCACTTCCAGCGGCAGTGGCGCGCAGGCCAGTGAATGGCGGTACCGCCGGCTGATGGCCCTGCGAACCGACGCCTGGGAGTCGGCCGAGTACAGCGAGAGCCTCGGTCAGAGCACGACCACCAACGCGGCTTTTCAGGTCAAGAACTCGCTGACCACCGCCGTACCCCCGGGGCCGCGGGACTACCTGGTCATCCAGATGGCCCGGATCTCCGGCAACAGCACCGCGGGCAACGTCCGCAAGGCCGGCGAGCTGCGGGACGGAGGGGCAGCGCTGGTCCGCACGAATCACCGCATCAACCGGGACGGAACGGCAACCGAGGGCTACCATCACATCATCGGCGCGGTGCAGGGCAAGAACACCGCCGCTTCGGCAACGTATTCCAACGGCTATCTGTCCCCCGACGGCATTGCTGTCCAGATCGCCGAGTCCACCATCACCGCCCTGCGGTACCACGATCCGGCCGCCGCGCTGGGCGGTCAGGAGACTCCCCCGACCGTGTCATTCGCGACCGCCGGCCAGAGCGCCCCCGAGGCCGGTGGAGCGGTGACCGTCACCGTGCAGCTCTCGGCGGCCTCCTCGCAGGACGTCACCGTCCCGTTCACCGTCGGCGGAACGGCCGCGAACCCCGCCGATTACACGGTCAGCGCCAGCCCCGCGGTGATTCCCGCCGGCTCGCTGACGGCCACGATCACCGTGACGGTGAACGACGACTTCCTCAACGACGACGACGAGACCGTGATCCTGACCATGGGCGAGCCGGTCAACGCCCTCAAGGGCTCCGTGACCGTCCACACCGTCACGATCATCGACGACGAGCCGCCGGGCGTGACGGTGACGGAGTCCGGCGGATCGACCACCGTGACCGAAGGCGGCGCGACCGACACCTACACCATCACGCTGCAGTCCCAGCCCACGGCCGACGTCACCGTCACGATCATGGCCGACACCCAGGTTGCGGTGAATCCGGCCGTGATCGTTTTCACGCCGTTGAATTGGAACCTGCCCCGCACCGTGACGGTGACCGCGGTGGACGACTTCGTGGCCGAGGGCGCTCACGGCGGCCTGATCATCCACGAGGTTGCCAGCGCCGATCCCGACTACCACGGCATCGGGGCGGCCGACGTCAGCGTCGCGATCGCGGACAACGACGTCGCCTCGGTGGTTCTCGCGCATACCGGCGGTTCGACCGACGTGGCCGAGGGCGGCGGGCCGGACACCTACACGGTGGTGCTCACGTCCGAGCCGCTGGCGGACGTCATCGTGAGTCCGGTTCCCGACGGGCAAGCCACCGTCGCTCCGGCCTCCGGGACGTTCCGGGCGGTCAACTGGAACGTTCCGCAGACCTTCGAGGTCACCGCGGTCGATGACAGCGTGGCCGAGGGCCCGCACGTCTCGGTGATCGGCCACGCCGTGGCCAGCGCCGATCCGGTCTACAACGGCTTGGCCGTCGGCAACCTGACGGCGAACATCACCGACAACGACGCCGCCGGAGTGCAAGTGGCGGAGTCAGGCGGCTCCACGAGTGTTGCCGAGGGCGGGGCCACCGACAGTTACACCGTGGTGTTGACCTCCAGGCCGCTCGGCGATGTCAGCGTGACCGTCGCCCCGGATGCCCAGAGCGACGTGGGCGGGGGGCCGGGAGCCGCGATCGTACTGACCTTCACGCCGGCCAACTGGAGCACGGCGCAGACCGTCACCGTGATCGCGGTGGACGACCAGGTGGCCGAGGGCAACCACACGTCGACCGTCACGCATTCGGCCTCCTCGGCGGATCCGGCCTACAACGGCATCGCCGTGCCGGCGGTGGTGGCGGCCGTGGCCGACAACGACACGGCCGGCGTCCAGATCGCCGAGTCGGGGGGAGCCACGGCCGTCGTCGAGGGCGGGGCCACGGACACGTATACCGTCGTGCTGCAGTCCCAGCCCACGGCCAACGTCGCCGTGAGCATCACGCCGGATGCCGATTCGAGCGTCAACCCCGCGGTGCTGGTGTTCACTCCGGCCAACTGGAGCGTCGCCCAGACTGTCACCGTCACGGCGGTGGACGACTTCATCGCCGAGGGAGCGCATGTCTCGGTGATCGCCCACGCCGCCGCCAGCACCGATCCGACCTATCACGGAATCGCTGTGGCGCCGGTGAACGCCAGTGTCACCGACAACGACGACGCGGGCGTCACGGTGGCCCAGTCCGGCGGATCGACCGATGTCGCCGAAGGCGGGCCCACGGACAGCTACACGCTGGTCCTCACCAGCGAGCCGACCGCCCCGGTGGTGATCACCGTGACCCCCGACGCCCAGGCCGACCTGGGGGCCGGCCCGGGCATCGCGGTGACGCGTACGTTCACCGCCGCGAACTGGAATACGCCCCAGACGGTGACCGTGGCCGCGGTGGACGACGCGATCGCCGAGGGCGCGCACTCGGCCTCGATCGCCCACGCCGCGGCCAGTGCGGATCCATTTTACCACGGCATCGGCATCGCCGGCGTCACCGCCCAGATCACCGACAACGACGTGGCTTATGTGAACTTCACCGCCGCCGCCCAGAGCGCGGATGAATTCGCGGCCCAGATGGTCGTCACCGTGGCCCTGTCCAACCTGAGCACGCACGACGTCACCGTTCCGTTCACGGTGGGGGGCACGGCCTCGAACCCGGAGGACTATACCATCACGCCCAGCCCGGTGACCATCCCCGCCGGCCAGTGGACCGCGACGATCGTCATCACCATCAACGATGACTTCTACAACGACGACGACGAGACGGTGATCGTGACCATGGGCGACCCGGTCAACGGGACCAGAGGCACGCTCACGGTCCACACCGCCACGATCATCGACGACGAGCCGCCCGGCGTGACCGTCACGGAATCGGGCGGCTCGACCGACGTGACCGAGGGTGGCGCGACAGACAGCTATACGCTGAGGCTTCAGTCGATGCCGCTGGCGAACGTCACCATCACGCTGGCGACCGACGGGCAGACGACGGTGGACCCCACGACCCTGATTTTCGTGCCGGCCGACTGGAACGTGCCGCAGACGGTGACGGTGACGGCGGTCAACGACCTGGTGGCCGAGGGACTGCACGGGTCGGTGATCACGCACGCCAGCAGCAGTGCCGACGGCGACTACAACGGGCTGGCGATCGCCAGCGTGACTGCCAACATCACCGACGACGACTTTCCCGGCGTGACCGTGACCCAGTCCGGCGGCTCGACGGCCGTGGCCGAGGGCGGGGCGGTCGACTTCTACACGCTGGTACTGACCAGCGAGCCGACGGCGGATGTCCAGGTGACGGCCGATCCCGACGGGCAGTTGGACCTGGGCGCCGGCCCGGGCACCCCCGTGCAGTTCACCTTCACGCCGGCAGACTGGAACGTTCCGCAGGCCGCGACCGTCACCGCGGTCGATGATCTCGTCGCCGAGGGCAACCACGTCGGCTGGATCACCCATGCGGCGGCCTCGGCGGACGTGTTTTATCAGGGGCTGGCGGTGCAGTCCGTTCAGGCGGCGGTTGCCGACAATGACACGGCCGCGGTCACGATCACCCAGTCCGGCGGCTCCACGGTCGTCAGCGAGGACGGGGGGGTCGACAGCTACACGCTGGTGCTGACCAGCGAGCCGACGGCCGACGTGGTCGTCACCGTCGATCCCGACGACCAGCTCGACCTGGGCTCCGGTCGCGGCTCCCCCGTGACGCTGACATTCACCCCGGCCAACTGGGGCACGCCCCGCACGATCGATGTCGCGGCGGTGGACGACGCGGTGGCTGAAGGGGCCCATATCGGGCTGATCGCCCACGCCGCGGCCAGCGCCGATCCGGTATACAACGGCCTGTCCGTGCCGGGGCTGTCGGTTTCCATCACGGATAACGACCATGAGGGCGTGATCCTTGCCGAGAGCGGAGGCAGCACCGGCGTGGTCGAAGGCGGGGCGGACGACAGCTACACCGTGGTGCTGACGTCCGAGCCGCTGGCGGAAGTGGAGATCGCCGTCGATCCCGACGGGCAGACCGACCTGGGCGCCGGCCCGGGCGTCGCGGTGGTGCTGACGTTCACGCCCGTCAACTGGAACGCGCCCCAGCAGGTCAGCGTGGCGGCGGTGGACGACCTCGTGGCCGAGGGTCCGCACAACTCGACGATCACTCACGCGGTGTCCAGCGCCGACCCCGTCTACGACGGGCTCGCGGTGGCGTCCCTGATCGTCCAGGTGGGCGACAACGACGTCGCCGGCGTGCAGATTTCCGAGGGCGGGGGGGGCACGGCGGTGAGCGAGGCCGGACTCACGGATACCTACGGGATCGAGTTGACCTCACAGCCCACGGCCGTCGTGGTCATCACCATCGCGCCCAACGCCCAGCTCGACCTCGGTGCCGGGCCCGGCGTGGCGGTGACCCGGACATTCACGCCGGCGAACTGGCATACGCCCCAGAACGTGACCGTGGCCGCGGTGGACGACGCCGTCGCCGAGGGGCCGCACGTCGGCGTCATCGCCCACTCGGCCGCCAGCGCGGACGGATTCTACAGCGGCATCGGCATCGCCCCGGTTACCGCCGCCATCACGGATAACGACACCGCCGGCATCATCCTGACCGAGTCCGGCGCGTCCACGGCCGTGGCCGAGGGAGGCGCGACCGACAGCTACACGCTGGTGTTGACCAGTGAGCCCACGGCGAACGTGGCGATCACCGTAAATCCCGACGCCCAGCTGGATCTGGGGGCCGGAGCGGGCAATGCCGTGCAGTTCACCTTCACGGCCGGCAACTGGAACGTTCCGCAGACCGTGAGCGTGGCCGCGGTGGACGACATCGTTGCCGAAGGGCCCCACAACGGCGTCATGACCCACGCCGTCGTCAGTGCCGACGCCATGTACAACGGCATGGTCGTGCCGCCGGTGACGGCCGCCGTGACCGACAACGACACGGCGGTGGCGAGCTTCACCACCGCGGCCCAGAGTGCCTTCGAGAATGCCGGGCCGATGACCGTGACGGTGCAGCTCTCGACGCCCTCGGCGCATGTGGTCACGGTGCCGTTCACCGTGGGCGGCACGG
>CALLOB010000124.1 GCA_938005315.1 uncultured Phycisphaerae bacterium
GCGTTCCCTGGTCGCCGAGTTCGCCTCCACCATGCCCGGCGGAGCCGACGTCGGCCGGCTCCGGCCTCAGCAGTACCTGGTGCGTACCTTCCCCTCTCGGGGAGGGCGCGGGGTGCTGATCGCCGGCGGCGATCCGATCGGTGCGCTGTACGGAGCCTACCGCTTCATCGAGCGGCTGGGCGTGCGTTTCTACATGCACGGCGACACCGTGCCGGACGAGCCCACGGCCGACCCGCTGCCGGAGACGGATCTGACCGGCCGGCCGGTTTTTCAGCTGCGGGGCCTGCAGCCGTTCCACGACTTTCCCGAGGGCCCCGACTGGTGGAGCCTGGACGAGTACAAGAGCGTCCTGTCGCAGATGGTGAAGATGGGCATGAACTTCATCGGCCTGCACACCTATCCGGAGGGCGGCGTCGGGCCCGAGCCGACCGTGTGGATCGGCCTGCCGGAGGATATCGCCGAGGACGGCACGGTGCGTTTCAGCTACCCGGCCCGCCACTTCACCACCACCAGCGGCACCTGGGGCTATTCACCGAAGAAGACCGGCGACTATCACTGGGGCGCGGCCATGCTGTTCGCCGACGACGAACACGGTCCGGCGTACAGCCGCGGCCGCACGCCCTGGCCGGAGACCCTCGAGGACCGAAACGCGGTGTTCAACGAATGTGGAGCGATGCTCCGACAGGCCTTCACCTATGCCCGGCAGCTGGGCATCCGCACCTGCGTGGGCACCGAGACGCCCTTGGCCGTGCCCAAGGCCCTGGCCGAGCGGCTCAGGGCCGCCGGACGCGACCCGGCGGATCCCGCGACCGTGCGGGCCCTCTACGAAGGTATCTTCCGCCGGATCGCCGCGGCCTATCCGGTCGATTACTACTGGCTGTGGACGCCGGAGGGCTGGACGTGGGAGGGCGTCGCCGACGAGCAGGTCCGGGCCACGCTGGCCGACATCGAGGCGGCCATGGCCGGCGTGAAAGCCTCCGGGGCCGGATTCACCCTGGCCACCTGCGGCTGGGTGCTCGGGCCGCCGCAGGACCGGGCCCTGTTCGACCAGGTTTTGCCCAAACACATGCCCATGAGCTGTATCAACCGCATGGTGGGCAAGGAGCCGGTCGATCCCGGCTTCGCCCGGATCAAGGACCGCCCGACCTGGGCGATTCCCTGGCTGGAGGACGATCCGTCGCTGGCCGCACCGCAGCTGTGGGCCGGCCGCATGCGGCGGGACGCCTTCGACGCCCGTCGCTACGGCTGCTCGGGGCTGATGGGCATCCACTGGCGCACGCGGAACCTGGGCCCCAACGTCTCGGCCCTGGCCGCGGCCGCCTGGGACCAGTCCGGCTGGGGCGACGTTCCGATCGAGCTGATCGATCCACCCTGCCCGGAAGGAGTGCTGGGGGGCCAGGTGGCCGCCTATGCCGGCGTTGCCATCGAAGACACCGACGACGACCCGGTATATCAGACGGTGCGTTATAACCTCTCGGCCTACCGCATCGCCCTGCCCGACGGCCGGTACGCCGTGACGCTGCAGTTCTGCGAAGCCCACTACGCCGAGAAGGGCAAACGCGTCTTCGGCGTCAAACTCCAGGGCCGGCAGGTCATCGACCGTCTGGACGTGTTCGAGAAGGTCGGCCGGAACCGGGCCCTGGACCTCACCTTCGACGACATCGAGGTGGCCGACGGGCAGCTCGTCGTCGATTTCGTCCAGCAGATCGAGTTTCCCTGCATCGCGGGGATCGTGGTGGCCGGCCCGGCCGTCACGCGAAAGATCAACTGCGGCGGGCCGGCCCACGGCGACTATCAGGAAGACCTGCCGGTCTGTCCGCCGGGCCCGCGCGACCTGCCGGCCTGCGATTTCTACGCCGACTGGGCCCGGGTGAACTTCGGGCCGGAAGCCGCCGCCGAGATCGCCCGGATCTTCGACCGCATCGACGGTCGGTTGCCCGAGCCGATCACCTGGGTCGACGGCCCCGGCGGTATCCGGCCGGACGCGCGGCCGTGGGAGGAGGTCGCGCCGGCTTACGCTTTCGTGGATGAGCTGGCCGCGCTGCGTCCGCGGATCCGCGGTGCCGGAAACCTCGACCGTTTCGACTACTGGCTCAATGGCTTCGCTTACCTGAGGTCCGTCGCCCATCTGAACTGCGTCTGGGCGGCCTTCGACGAGGCGATGAACCGGGCCGAGGCGGCCGAGACGCCCGAAGCGCGGCGCGCGCTGGCCCGCGAACAGGCTCTGCCGCTGCGGCGCGAGATGATCGCCCGGACCGCCGAAGTGTACCGCCTGCTGCTGGCCCATGTGAGTACCACCGGCGAACTGGGCACGGTGGCCAACTGGGAGCAGCACAACCTCCGCGGTCTGCTTGAGACGCCCGGGGCGAAACTGGCTGAACTGCTCGGCGAGCCGCTGCCGGCGGATGCCCTGCCCGGCCGGGATTACCTCGGCCGGACGCGGCTTTTCGTGCCGGTCGCCCGGACCAGCCTGTGCGCCGGCGAGCCGCTGCGGCTGGAGGCCCTGGTCCTGGCCGGCCAACAGCCCCCAAACGTCTGGCTCCACCACCGCCCCCTGGGACGTGGCGAATTCCGGCGCCAGGCGATGAACCCGGCGGGCCGGGGCGTGTATCGCCTGGAGCTGCCGTTCGAAGAGATCTCCGGGGGCGACCTGGAGTACTACGTCGAGATCAGGGACATCGACGTGCCGGTCGTCTGGCCGCCGACGGCTCCCCGGCTCAATCACACCGTCATCGAGGTCCCGGAGCCGAATTGAACTCCGGCGGCGCCGGCAAGGCCGGTGGGGTTCCGCCACACGCCCCGGCCCCTGACGGCATCACCGCCGGAGTCGACAAGGCTGTCGCGCCGTTGGCGCCGCGGCCGTGCCAAACGTTGCCGCGGCCGCCTCAGGCTCCCGCGGCCGGGCCGGGCAGACGGGCCTCGGCGGCGATCTCCACCGACTCCGGCTGCAGGCCGATCACGTCGATGCTCCGCCACGCGCCGCGCCGCCAGCGGATCCAGAAGGTCAGCCCCACGACGATCACGAACAGCGTCGCGAACGTCCAGGGTCCCAGCGAGCCGAAATCCGGTCGCAGCCGCCCGATCAGCAGGCCGCAGGCGATCATGATCGTCCAGGCCTGCACCGCGCCGACCACCGCCGGCCAGGCGGTGTCCCCGGCCCCGCGCAGAGCGTGGTTGTAGGTGATGGCCACGGCGTCGAAGACCTGGAAGACGGCCGCGAAAACCAGCAGCCGCACGCCCAGGTCGATCACCGCGGGATCCCGGCAGAACAGCCGCATCAGCGGTTCGCCGAAGGCCACGAACACCACGCCCATCAGCCCCATGTACAGGACGTTCAGCCCCGCCCCCAGTCCGGCGCGGCGGCGGGCGAGGTCCGGCCGGCGTTCACCGATCGACCGTCCGACCATTGTCGAGACCGCATGCCCGATGCCGATCGCGGGCATGAACGAAAGCTCCGTGAACCGCCAGACGGTGCCGGTGGCCGCCAGGTGCACCGTGCCGAACATCCCGATGATCGCCACCAGGAACATCGCCCATGCCCCGATGTCGGCCACCAGCGATACCCCGGCCGGCCAGCCCACGCGCAGCAGGCGCCGGGCCTTGTCGCCGTCGAAGCCCCAGGTATGCCGGGCCTGGAACTCCCGGCCGGTCGGTCCCGCGCACATCGCCCACATCAGCCAGGCCAGCCGGAAGAAGGTGGCGATGGTGCTTCCCCACGCGGCCCCTTCCACGCCCATGGCCGGCAGGCCCCAGCAGCCCAGCACCAGCCCGTAGGTCAAGACGGCGTTGAGGAGGTTGGAGCCGATGGACGAGTTGGCGTTCGGCCAGGGGCGGTGGATGCCGATGAAGTAGTGCCCGATGGCCGTTCCCGCGCCGGCCGCCCCGAGGCTCAGCAGCCGCACTCGGGTGTAGACGACCTCCATCTCCTGTACGGCCGGTTCGTGCCCGAAAAGCCCGTAGATCGACGGCATCAGCGGCCACAGCAGCACCGCCAGGAGCCCGTAGAGCATGCTGATCCAGAAACCCTGCCAGCCGTAAACCGAGCAGTCGCGACGGCGGCCGGCGCCCAGCGACTGGCTGACCACCGTAGTCGTGCAGAGCATGGTCCCCAACAGGAAGCCGAAGATGGTGAAGTACACCAGTCCGGCCGAGGACACCGCCGCCTGGGCCGCGGAAGCGTCGGGCAGGCGCGAGACGATCCAGTAGTCCACGAAGCTCATCACCGTCTGGGAGAGGGTGCCGGCCACTCCGGCCGCCGACAGGCCCAGCAGGTGGCGCAGGTCGGCGGTCCAGGGCGGAGGAGCATCGGCGGGGTCCGGATTAATGACGTGGCGATCGGCCGCGATGGCCGGATGGTGCGCGTTCTGTTGATCGGTGGGTTCCATGCGTGGTGCGCGGGAAGGAGAAAGCGACTGAGCCGCCGGCCGCCGGTTCGCCGCCGGCTGCCACCGGCCGCGGGATGGCGGTTCGTCAGAGGCCGCCGCTGTCGATCACCACGGGAATGGCCGTGGGCGTGACCTTGATGTCGCCGCGGCGATCGCCGCCGCCGGATAACCCCGTATTCGCCGACCCCGTGTTCGCCGCTGCGGGGGCAGGGCTGCCGCCGGCCTGCGGTTCGCCGCCGTCGGAGCCGCCCTCGTCGGGCGGGGCCTGGCCCTTCAGCGCCGCTTCGACAGCGGTACGGGCAGCCTGCTCGTCGGAGAATCCGTCGTTGAGCACCTTCTCGGCAACCGCTTGCAGAGCCTGTCCCACCGGTTCCAACCGTGCACGCAGCGTTTCGGCATCCTCCGGGGCCTGGAAGTCCGGAAGCCGGATGCGCCAGGCGTCATCGACCTTGCGAACCTCCAGCTTGACCTCCGAGGGGTCTCCGGAGGGGTTGGGAACTTCCAGGACGGCCTCGGAGTGCTCGTCGTCGATTTCGTCCACCTGGCGGATGGTGATTCCCTGCACGCCGGCCAGCATTCCCATCGGCGAGTCGGACACGGGTATGACGATCCCGTGGTTCGGGAACCGCTCATCGAGGGCGGCCTTGAGGTCCGCGGCCGCCTTGGCGACCGGATGGACGAGCTCCAGGATCCGCCCGGCGGGTTGGGCCTGTTCCTCGATCAGCAGCTCGCCCAGCCGGTCGGCGGACCCGGCCCGGGCGACTCGCAGAAGCGACTCCACCGCCGCATTCGGGGAGGAGACGTCGATCTGCACGTCGTCGGCAGGCTTCTCGGCCGCCGCTTGTTGAGGTGCGGCCGCTTCCTCCGGACCGGCCGCGGCGGCGATCAGGCCCTTGTCCTTCTTGTACTCGGGAACGCGGACCGGCAGCAGCGTCGCCATGTCGGCGGACGCATGCGAGCGGCTTTCGGAGTCGCCGCCGCAACCGGCGGCCGCGATGGTCAGGGCGAGCGACAGGACGGCCGTCATTTTGTCACACATGGGCAAAACCTCGGTGTTCTCCGGCTATGAGCCCGCGCGTGGGGGGCGGCCGCGGGCCGGGCAGGGCGCAAGGTTGCGCGTGGGGGCTCCGGCGGCTTGGGATGTCGCTCCCCGGCGGTGCGAAGGTGTGAGGATACCCCGCTGGGCGCCCGGAGGTCAACGTCCGCCCGGCCGGGCTTACGACCCCGGAGGGACGCGCGCCGTCGCGTCCGAGGCTCGGGGTTTTGCGCGTCCATTTCGCGCGGCCCCGACGGAGCGGGGCCCTCCAGGCATTCTGCGGCCCCGGAGGGACGCGCGCCGTCGCGTCCGAGGCTCGGGGTTTTGCGCGTCCATTTCGCGCGGCCCCGACGGAGCGGGACCCTCCAAGGCGCATCTGCGGCCGCGACGGAGCGGCTTCTCCCGTCCGCGTCACGGAGTGGATCGAGCTCTCTCGACCCACGGCGGCGGTTGATGGACGCGTCCGTCGCCATGAACCCCGCCCTTGCGGCCGGAATCCGCCTCGGCCTGCGTGAACCCCGGCGATCAGGTGCGGAGCTTCGCCGGGTCGGTCAGGCCCAGCCGGTAGAGGTCATCAGCTCCACAGCGTCTGAGCTCCGTCCAAACCGGCATCGGCACGTCCCGCATCCGCGCCGGCCCGGTACCCGCCAGGGCCGCCGGGGCATCCCGCCCGCCGATCAGCCGCCGGGTGACGAAAACCACCGCCTCGTCGGCCAGCCCGGCGTCCAGGAACGACCCCAGCGTGCGCCCGCCGCCCTCGACGAGAATGTTGCTCATCCGCCTGCGGCCCAACTCCGTCAGCAGAGCCGCCAGCTCCAGTCCGCCGGAATGACAGGGTATCTCCAGCAGCTCCGCGCCGGTCCGGGCCAGCATCCGCGCGGCTCGCCCGCGCGTACGGCCGCTCATGGTCACGATCATCAGCGGCACGGCCCTCGCCGTGGCCGTCAGCCGGCAGTCACGGGGCGTACGCAACCGCGGATCCAGGACGATCCGCGCGGCAATCCGCCGCGGCCGGCCCTCCCGACAGGTCAGCAGCGGATCGTCCGCCAGCACAGTGCCCACGCCGACGACTACGGCATCGACGACCCCGCGGAGGCGGTGGGCGACCCGACGCGAGCAATCACCGCTGATCCAGCGCGAGTCGCCCGTGCGGGTTGCGATCCGCCCGTCCAGGCTCTGGGCCCACTTCAGGATGACCCAAGGCCGGCCCCGCAGCTGCAGCGTCAGGTACGCGGCCGCCAGTCGCCGGGCCTCGGCCTCGCAAACCCCCGCGCGGACCTCGATCCCCGCCCGCCGCAAACGGGCCAACCCCTTGCCAGCCACGGGGCCGAACGGATCGCGGATCGCGGCCACCACCCGGGCAACTCCGGCGGCGATCAACGCCTCGGTGCAGGGCGGCGTCTTGCCGTAATGGCAGCAGGGTTCCAGCGTGACATAAGCCGTCGCCCCGCGGGCGCGGCTGCCGGCCTGGCGCAGGGCGTGTATTTCGGCATGAGGTCCGCCGAAGCGTTGATGGTACCCCTCTCCGACAATCCGGCCGGCGCGCACGAGCACGCAGCCCACCATGGGATTGGGTTCCACCCGGCCAAGCCCGCGACGGGCAAGGGCCAAGGCACGCCGCATCATTTCCCTGTCGAAGTCGGCTGCAGGATCGGCCATGCCCGAGAGTATGAGCACCCCCGGGGTAAAAAAGAAGCCGGCGGGATCGCGCTTCCCGCCGGCGTCATGTTCAGGTCGTCTGCCCGCCCGTGTTCAGGCGGGCAATCGTCGGCTCAGCGCCGCCGCAGGAACAGGCCGCCCAGGCCCAGCAACACCAGGGCTGCCGGCTCGGGAACCGGCGTCGGCCACATGCAGACGCCGAAGAACGCCAGCTGGCCGGGGTTGTCGGTGTAGACGCTGAACGAGGCAGACTGGCCCGGAGCGACCGGATCGCCGTAGAAGTACAGGTCGATTCGGGCCGGCACACTCTCGTTGTCGATCACCCAGCTCAGACCGCTCTGGCTGCTGCTGGGATCAAAGCCCTCGCCCTGGAGGAATCCAAGGCTGGAAATGTCGCCCATGCCGCTGAACTGAATGTGGAAGTCGCCCCACGCCTCGGTGCCGATGTTGGTCACCGAAAAGCTCAGCCAGCCCTTCCACGGCGCCGCATCCTCGTGGAGTGTCGGATTGTCGTACTGCTGGCCGATGCTCAGCTCGATCTGACCGGGAATCGTCCCATCATGGGCCATCGCCCCCGACCCCAGCGCGAATAGGGCCAGACCGGCGAGGACCGCTCCCAACGGTAGCTTCATCGCTTGCTCCTCCTGCAAAACAAAACTCGACATGATGGCT
>CALLOB010000125.1 GCA_938005315.1 uncultured Phycisphaerae bacterium
CCCCGAGAACGGATCGACTTCCCGGATCAGCGACGGCGTCTCGGCGATAATCCACCCACGGCCGACATTCTGCCCCTGGCTGTAGGCCCCCTCGTTGGTCCAGCTCCGCGTCACCCCCCACGCCGTGCCAAAACCGTCCGACGCCAGGTCGCTTTCGCCGAAGCGCACCACCCCATCGCCGTAGCGGATCGGGAAGGCCGAGTAGCCCGCCGTCGTCACTCCTGCTGCGCGATGCCGATACGCCTGCGGCAGCAGCCGCGGCGTCGGATTGCTTCCATCGAAGCGTTTGACCTCGGAGCGGTCACTGGGGGTTGCCAGCGAGCCGGTCCCAACCGCCCGGAAGGACGCCAGTGGAGCCAGCGTGCCGCTGGAACGCGGATCGAACAGCCGTACCTGTTTGCTGCCGCCGTTACCGATCAGGGCGGCAATCCGTGGCTGGCCGTCACTGCCGGCGACAACACCGACCTGCACGCCGTGGTGGTCCAATGCCGATGTCGCCAGGAACTCCGTCAGCGGCCGGCCCGTGCCGCTAAATACCTTCACCTGCGGTGCGTATCCGGATCCGGCCCCGGTGACGATCTCGCTGACCCCATCGCCAGTCAGGTCGGCGGCCGCGATCCACGCCCCACCCGTCATCGTGGGGGCATACGCGGTGAAGCTGGCCAGGGTCTGGCCCGTGCGGATCTCGATGCTTTTGACTTGCGGGGTGCTCCCGGGTCCGGCAGCCGCGAACACCGCCGCGTTGCCGTTGGCCGCATAACCCAGGGCCACGCGTACCCCTCTCGTGGACGACGGGCCAAAAACGTCCCAACTCGTGCGGAGCATCCCCTGGCTGTTAAACACCCGCACCTGCGAACGGCCTTGATCGGGACCGGTGACGATGCCGACCTCGCCGCGGCCGATGTCCCCCGCGGCCACCTGCACGCCGCCCCGGAAAACGGGGTCATACGCCCAAAACTGGTTCAGCAACGAACCGCTGGCTCCGTCCCAGACCTTGATCAACGGAGCCGCCCCGGGACCGGGAGCAGTCACAATGTCGTTGACGCCGTCGCGGTTCAGGTCGGCGACCGCCGTTCGGACACCGCCCGTGACCGAGGCGTCATAGGGCACAAACGAGCGGATCAGTGTCCCTTGCTCATCGAGCACACGCACCAGCGGCAGCCGCCCCGCCTCGGCTCCCAGCGCCAGAACGGGATTGGCCGCCGGCATCTCCCGTGGCTCCAGCGCTTCCAGCTCCAGATGAGGTTTGCGGCGAATCGGCCGTGGCCGGCGCGGCGTGAGCCATTTCCGAACCCAGGACGAAAAGCCCTTTCGCATGGGGTGCTGGCTCATGGCGTCATCCCCACCAGCGGGCACGCACGGCCATCGCAGAGATGATCCGACCAGGACAGGACCGAGCGTGCCACCAAAACCAAATTTGCACCCCCCCATGTCAAGTAAATTTTTCCAGTTTTTTGAATCGACCGGTCCCGCCGGATCATCGAGAGCCACATAATCCAGTGCTCTTCCTTGCTCTGGGCCGGAAGTTCTTCCCCAGTTCCACGAGGCCCTGGCTTGCCGTCTTCCCGCCCGCGAGGTAACTGACTGTCCTGACGCGAGCCGGGCGGCGGTCGCCAGGCCGCGAAACACCAGGCGAACCGCCAGGCGCGGCTCGCTGCATTCCCAAAGAAAGGAGGACGCATGTCCGACAATCGCAAGCCCGCCGTGGGCTACGTCCGCATGAGCACCGACCAGCAGCAAGACAGCCCGGCCCGCCAGCGGCAGGACATCCAGGCCCTCGCCCAGCGGCAGGGCTTCCGCCTCATCCGCTGGTACGAGGACCACGGACTCAGTGGCACCGAATCGAGCAAGCACCGCGAGTTCCAGAAGCTGCTCACCGACGCCAAGGCCGGCACCTTCCAGGCGGTGCTGCTCTCCGAACAGAGCCGGATGTCCCGCGAAGACATCTTCGACGCGATGCAACACTGGCGGCTGTTCCGCGACGCCGGGGTGTCGATCATCACCTGCCAGCGGGGCGAGTTGAAGTTCGACAACCTCGGCGGCCTCCTCACCGCCATCGTCGATCAGTACGGGGCACGCGAGGAGTCGATCCGCCTGGCCGACCGCGTGGTGAGCGGCAAACGCCTGGCCATCCGCCAGGGAGAGCGACAAGGCGGGACGCTCTTTGGCTACGACCGCGAAATCCTCGACGAGGCCAGCCGCGTTGTCCGGCGCGTGTGCGGCACCGAGAAGTTCCGCAAGCCGCTGGGCTGGTCGTCGCGTCTGGTGCCGGCGCTCGATTCCAAGGCGGTCGAGGCCGTACGCTTCATCTTCGACTCCATTGGCGACGACCTGAGCTACGGCTCGGTCGCCAGGGAGCTGAACCGCCGCGGCTGCACGACGCTCGCCGGCAAGCGTTTCAACGGCACCGTGGTGCGGCGCATCGTGACCAACCCGACCTACGCCGGCGAAGTCGTGCTGGGCCGCAAGCGGCGGGGCCGTTTCCGCAGCCTGCACGACGACGGCGGCATCACGCAGGAAAACGTTCACGAGCCATTGGTCAGCCGGCAGGTCTTCGCGTGGGCGCAGGACGTGGTGCAGCGCCGCTACCACACGCCCCAGGCGACGACGCCGGGCCGCTACCTGCTCACCGGCCTGGTCTAATTGGCCGGCTCGCAGCGCCGCCTGCACGGCTACACGATGCGGAACAGCGACCGCCCGCCCCGCCGCTACTACGGCCTGGCCCCACGCTTCTACGAGGAGTACCCGCAGGAGTCGGATCGGCCATCGTTCCGGGCCGAGGTCGTCGAGAACGCCGTCCTGGCCAAGCTCCGCGACTACCTGGCCGACAAGCGCAACCAGCGGGCGATCCAGGCCGAGATCAGCCGGCGGACGCGCAAGGCCCAGGCGAATGTCGAGACCCTGGAGAAACAACTCGGCGCGGTGCGGGCGAAGATCGAACGCGGGACCGAGAACCTGGCCCTGGCCAACCCGGAGGACGTGCCGGGCATCTCGCGGCTGCTGGCCAGGTGGCGGGAACAAGAGACGGCCTTGAAGCTGAAGCTCCAGC
>CALLOB010000126.1 GCA_938005315.1 uncultured Phycisphaerae bacterium
GTACAGCGCCTTCTGGAAGTCTTCCTTCAGGGCCGCCTCGCCCTGGATGCGGGCCTCGGAAATCCTGGCGCCCAGGGGGCCTGTGACGGCCATCGCCGCCGCCGCGAAGAAGGCATAGCACCGCTTGGCGACGAAGAAATCCGCCAGGGCGGCATCACCCAGCAGAAACCCCACCAGCGGCTGGTCGAGGTTCATCAGCAGGTTGCGCAGGATGTCGGAACCCATGTAGGGGCCGCTCCGCCGCAGCAGGGGTCCCGGGGGCAGGAGATCCAGGCACAGGACGTCCCGCAGCGTGTAGAGCTGCAGGCCGACGGCCACCATCCCGCCGAGGATCGTGCCCGCCAGGAACCCCTGGAAACCCCAGATCAGGAATCCCGCCACCGCCAGGACCCGCGTGGCGACGTTGCCGAGCAGATCGCAGGTCGCCCGCCACTGGAATCGCTGGAGGGCCCATTGCAGCAGCGAGGCCGTGCTCAGCACGCTGAGGACCAGCCCGCCCACCGAGACCAGCGCCATCTCCGAGGCGAAATCATCGGACCCGAAGAGCTGCCGCCCCAGCCGGGGAGCCAGGAGGATCAGAACGACCGTCACCATCACCCCCACGAGCGTGCGATAGACCAACGCGCTGCTCAGGAGGCGTCGGGCCTGCGGCATCTGCCCGCCCGCCGCCAGCCCCGGGGTGTCCCGCACGGCCAGCGTCGCCAGACCCATGCCCGAAATCAGTGTCACCCAGCTCTGGAGCGTGAACAGGAACGCATACAGTGCCATCTCGGACTTGCTCAACAGGCGTCCGAAATAGGCGATGAAGACCAGCGAGACCAGGATTCCCAGAACCTGAGAAACCAGCGTGCTGCCGATGGAGGCCGTGAGCTGCCTGACTCTGGACATCGATCCGGCTCGTTCCGGAGCTGCGGCGCTCACCGCCCGGCGCCGACCTCAGACAGGGTCCGGCCGAAGGGCTCCAGAAGCCCGTAGCGGCCGGACCACGTGGTGTACATCACGCCCTGGATCTCTGCCCCGGCGTCCGCGGCGGCCCGGATCGCGTCCCGCACCCCCGTCTGAGGGTTCTCGAACCGGTCCACGTCGATGCTGATCACCTGGACCAGCTTCCGCCCGGCGAAAAACCCCAGGCTCGCGGCCAGGTCGTTCTCCGACCAGTTCAGGACGGTGATATCCGGCGGCAGGCCCTCCCAGCTTCCGGTCAGCGGACCATCGACCAGGTAGTACTGCTCGACGGCGTTGGCGTGCGGGTCGAACATGTCGTGCCAGACCGCCAGCTTCACGTCCGGCCGGATCCTCCGCATCATGGCCACGGTGCGGCGGACATGGTCGGCCAGGATCTGCCCCGGCGTCCTGCCGGTCGCCTTGCACGCCCGGCAGCTGCCGGCCGCGCGGATCTCGTTATAGCCCAGCACGTAGCGGTCCGGCTCGCCGAAAAGCCGGTGGATGCGTTCCACCTGGCGTTCCAGGATCTCGTCGGCCTTCGGCTCGGACATGCAGGCGTCGACCTTGGAGATCTTGTCCATGAGCGGATGATAGAACCCGACCTTCAGACGCGTCCCGTCCGGCAGGCCGTTCAGCATGCGGATCCCCGGCGGCGGATGATACCGGTCGAACACCCCCTGCACGCCGCCGGCCCGGCCCAGAAGGGGATCATGGACTCTGGCGAAGTCGCGACGTTCCTCGTATTCGATGCTGCCGTCGGCACTGCGAACGGTCAGCGGGCAGCCGGGCCGGCGAAGCACGTTCACCAGCCCCATTTCGGCCAGCTCGCAGTCGTCGACCCAGGCCCGCCCTTCCCGACCGCCCCACAGGCCCAGATAGACGCGTACTTCCTGGAACTCGAGCGAGTTGAAGACAGCATGAACCTCGCTGAAATCCTGCGTGGGCTGGATGTCGAACCGCTGAAACACCAGCGGCCTTTCGCCGTCCGGCGACATTCCGGCCACCGACAGCTTGAACCCCTCGACGGGCTTCAGACCCTCCGTTTTCACCCATGCCGTCACGCGGTAATAGCGGCGCGGTCGCACACGAACCGTCTGATGGATCCGGCACAGGCCGTGACGGCTCGCCTCCTGCGGCTCCAGACGCAGCGAACTCGTGCCCGAACGCGGTTGAACCGTATCGACCGCCGTCGCACGCCCGGGATCATCCTGGTAGGCCCATCCCTCGAAACGATCCTGGGCGTGCCGCTCGAAACCCCCGTTGACCAGCACTGCATCCGGATCCTGCACGAGCTGTGCGACTCCACCACGCACTTCGAAGACGGCATCGCGAACCTCGAAGCCCTCCGCCAGATTCGGATCGTAAACGAAAAGTCCGTGGGCGCCCGCCACGACCGGCACATGCGGGATCACATCCAGACCCGCGGCCGAAGCCGCTTCGCGCAATCGCCGGACGTTCCGGGCATAGGGATGCGCGGGACGGTCCATGCCGTACCGCTCCAGGGTCATCAGCTTGGCGTCCGCGAAGACCAGGCCGTTGAAACCCGCCCGCCCCGCCCGATCCACGACTTCCA
>CALLOB010000127.1 GCA_938005315.1 uncultured Phycisphaerae bacterium
CGACGTGGGTGTGACCAAGAGCAACCCGCGCGGCGCCCTGAACCGGGCCAAGATCTGGGAGCCGTTCGATTTCAACAAGAACAGCTTCGTGGATGCCGCGGATGTCGGTATCTGCAAGTCCAATCCGAAGAACACGTTGCAGTGCCTGATACTGATCACAAGGTGAGGCGAGTTCATCCGGTGTGTCCCTTCCGTGTGTGAAGGGGCATGCCGGACAAGGTGAAATGGTGGGCGACTTTTTCAAAGTTTCCTTTTGAAGGAGGAAAGAGAGTCATGAAGAAAACGATGATTTTGGCAGTGCTGGCGATGGCGTCGGTGGCTTTCGCTCAGGCCCCAGCGAGGATCGTCATGGAGGATATCGTGGTTGACATCAGCGGCGGCGCGGTCGACACGAAGATGGATGTCGTCATCGAGGCGATCGGGGCGAACTATCTGATTGGCAACGGCTTCAGCATTTACATCACGGACCTGAGCGCTGGTGGTTACCCGCATCCCGGCTTGGTGACCGGGATCGAGTGGCTCCCGACGGATCCGTTCTTCGAGCAGAATGATGACACTGAGGAGTTCCGTCCGCTGTTCGTTGCGGGTGTTGTGAGTCAGGACGGGAGCAACGGCGACCTGCACGGAAAGACGACTCGGCTTTACATCCACGTTCCCGCCGACTGGCCGTTGGGGACTTATATTGTGCGGGGCTGGATTGACGAGGATATCGCCGGTGGTCGGACCGACTCCTACTACAACACCATGGCCGGTGGGACGTACTACTTTGACACGACCGACCTGGGTTACATCACCGTCATCCCCGAGCCGGTCAGCGCTCTGCTGCTGGGCCTCGGTGGCCTCTTCCTGCGTCGTCGTCGCTGAGATGACGCAACCTGAAAGGTGGAAAGTCTGACGAGGGCCGACCACCACACGATTGCCAGGTAACGGCGGGTCTGACGGCAACGTCAGGCCCGTCGTTCTTTTTTTCCCAGTTCCGCCTCTGCTCCGATTGGGCCGCATTAAGCGCCGTGGCGGCTGCCGTCCCCGTCAGTCGCCACGGCAGCGTGTGTGACCCGTGGAGCGGCAAGAACCGCAAGGTCCAGAACTACTACACCCTGCAGCTGTTATCCGAGACCGGACCGGGACGGATGCGATAACATGGCCCTTGTCCCGGAAGATTCTGCTCATCGAGCGGATCAAACCGACCTGCCGGAAGGTCTTCGCCGACATCGCCTCAATGATCGAAGACGCCATCGAAGAAGCGCGGAAGATTCCAAAATCCAACCGGAGCCGGCCCGTGCGGGTTCGCGGCCAGATCGACGACCTCGACAAGAAGCTGGGCCCGCTGGACCGGCTCCCGTCGGACCCGGATATCGATCCCAGGGCCACGCGGGCGCCATCGCGTCACATGGGGGAGCTGGAAAGCCGGCGCGAACGACACCAGCAGGACGTCGCGGTCGACCTGTCCGGCGACGTCAGCGACAACTCCGCCCGGCCGGCGGCCGCGGCGCCGTGGCAGGCCCTGACGGAGGCCCATGAATCGTTTCAGCGGTGGCCACGCCGCCGGAGATGTCGGACCTCATCAAGCGGTATGTGGGCCAGGTGGTGCTGGGGACGGACGCCAGATCGTGCGGAAGGCGGCCGGCAAGCCGGCCGGAAACGGCACGGCCCCGGCGGGAACCGGGCCGTGCCAGGGTTGATAGCGGGGACAGGACTCGAACCTGTGACCTCGAGGTTATGAGCCTCGCGAGCTACCAACTGCTCCACCCCGCAGTCGAATCCACTCATTTTATGGCAAATCAGCCGGGCGTCAAGAGCTCGTCCGCAGCCGCCAGAGGGGCCGTCCAAATAGCGATTCCGGGGGACGATTTGAGGGTTCTGTCTGATCGTCAGGCCCGCAGACTGCGCGTGGGCACCTGCGGGCGGAAAAAACGTCCGACGGATCCGGGTTCCGCGAGCCCAGGGCGGCCTGGCGTGATTCTGCGGAGGGCATCGGGAGTATCAGAGCCGGGGTTTCCACGACCGAAGACCAATCGGTCGGCAAGGCGGGTCGTCATGCGGCCTGCTCGGCGGCCGGTCCCGCGGCATCAGAGCCCTCCTCGGTCGGCGTGTTTTCGGCCTCCCGGCGAGCTTTCTCCTCAGCCTCCTTCTCCGTTTCGATCAGCCGGAGCATCAGATGCTTTTCCCGGCGGCGCTTCTCCTTGGCCACCAGGCGCAAATACAGCCCGGTGCCGGCCAGCGCGACCAAAGCCTTCCATATCAATGCATCCATGGCTGCCCCGCCTCCCTCGGACCCGGCAGGCCGCGAGGAATCCGCTCCTGTCATCGGCCGCCGGGAGGGGGGAGTTGATCCCCGGCCTCGACGATCCCCGCCGGCCAGGGGATTCCGGCCAAGGGGCTGATTTGCAGAAAAGAAGTTCCATCGCCGGCTGGTTCGGGCACCCGCTCAAACCCGGCGTGTACGGTGCGGGCAGGTCCGATAAAAGGCAGCCTGCCCGTGGCGGCGACAGCCGGTCTCCTGCCGGGGTGCGAAACGAACAGCCGGCCCGCGACCCATCCGGACCGGCACGGGCGACGTCGGGATGAGCATTGCTCGGGGCGGTGCGTCAAGGGGACGGCTCAAAGCGGGCCCAGAAACCGCCGTCACGCCAATGCTGCGGTTCGGCGGGCGGCTCAGGCAGCATCAGGCACTGCGATGTCACGTGCCAGGCCGGCTTCCGCCGAACGAACCAGCTGCAGTTTTCACCGTTCTCCTCCGCTTCGAGGCTGCACGTGGCGTACATCAGTCGCGTATGCGTCCGGGCGAGACGATCGGCCAGTTCAAGCAGGTCGCGTTGCAGTCGAACCAGCCGGCCCAGCCCCGGTCCGGAAAACCGGTAACGCACCTCCGGCCGCCGGGCCAGAACGCCGGTGTTGCTGCAGGGCACGTCCAGCAGAATCCAATCGAGCTGCTCGCCGGGGGGGAGTTCCGCCTCCAGCCGATCAAGCCGCACGCAACGAATGCTCGTCAGGCCCAGGCGCCGAGCGTTTTCCGTCAGGCGAGCCAACTTCTCCTCGTCCCGATCGGTGGCGATGACCGTGCCGCGGTCGCCCATGATCTCAGCCATCTGGGTGGCCTTGGTGCCCAAGCCGGCGCAGAGATCCAGCACCACCTGTCCGGGCTGAAGGTCCATATGCAGGACCGGCTGCATGGCCGTGGGATCCTGAGCCTGAAAAAGGCCCTGACGGAAGGCCGTCGATTGGTGGATTCCGCCGGCGTGGGGCACACAAACCGCTTTTCCGCAAGCTGATATGACCGCCTCAATGCCCTCCTCCGCCAGGCGTCCAATCAGTTCCTGCGGGGTAACCCGCAGCGGATTGGGGCGCAGGATCACTGGCGGACGGCCTATTCCGGACCAGCAGATTCGGTGCGTGGGCTCAAGACCAAAGGTTTCAGTCCATCGATGAACCAACTCGGCCGGGTGGGATGTGGCCATGCTGAGGTAGCCGATCGGGTCCATGACCGGGTCCGGAAGGATCGGACGGCGAAAAAGGCACCCGATGGCGGCGTCGATCGGCAGGATACGCGTGGCGGTTGCGGGATCGAGAGGCGCGCGTGGGTTCTCAATGCTCCTTTGCAGGTTCCGAAGCAGGGCATTGACGAACCTGGCGGCACCTGGACCCGCTTCGGCCGCCGCCTGCTCCACGGCCTCATTGACGGCAGCGTAAGACGGAATACCGTCAAGGAAGATCAATTGATAAGCGCCCAGCAGGAGGATGTGCTGCAGCCGGTGATTGATTCTGCTCCAGCCCCGGGGGACAAGAGGCTCCAGCAACTTCACCAGCGCGAGTTTGTGGCGCAGGACGCCCATGACCAGTTCGATGGTCAGGGCGGTTTCCCGGGTGTCCGGTCCGGCGGCGCCGATGGCCTCCTCGGCCGACTGCCTGGCGGTCCGACGGCCGGGGCGCATGTCGGCGAGGACTCTCAGGGCCAGCCATCGGGCCTGGGGGCGATCCGGTTTCGGGCGGGTCTCCGGTCCGGTTTTGGCGGGCTGATGAGGTCGTCGGGCTTGGCGAGTCATGGTCAGGCCACTCCACAGGGAAGGCATGAGCGGGCCTGGGCATCTCCATCGGGGGGGCGTCGCGCGGCAAGCCGGTTTCGGTGGATATCAGGCCCGGCGGTTCGGGCGATAGTTGCTTCGGGACGCCCGGTTGGTGCATAATAGCCGGGTGCCGGGGTCGAATCGACTCCCCCAGGGCCGCGCCCGGCCTGGGGTCGAGGGGGCCGGTCTGCCCCCTTGGGAAGGTCGGTCGCGGGTGCGCCGGCCCGGCGCGGGGCAAGCTGCGGCGTCCGGCCCAGAGGCGAGAGCTCGTCGGCCAGGCGATTCCGGGGAATTCTCCCGGGTGGTTCTCCGGACCGCAGCGGGGCATCGACCGAGGGCAGGTTTCCGGGCAACGGCGGGGGCAGGTAATCGTCAGTGAAAGAATCCGACAGTATTCAGTTCGACGCGAAGGTCATCAAGGCACTGCCCAACGCCCAGTTTCTGGTCGAGGCCAACACGGGCGGAACCAAGCACGAGGTTCTGGCCCACATTTCCGGCAAGATGCGCAAGAACTTCATCCGCATCGTTCCCGGCGACATCGTGACCGTCGAAGTTTCCCCATACGACTTCACGCGGGGTCGCATCATCTACCGTCAACGTTGAGGGCGGTTCTGTCACCGGGCGTTTCGTTTTGGCGGCGCCGGTCGTCTTGCGCGTGTCGTGCGATGCTTTCCGCGAAACGGCGTTGAAGGCCCGCACGGCCAGCGGGTGTCCGGCGGCGTCCGGGTCGGCCGGCGGTTCCGGAAATCCACAGGTCGGAACGGCCGGCGGGGGTAACGCATGACTCTGGCGATTCGCGTCAGCGAGGAACTGCTGCCTTTCGTCGAGAAGCCCGCCCAGTACATCGGGGGCGAATGGAACCAGCTCGTGGGCGCCGAGGACTGGGACCGGGCGGCGGTGCGGGTCGCGATCGCGTTTCCGGACACCTACGCCGTGGGGATGAGCCATCTGGGCTGTCAGATCCTGTACTGGATCTGCAACCACATGGCGGGCGTGTGTGCCGAGCGGGTGTACGCTCCCTGGACCGATGCCGAGCGGCGCATGCGGGCCTGCGGGCTGCCGCTTTTCACCTGGGACACCCGCCGGCCGGTGCGTGACGCCGACGTTCTGGCCTTCTCGGTCCAGTACGAACTGGTTTTCACCAATCTGCTGCTGATGCTCGACCTGGCCGGCATCCCCTTCCGGGCCGCCGATCGCGGCGAGTCGGACCCGCTGGTGATCGCCGGCGGCGCCCAGGCCGACAACCCCGAGCCGATCGCGGATTTCCTAGATCTGGTGGTGGTCGGCGACGGCGAGCACAGCATGCCCGCGCTGGTCGGACTGGTGAAGGAGATGAAGGCCGGTGGGGCCCGGCGCGGGGAGATCATCGCCGAGGCCGCCAGGCGTGTCGAGTGGGTTTACGCCCCCTCGCTGTACGAGGTCGCTTACGGCGCCGACGGCACGATCGCCGCCTTCGGCCCGGGGGCGTCCGTCGGCGCGTCGCATCCGGCGGCGCGGGAGCGCATCGAGCGCTGCCGCACGCCGGATTTCGAGACGGCCGCGGTGCCGCTGCGTCCGCTGGTGCCGTACGCGGAGATCGTCCATGATCGCATCGGCATCGAGATCATGCGCGGCTGTCCGCAGCGCTGCCGCTTCTGTCACGCCGGCCAGACCCGCCGGCCGCTGGTGCTGCGCAGCGTGGAGCGCATCCTCGAGATCGCCGAGGAATCCTGGCGGCACACGGGCCATGACGAAATCGGGCTGCTGAGCCTCTCCACGGCGGATTACCCGCATCTGGAGGAGCTGGCGGCGCGGCTGAACGAGCGGTTCGCCGGCCGGAAGGTCAACCTCTCGGTGCCGTCGCTGCGAGTGGACCGGATGCTGTCGGCCATTCCGTGGATGGTCAACAGCGTGCGCAAGGGCGGGCTGACGATCGCCGCCGAGGCGGCCCGGCCCCAGCTCCGCGAGGCGATCCGCAAGAAGGTCGCCGACACCGACCTGATGGAGGGTCTGAAGGAGGCTTATCGCGCGGGCTGGAACGCGGTCAAGATCTACTTCATGTGCGGTTTCCCGGGCGAGCGGGACGAGGACATCACCGGCATTTTCGATCTCGCGCGGGAGATCAGCCTGCTGAAGCGGCGCGTGCGCGGCGGGCCGGCGGCAGTGACCGCCAGCGTCGGCTGGCTGGTTCCCAAGCCGCACACGCCGCTGCAATGGGCGGCCCAGGCCACGGCCGAGTACTTCGAACACGCCCGCCGGCTGCTTCGCGAGCGGGCCATGCAGGTCCGGTCGGCGGTCCGCATCCGGACTCACCGGCCCGAGCGTTCCATCCTCGAGGGGGTGTTCGCGCGGGGGGATCGGAGGCTGGCGCCGGTCATCGAGGCCGCCTACCGTCTGGGGGCCCGGATGGACGGGTGGGACGAGGTCTTCGATCCGGGGATCTGGCGCCGGGCCTTCGAGCAGACAGGCATCGATCCGGCCTTCTACGCCCACCGGCCGCGCCGTCGGGACGAAGTTCTGCCGTGGCAGCACATCGCCGGCCCGTTCCCGCGCGAACACCTGGAGCACGAGTACGACGACCTGCTGACATGCGTGGGCCTGCGGGGATGAGCCGGGCGCGGCGCCTCAAGGCCTTGCCCGCGGCGTGCCGGGTTTCCGGGCGGCCATCAGCGGAGATAACGGTCGATGGCCTCGGCGGCCCTGCGTCCGGCGTTGATGGCATGCACGACCAGCGAGGCCCCCATGCCGGTGTCGCCGGCCGCGAAGACGCCGGGAATGCTGGTCATGTAGTCGCGGGTGACCACGTTTCCGCGCGGGTCGAGTTCCAGGTCGAGCTGCTCAATGAGGCCGGAGTGCACCACGTGCACGAAGCCCATGGCCAGCAGCACCAGATCGACCTTCATCGAGAAATCAGTGCCCGGGCGTTCACGCGGTTCCATGCCTCTGGGCCCCCTGACCCAATCGACCTCGCAGGCATGCACCTCGCGGGCCAGGACGCCGCCGTCGCCGCTGATCGACTTCGTCATCACGCTCCAGCGGCGCCGGCAGCCCTCCTCGTGGGAGGTGGAGGTCCGCAGGATCTGCGGCCACAGCGGCCAGGGCGTGGCGGGGTTATAGTCCTCCGGCGGGCGGGGCATGATCTCCCACTGGTGGACCTCGCGTGCGCCCTGGCGCAGGGCGGTGCCCACGCAGTCGCTGCCGGTGTCGCCGCCGCCGATGACGAGTACGACCTTGTCGCGGGCCAGGATGGGTCTTCCGCCGCGTTCGGGGTCCGGGTCGCCGGCCACGCGGCGGTTCTGCCGGGTCAGGAAGTCCATGGCGAAGACCACGTTCTCGTAGCCTCCGCCGGGGACGTTCAGCGGACGGGGCTCGCCGGCGCCCATCGTCAGGCAGACCGCGTCGAAGACCTTGCGCATGTAGCGGGCCGAGAGATCGACGCCGACGGTCGCGTCGGTCCGGAAGCGGACGCCCTCGGCCTCCATCTGCCGCAGACGACGGTCCAGGATGCTCTTGTCGAGCTTGAAATCGGGGATGCCGTAGCGCAACAGACCGCCGATGCGGTCGTCCTTCTCGAAGACCACCACCCGGTGGCCGGCGCGGGCCAGCTGCTGAGCGGCGGCCAGGCCGGCCGGTCCGGAGCCGACGATCGCCACCCGCCGGCCGGTATCGCGGCGGGGGAGGATGGGCACGACCCAGCCTTCGGCCCAGGCCCGCTCGGCGATCTGGTACTCGATCTGCTTGATCATCACCGGTTCCCGGCGGATGTTCAGCGTGCAGGCCGCCTCGCAGGGCGCCGGGCACACCCGGCCGGTGATCTCGGGGAAGTTGTTGGTCGAATGGAGGTTGTCGGAGGCCTCCTTCCATCGTCCGCGATAGATCAGGTCGTTGAACTCGGGGATGCGGTTGACCACCGGGCAGCCGGCGCTGTGGCAGAAGGGAATGCCGCAGTCCATGCAGCGCGCCGCCTGCCTGTGCAGCGCGTCGGGTGCCAGCGGCAGGTCGAGCTCGCGGTAGTCCTGGATGCGCTCGGCGACCGGGCGATGGCCGATCTCCTCGCGCGGGTACTCCATGAAGCCGGTGGGCTTAGCCACGGTACACCTCCTCGGTGGAGGGCGTGTAGTCGTCCCGGGCCTCCTCGCGTTCCCGGAGCCGCTCCAGGGCCTTGCGGTAGTCGATGGGCATGACCTTGACGAACCGGCCGGCCATCTCGACCCACTGGTCGAGGATCCGCCGGGCCTGCTCGCTGCCGGTCCACTCCAGGTGGCGGGTGATCAGGTCGCGGAGCAGGCGCTGGTCCTCGGGCCGCCACAGAGACTCCAGATCGACCATATCCAGGTTGCACAGCGTGTCGAAGAGCTGCTGCTCGTCCAGCACGTAGGCGACGCCGCCGCTCATCCCCGCGGCAAAGTTGCGCCCGGTCTGCCCGAGGACCACGACCGTCCCGCCGGTCATGTACTCGCATGCATGGTCGCCCACGCCCTCGACCACCGCCGTAACCCCGCTGTTGCGCACCGCGAAACGTTCGCCGGCCATGCCGTTGATGAAAACCTCGCCGCGGGTGGCGCCGTACAGCAGGGTGTTGCCGACGATGATGTTCTCGTGAGGGATCAGGGAAGATCCCGGCGGGGTCTGCACGACGATCCGTCCGCCGGACAGGCCCTTGCCGAGGTAGTCGTTCGATTCGCCGATCAGCCTCAGGGTCACGCCCGGGGCGAGGAAGGCTCCGAAGCTCTGGCCGGCCGAGCCGCGGAACGTGATCTCGATGGTTCCGTCGGGCAGGCCCTTTTCGCCGTGGCGGGTGACGATCCGGTTGCTGAGGATCGCCCCCACGGTGCGGTGTACGTTGCGGATGGGCAGTTCGAGCTTCACCGGCTCGAGGTGCTCCAGGGCCTGTTCGACCTGCTCGATGATGCCCCAATCCAGATGGGATTTGAGCGGATCGGGCTGCGGGCGGACGCAGCGCCGCGGTCCGTCTTCGCGACCCCGGGGCACGGCGAACACCCGGGAGAAGTCCAGCCCGCGGGCCTTGTAGTGGTCGATGCCCGGACGGACCCGCAGCCGCTCGACGCAGCCGACCATGTCCTCAATGCGCCGGAAACCCAGCTGGGCCATCAGTCGCCGGGTCTCCTCGGCGACGAAGAGCATGAAGCGCTGCACGTGTTCGGGTCGGCCCTCGAACCGTCGGCGAAGTTCGGGATCCTGGGTGGCCACGCCGACCGGGCAGGTGCCCAGGTGGCACTTGCGCATCAGGATGCAGCCCATCGACACCAGCGCGGCGGTGCCGAAGCCGAAGCGTTCGGCGCCCAGCAGGGCGGCGACGACCACATCCCGGCCGGTCTTCATCTGGCCGTCGGCCTGTACCACGATCCGGTCGCGCAGCCCGTTGAGCACCAGCGTCTGCTGGGTCTCGGCCAGCCCGATCTCCCAAGGAATGCCGGCGTGCTTGATCGAGGACAACGGGCTGGCCCCGGTGCCGCCGTCGTGCCCGCTGATCAGCACCTCGTCGGCGTTGCCCTTGGCCACCCCGGCGGCGACCGTGCCGACGCCGACCTCGGCCACCAGCTTGACCGACACTTTCACGCCGGGGTTGCTGCACTTGAGGTCGTAGATCAGCTGGGCGAGGTCCTCGATCGAATAGATGTCGTGGTGCGGCGGAGGCGAGATCAGCGAGACCCCCGGCGTGGAAAACCGCAGCCGGGCGATCTCCTCGGTGACCTTGTGGGCCGGGAGCTGGCCGCCCTCGCCGGGCTTGGCGCCCTGGGCCATCTTGATCTGCAGCACCCGGGCATGGGCCAGATAATTGATGGTCACGCCGAAGCGGGCGCTGGCCACCTGCTTGATGCCCGAGTTGAGCGAGTCGCCGTTGGGCAGCGGACGGTAGCGGGCCGGATCCTCGCCGCCCTCGCCGGTGTTGTTCATCGACCCCAGCCGGTTCATGGCGACGGCCAGGGTCTCGTGGGCTTCCTTGCCGATCGAGCCGTGCGACATCGCCCCGGTGACGAAGCGTTTCACGATCGACTCGGCCGGCTCGACCTCCTCCAGCGGCACCGGCTCGCCGGGCACGAACTCGAACAGACCCCGCAGCGTGCACAGCCGGCGGGACTGGTCGTTGACCGCGCGGGCATACTCCTCGTACGCCCGGGCGTCATCGTTGGTCACCGCGTGGCGCAGCCGCGTGACGGTGAACGCGTTCCAGAGATGATACTCGCCGTCCACGCGTTCGCTGTATTCGCCGCCGAAGTCCATTTCCAGGGCTCCCGGCGGCCGCTCGCCGAATCCGTCTCGATGGCGGGCCAGGGCCTCGGCGGCGATCACATCCAGTCCCACGCCCTCGATCCGCGAGGCCGTGCCCTTGAAGTAGGTGTTGATGAGGCTGCTGTTCAGCCCGATGGCCTCAAAAAGCTGGGCCCCGTGGTAGCTTCGCAGCGTCGAGATACCCATCTTGGACATCGTCTTGAGGATGCCCTTCTTCACCGCGGTGACGAAATTGTCGGCCAGCTCCTCGGGATCGCTGCCGGCCGGAAACTCCTCGCGGCGGTACAATTCCTGGATGGCCTCGAAAGCCAGGTAGGGGCAGATCGCGTTGGCCCCGTAGCCGCAGAGCAGGCAGAAGTGCATCACCTCGCGCGGCTCGCCGCTCTCGATGACGATGCCCGCCTCGCCCCGCAGCCCCTTGTCCAGCAGGCCGTGGTGCAGGGCGGCCACCGCCAGGAGGCTGGGAATGGCCGCCTTTGACGGCGAGATTTCCCGGTCGCTGAGGATCAGCAGCGAAGCGCCGTCCAGGATCGCGCGCTCGGCCGCGGCGACCATGTTCTCCAGGGCCCGGCGCAGGGCCGCGGCCGGGTCGGAGGCCTCGGCGTCGAACAGCGCCGGGATGGTCGCCACCTTGAAGTCCTCGCGGCGCGCCTCCCGGAGACGCTCCACGTCGTCAGCCGTCAGAATCGGATGCGGCAGCTTGAGCTGGCGGCAGTGCTCGGGCGTCTCGCTGAGCAGGTCGCGCTGACGGCCGGTGAAGCTCATCAGCGACATCACCAGCCCCTCGCGCAGCGGATCAATCGGCGGGTTGGTCACCTGAGCGAAAAGCTGCTTGAAGTAGTTGAACAGCGGCTTGGGGCGGTCCGACAGCACCGCCGGGGGCGTGTCCGTGCCCATGGACCCGACCGGCTCCTGGGCGGTCTGGGCCATGGGGATGAGGATCATCTGCAGCTCTTCGCGGGTGTAGCCGAAGGCCCGCATCCGGCGGACGATGGTTTCCGGATCGCTGCGCGGGGGAGCAGTCGGGCTGAACAGCCCGCGCAGCTCGATGCGGTTCTCATCCAGCCAGCGGCGGTAGGGCTTCTGCCGGGCGATCTTGCCCTTGACCTCGTTGTCCACCACGATGCGCTGCTCGACCGTGTCCACCAGGAACATCCGCCCCGGGCGCAGCCGCCCCTTGGACTGGATCTTCTCCGGCGGGAACTCGATCACACCGGCCTCGCTGGCCAGGACCATCAGACCATCGGTGGTGACGACATAGCGCGCGGGGCGCAGGCCGTTGCGGTCCAGCGTGCCGCCCACCAGCCGCCCGTCGGAGAACACCATCGCCGCCGGACCGTCCCACGGCTCCATGATCGCCGCGTGGTACTCGTAGAATGCCCGCTTGTCGGTGCTGATGTGGTAACTGGCCCCGAAGGCCTCGGGAATCATCATCATCATGGCGTGCGGCAGCGACCGGCCCGCCATGACCAGCAGTTCCAGGGCGTTGTCGAACATCGCCGAGTCGCTGCCGCCGGCCTGAAGGATCGGAAAAAGGTCCGTCAGGTCGTCGCCGAACACCGAGCCCTTCAGGCTCCGCTCCCGGGCCCGCATGCGGTTGATGTTGCCGCTGAGGGTGTTGATCTCGCCGTTGTGGGCTAGAAGCCGGAAGGGCTGGGCCAACCTCCAGTTCGGGAAGGTGTTGGTGCTGTAGCGCTGATGCACCACCGCCAGAGCCGAGACCATGGCCGGGTCGGAGAGGTCCGGGTAGTAGCCGAACAGCTGCGGAGCCAGGAACATGCCCTTGTAGACGATCGTGCGGGCGGACATCGAGGGCACGTAGAAGTCCGTGCCGGCCTCGGCCAGCCGGGCGGCCGCGCGACGCTCGGCCCGTTTGCGGGCCAGGTACAGCCGGCGCTCCAGCTGGTCGCCCGTCAGCCCCCGCCCGTCGATGAACACCTGCCGGACCACCGGCTCGGAGGCCCGGGCCAGCTCACCGAGGCAGTCCGGCCGCACGGGCACGTCCCGCCAGCCAATCACCCTCAGCCCGTGATGATCCACGGCCTGCCCCAGGATCGCCTCGCACTCGCCGCGCAGCGTCTCGTCCCTGGGCAGGAAGACCATGCCGACGCCGTAACGCCCCGGCTCGGGCAGCCGCAGGCCCGCCCGCCCGGCCTGCTCGGAGAGGAACTCGTGCGGCACCTGCAGCAGGATCCCCGCTCCGTCGCCGGTGGACTCGTCGGCTCCCGAGGCGCCCCGGTGCACGAGGTTCAGCAGGATCTGATTGCCGTATTCCAGGATCGCGTGCTCGCGCCGGCCGGAGATGTTGGCAACCGCCCCGATGCCGCAGGCGTCATGCTCCCATCGCGGATCGTAAAGTCCCTGCTGGTGAGGTTTCCAAGGCCCGTTCATGCTCTGGCTCGCAGACAACTTCAAAGCCTGCCCCCGCGAGGGCTCTCGCCGTGCTTCTGGACGACCCCGGGGACGGCTTGAATCGGGCCGGTCGACCGAAGGTGAGCAGCCCCGCCATTCTACTCCGACGACGGTCCCCGGACCACCGGCCCGAGACCTTTCGCGGTCGCGTCCTGCCGCAGCCCGGGCGTTCACAGGCCGCTCCGCAACACCCAACCGGTCATGGCCGCGGATGATGGTGCGTCCGATTGAATGAAGGAACGGTGATCGGTGTCTTGCAGGTCGACTCCCCCCGGACGGGGCACTGCTTTCGCGGGTGCCCGGCCGCAAAGAGGACAACAGGCGGCAGACAAGAAGAAACCCGCTCAGGTTTCCCCGGCGGGTTAAAGGGCAAAAAATGTCGGCGATCACCTACTCTCGCCCTGTAGGACTACCATCGGCCGTCTGGGCTTAACTGCCGTGTTCGGAATGGGAACGGGTGTTTCCCCAGACGTATGGTCACCGACACGGGTAGTATCGCCGATCGCCACGGTTGTGTCAAGCCCACTTAGTAGTTATAACGTCATTTTTTCACAATAGTTATAAATTTGATGCATTTTTTCGGGGTTTTTCCGGCCGCTTCCCGAATCCGACCGGCGCTTTGGCCTGCCGTGCGGACCGTTCGCGGACGCCCGGACGACCTCAGACCCCGTCCCTGGCACGGTTGGTCTGTCAGAGCGCACGCCTCGCTGACCACCCGCGCCGGATACAAGATCATTCGGCCTCTTCGGCCGCCGGATCGCAGTCCCGGGCGGGCGTATCGGTCTTGCACACCTCGCGAAGGACGGTGGTGGCATAGCAGCCGGATTCCAGGAAGAACCGCAGCTCGATGTACGGCCCGGCCTGGTCGGTGCCGGCCCCAGCGACCGCATCGTGCGGCCTGAAACGCAGCGGTCGGCGGCCCCCGCTCATCAGCCGCCGGCCCTCGGCCTTCCAGAGCCCCGGATCTAGCCCTTGCTCCTCGAGCAGGCGCCGCTCCATGTCGCCCGGCTCGCCGGCCGGCTCAGTCATGCGGTGGCCGTAGAGCGGACCGGTCGGCGAGATCTCGAAGGCATCGCAGCGCGGCTGCTCCCGGGCCGGATCCTCGACCCGGAAGACGGCTCCCTGAGGGTGTCGCCAGGCCAGATCGCCGGCCAGCAGACGGTCCAGGGCGTCGATACGCCGGGCGACGATCTGGTTGAACAGCACCGACTGGAAGGCCGACAGGTAGAAGCGCCGCACGTGCGGATCCACCGCACGGATGGCCTTGCGGGCGTTGCCGCCGGATTCGGCCATCGCCCGGCAGGCCCGACGCTCATTGCGGAACATGTAGGGCCAGGCGGCGGCCGCGCCGGCGTAGTCCCCGTGGTCGAAAAGCGTCCTGGCCTTGAGAATATCTCCCCGATCGGCCGGCCCGGCCCGCCCGGCCATCACCGCCAAGGCCTCGTCGTAGTCGTGCCGCAGCAGGGCCCGGCCGATCCGCCAGGTGTCGCCGCGCAGGCCGAATCGCTGCGGCCCGAAGTAGTTGGGCGCTCCCCGGCGGGCCAGTATTTCCAGCACCACGGCCGCATCGCCGACCCGGGCCGGATCGACGTTGCGGATGCGGATGCGGAAGCGGTTGCCCTTCAGATGCCCGAGCTTGAGCTTGTTGGTGTGCCGCGAGATGCTCACCACCTCGATGCCGGGGACCTTCAGGGCCTGGATGCGTGCCGGATCGACATGCTCCAGGCTCAGCATCTGCGTGGTCACCGCGTCGGCGTCCTTGAGCCCGGCGTAGCCGATCTCGAAGACCTGCCGGCCCAGGGCCCGGGCGATCTCCTGCACGGCCTGCATCGTGGGGATGCCGCGTTTTCGGATGCGGAAGTAGACGTGCGTGCCCCGACCGCAGGGCTCGTAGAGCGACTCCTCGACGACGACGAAGTCCTCCGGCCGCGACTTGAGCGTGCCGCCGATGCCGGGAATGTCGCGTGTCAGGCAAGGCAGGTCATGGACATCCAGCATCGCATCGTCTCTCGCACAGGTCCCCGCGGGCATGCCGTCGGGCGGGGGACGCCCCATCGCCGAGCCGCGGCTCAGTCCCCCGCCGCGGCAACCGCGCCGCGGACCAGACGGTCCAGGAAGCTCACCAGGTGATACTGGGCTTCCATCGTCGGCACGGGGCAGCCGGCCGCACGGGCCCGCCGCACCGGCTCGCCCAGAATGGCCTCCACCTCCAGGGGCCGGTGCTCCTGGTAGTCGATGAGCATCGACGGGCGGTATCGCCCCATGGTGGCCGTGTTCTGCATCATCCGCTCGAGCATGCCCGGCACGTCGATATGGCAGCCCTCGGCGTTGCCGGCCTGACCGGTCTCGATGATCAGCCGCCGGGCCAGCTCGCACAGGCCCGCATCGGCCATGATCTCCGCGGTGGTTACGCCGCCGGCGGTGACGCACAGCGTGCTGAATGGGATGTTCCACATCAGCTTCTCCCACCGGGCCTGTCGCAGCGACGGCCGCACGTGGGTTTCCAGGCCGGCGTCCGCGAACAGCCGGGCCATGGCCTGAGCCTCGGCGGCATCGTCCTGGAGGTGGCCGAAGAGCACCCGCCCGTAGCCCAGATGGTGCACCACGCCCGGCTCGCCGCGGTTGATGCACACGAAGGCCATCGCCCCCAGCACGCGCCGGGGATCGAACCACCGCCCGAACTGCTCCTCGATGCCCAGGCCGTTCATCATCGCCACGATGCGCGTGTCCGGGCCGACACACGGCCGGATCAGGGCCTCGGCCGCGTCCATGGCCGTGGCCTTCAGCGCGCACAGCACGACGTCGGCCACGCCGATCTCGGCGGAGTCGCCCACCGCCGGCACCCGCAGCCGCAGCGTGCCCTCGGGGCTGTGGACCGTCAGCCCGTCGCGGCGCACGGCCTCCAGATCGCGCCGCATGAGGAAATGCACGTTGTGCCCGGCCACGGCCAGCTTCGCGCCGTAGTAGCAGCCCACCGCACCCGAACCGATCACCGCGATCTTCATCGCCCGCTCACCCGGTCAGCGCCGACGGCCCCTTGCCAGCCTCCGGGGCTCAGCTCCCCGGGGCCGGAGGTCCCCGCGGCGTCCGACATCCGGTTTTCCCGGAGGCCGACACCTCAAGATTACCGTTCAGCCGGGCGTTTGACGAGGCTGAGGGATCATTCGCGGGCGCGACGGATGACAGGATCCCTTAGCGGGGGTAACCTGTCCCCTGAGGCCCGGACGGCTCCCACGGCCGCGGACCGCCCGCGCGGGTTCGCGGACGATGCTCCGCCGCGGGTCTCCGAGCCGCGCGACGCAGGATTCATCCCTTCGACCGGAGCGGCCCGGGAGGAAATGCGCGCGAAATGGCGCATCAGGTGATCCGCCGGACTCTCGACCGTGTTCTCGTGACGGCCTGGCTGGCGGTGGTGCTGGCCGTGGCCGTGCAGACCGCTGTCGCCCTGCGCTGGCGCTTCGAGTCGCCGGGCTGGACGACCATGTGGGAGAGCGCCCCGCTGGAGGTCGCGGCGCAGGTCGCCCGCGGCGGACTGGTCTACGGAGACCTGCGGACCGGACCGGTGCGCGTGGCGATCTACGGCCCGGGCTGGTACAGCCTGGTCGGCGGGCTCTCGCGGCCGGCGGGTGCGGAGCCCGACCGGATGATCGCCGTCGGCCGACTGACCGGCATCGTGTCGCTGGCCGTCGCCGTCGCGGCGGTCCCGTTGATCCTGCGCCGGGCCGGCACCGGACTGGCCGCCGCGCTGACCGGCCTGGGATGCATCGTGCTGCTGACACCCACGGCGATTCGGTTCGTGGCCAGCGCCCGGCCGGACGCGCCGGCCGCAGCTGTGTCGGCCCTGGGACTGTGGCTGGCCTTCGGCCCCGGGCGACTGCGCCCGCTGCTGGCCGCCGTGCTGCTGGCCGGTGCGGCGCAGATGAAGATCACCTCGGCAGCCGCGATGGCCGCCGTGGCGGTCGGGTGTGCGGCGGTCCGCGACTGGCGGCGGATGGTTCTGATCGCCGGCGGCGCGGTGCTCTTGTGTGCTGCGGCTCTGGGCATCGCCGCGATCGGCTCGGGCGGCCGGGTCTTCGAGCACCTGGCCGTGGTCGCCGATGCGCCTCGCGGCTGGCGATACGTGTGGTTCATACTGACGCGCGACCCGCAGGAGGCCCAGGTACTGCTCCTGCTGGCCCTGCCGACGGCGGCGCTGTTGAGCCTGCGGACCTCGATGATACCCGCGCCGACGGTGCCTGAGTCCCCGGGCGACCCGACCGGCCGCCGGCGGCGGGCGTGTCGCGCGGCCATCGGAGCCTGGTATCCCGCGGCCCTGGCGGTCGCCCTGGCGACCGCGACACGTCAGGGCAGCGACCGTAACTACCTCATCGAACCGGCGATCGCCGCCGGGGCGGTGCTGGGGTTGTGGGTGCGACGCGCCGTCGACGTGCGGCAGGCCGGCGCGTGGTGGGCGACCCGGACCGCGGTCGCCGCGGTGATCGGCTGCGCCGGGCTGCTGTGCACGACCGGAGCCGGATCGCGCTACGACGCCGATGCCGCATCAGTGGCCCGACTCCTGACGCCCTATCAGCCCGAAGCCTGGTCATGGGCCAGGAGCCTGCCGCAGCCGCTGCTGTCGCTGGATCCCTGGCTGACCTTCCGGGCGGGCGTGGAAAACGACCTGAACGATCCGCTGGCCTGGGCGAGCCGCTGCCTGGCCCGAGGCGGGGAGGATGTGATCGCCCGCCGGGCCGCCGCGGGAAGCTATGCCGCGATCGTTCTGATCGGGCCGCCTGAGGCCGGCAAGGCGCGGCTTTACGGCGATATCCCGGGCGTGTGGCCGGCACTGGCCGAGGCCGTCGCGGATCGCTACCGGCCGGCCGAAGTCAGGGGGCCATGGCACCTGTATGTTCCGAAGGACTGACTGTGCCGCTCAGGCGGCGCAGATCCGCAGTTTCGGCCGGGCCAGCGACTCGATCGCCGGCATGACCCGCTCGGCGGCGACCACGTCCCAGCTCATCCGCCGGGCCAGCTCCCAGCCCGAGGCCAGCAGGGCCTCGACGCCCTGCCGGTCGGCCGGCAGACGCTCGGCCAGTTGCCCGGCCACCCGCCGCGCGACCTGATTCTCAAGGGCCTCGCGCCGTTCCATGGACATGCCCAACAGTTCCTCGGGCGAAAGGGCCGCGGCCGCACCGCAGTATTCGGCGACGATCACGTTGGGCACCCGGGCCCCGCCGGCGACCTCCTCGACGAAGCCCGCGCAGCCGCAGGCGTCCGACAGCACGCAGATCGCCCCACAGCTCAGGGCCTCCAGTTGCGAAATGCCGAACGGCTCATAGACGCTCTGCCCGAACTCCGCGTCGGTGCCCCGCCGGATGTCGACGAAGCTCATCTCCGCGGGCATGCGCTCGCCGCAGACCTCGCGGTCCCAGCCGAACTGGTTGACCAGCACCACCTTGATCTGCCGGCTGCGGGCGTTGAACACCTGCACGCCGGGGTAGAACTCGGCCTCATTGAAGGACAGGTCCGGATCGCGTTCCCGGTGGGCCAGCGGCCAATGCCAGCGCCGCTCCATGCGGCGGACGTCCTCGGGCAGCCGGCCGGGCAGGTCGGTCGAGAGGATGAACATCACCGCGGTGCGGCCGTCGTCGCGCAGCACGGGCTCCAGGTGCTCCAGCACGCGCAGATCGCGCCAGAAGCCCTTGCTGGTCACCTGCCGGGCGACATGGGTGAACACCAGGTCTGGCTCCTCGCCCAGCAGCGCGGCCGCGTAGGCCCGCATCCGCCGACCGCTCTCGTGCCGCTCGGCCGGCGTCACCGGACCGGCGGGAATACCGTTGTAGGTGGTCACGATGTCGGCACCGGCGAACGGGGGGCCCAGGAAACGCAGCTCCTTGACCACATGGTCGCCGACCGCCAGGATGCGGTCGCAGTGCCAGCTGAGCCGCACGAGGGCGTGCCGGGAGCAGTCGTCCTGCGGGCCGAAGACATCCTCGAGATACTGCTCGCGGGCGATGGCCGCAGACAGCACGTTGTAGAACATCAGGTCGTGGGCCGGGTGCGACTCCACGAGCCGCCTGACGGCCGAGACCTCGTGGGCGTAGAAGATCGTGCGGAACGCCGGCACCCCCGAGGCGATGGCCCCCAGGGCCGTCGGCAGTCCCATCCATTCATGGGCCACGACGACGCATTCATCGTCGGCGTCCGCGGCTCCCAGGGCCTGCAGGGCCGCCAGGGCGGGCCCGGCCAGCTTGACGTAGAGATCGTACTCCCAGGAACGCTCGTGGCGGCGCGAATCCAGCCCGAAGCATTCCCAGAGCCGGCCCTTGAACGCATTGAGTTCGTTCAGCTCGATCCGGGAGGTATCGACCAGCAGCACCTCGACGTCGGCGCTCCGGCCTGTCAGCGGGTTGCGCACCGGCCGGTGCCCGTAGACGATTCCCACGTGAAACCGGCGCCGCACCGGGTCCAGCGCCCGGCTCACCGGATGCTGGGTCAGGCCGTCGAGGCTGCTGTAGAGCACCTCGCCGCCGGGCCCCAGCCGCCCGTGACCGCGCCCTTCGCCCTCGAACAGCGGACCGACCAGCACCGTGCGCTGCTCGGCCAGACGGTAGGGCTCGCTGGTCAGCAGGCCCTCCAGAACCGCGCCGATGCCGCCGGATTTCTGGACCGCCTCGTGGGTGACGTGGACGATGGTTCGCATGGCGTTTCTTTCCCCCGCGGCACCGGCCTTCAGGTGCCTTTGATGAGCCGCAGCGAGCGGTTGCGGTCCCGCGCCAGGTACTGTTCGGAGCGGGTCTCGCCCTCGGCCGTGACATAGACCGCCCGCCGGTCGCCCACCACCGGGCACTCCAGCTCGCACAGCCCGCAGCCGATGCACAGCCCGGTATCGATCTTGGGCACCTTGAACTCCAGGTTGATCTCGGCGATCTCGCCGCGCCCGGGAACCCGCGCGAACTGCGACCCGCTCAGCGGCTCCTCGCCGGCCGGGTCCGGCTCGCCGATCAGCAGCGTGTCGGCGTCGTTGTCCAGAATCCGGTGCGTCTCGGAGGTGCCGTCGCGGTGCACGATCCTGACGTAATAACGCGTCGTCTGATCGCCGCGGTACTGCCCGCGACGCATCGCGCAAGGCTCGCCGAAGGCCTGGCCCGGCGGCGGATACTCGGCCAGCGTGACCGTCACGGCCGTGGCCGCGGCCACCAGCTTCTTGCCTTCGCGCACCGGCATCTGACGATATTCGGTGTGAATCGCCTTAGGCGAGGTCGGGCAGACCTCCTCGCAGACCACGCAGGGGATGTTCTTGGACCACGGCAGGCAGCGGCCGTGATCGAAGTGGGCGGTGCCGAGCTTCACCGGCCCGTCGGCGGCGTGCGGCCCCACGCCCAGCTTGCGGGCCACGCTGATCCGCTGGATCGCACCCGTGGGGCACACCTGCCCGCAGGCCGTGCAGTTGAGCTGGCAGAAGCCCATGCGGAAGTTCATCACCGGCGTCCAGAGCCCCTCCAGACCGGCCTCGAGCATCGCCGGCTGCAGCACGTTCGTCGGGCAGACGCGGATGCACTGGTCGCACTTGATGCAGCGTTCCAGGAACTCCAGCTCCTCCACCGAGCCCGGCGGCCGGATCACCTTCGTCGAGAAATCGCGCGTCGAACGCCCGGACAGCCGCGCGAACGGGAAGAACAGCAGGCCGCCGAAGGCCGCCAGCGCCGCCCGCCGCCCGGGAACGTCCGGCCAGGCCACCTCATGCTCGCGCCGGGGCAGGAACGCGAAGCTCAGCGCCCCGTGCGGGCAGTCCTCGATGCAGTTGAAGCACACGAAGCACTCGCTCTTGCGCAGCTGGGTGTGCGGGTCGCAGGCCCCCTCGCAGTTCTGCAGGCACAGGTCGCAGTCCGTGCAGCGCGCGGGGTCGCGTTCGATCCGCCACAGGGCCCAGCGGCTGAGGACCCCCAGCGTCGCACCCAGCGGGCACAGCACCCGGCAGAAGAAGCGCGGCACCGCCAGGTTCAGGCCCACCAGCAGCACCAGCAGCCCGCCGATCACCCAGGAAAGCTGGTGCAGCCTGGGGTCGCCGAAGATCGCCGCCAGCGGGGCGCTCAGGGCCCCCAGTACCGACGCGGTCAGCGAGCGGTGCAGCAGGCAGATCGGATCCAGCAGTCCGATCTGCAGACTCCCGAAGGCCGCCGCGACCAGCATCGCCGCCAGGATGTAGTACTTGACGGCATAGTGCCGCCGGTAGCGGTTGGCCTCGATCCGCTCCCTGGCCTTCCGCCGGCCCAGCAGCCAGCCGGTGAAGTGGTGGATCGTCCCGAACGGGCAGATCCAGTTGCAGAAGAAACGCCCCAGCAGCAGCGTCGGAATCAGGAGCAGCAGCGACCAGATCAGCCCCTTGTAGACCGTGTGCGTGGCCAAGGCGGTGGCGATCGACACCAGCGGGTCGATCTCCAGGAACTTGCTCACCCAGAAGGCCAGCGCCGGGGCGTCCTCCAGGTGCGAGAACGTGGTGACGAAGACGAACGTCAGGAACAACGCCATGACGATCGCCTGAACCAGGATTCGGACGGTGGTGATCCGCATCACGCTTCCTCGAAGGCCCGCCGCACGACTCTTTCCGCCCCTCACGCACCGGCCCGCGGGATCCGTCAGACGACAACGGTCTCGACCACCTTGCCCTGCAGCCTGTACTCCTGCCAGTGGCGGGCGGTCAGCCGCGCGGGATCGGCCCCGAACTTCTCCCAGGCCAGCTCCAGATAGTTCAGCGCCGCCGGATCCCGCCCCAGCAGGTTCTGGCAGCACCAGGAGTCGCAGGCCAGCTGATCGACGCTCGCCACCACCACCGGCCGGCCGGCCACGCCGCCGGGACGGATGTCGTCCAGCCGCCCGCCGGTCGGGCCGTTACGCATCATCACCCGCGTGCCGTCGGCCACCACCAGCGTCGGTCGCATCATGAAACCCAGGTCGCTGACAATGTCGTGGATCGCCTGGTGGAACTGGTTGCGCCGCCCGCCGAGCAGACCGTACCAGTTCTTCATGCACATCGAGGCGTGGCAGAGGTTGTGGTCCTTCACCGGGGCGATGCCGATCACCCGCGTCGCCCGGCTCAGCGGCTTCCAGAAGATCGGCCAGGTGCCCAGGGCCTCCCGACGGGCCGCGTCCGGCCGGCCGGGCCGCACCGCCACCGGCGCGTCATGGCCCGCCGAATGGATCACGACCTCGGCCCCCTCGGCCTCGGCCGCCGCCCGGATGCCGCTTTTGGCGAAACAGGCCGCGGGGTTCTCGATGGGGTTGTCGGCCACGATGACGCGCGACGCCCCGGCTTCGCGGCACAGGCGGATCACCGCCCGAACGACATCGGGGTTCGTCGTCGCTCCCAGCTCCGGCCCGCGGTCGAATCCCACGTTGGGCTTGAGCAGCACTACGTCGCCCCGACCCACGAACCGGCCCATGCCCGCCGGATCCAGCCCGGCCAGCGCCGCCCGCACCATCGGCTCGATCCGGTCCAGAGCACCGTAGGCTGCCGAAATCCGCGGCGCGGCCGGATCGAAACCCACCGGGCCGAACCAGTCCGGCAGCCGGATCGGCTCGGGGGGCTGCAGGCCGGCATCCCCGCGCGGATCGTACAGCTTCCAGCCCGCCGCGGCCGCCGCCCCGGCCAGTGCCACCGTGCCCCCGCCGCGCAGCAGGAGGTCGCGGCGGGTCCAGGCCCG
>CALLOB010000128.1 GCA_938005315.1 uncultured Phycisphaerae bacterium
CCGCCGCAAATGGGTTTTTCCGACCCGGCCAACGCCGGGTGGCGGTTGTGGGCGCTGGGCAAGGCCGGGCGTGCCGACGTGATTCTCAACGATCTGCGCACGCGGTGGGCGACGATGGATTCCGTCCGGCTCAACAACACCCTGTCGGAGGACTGGCACGCCAAGCCCGACAGCGGCCAGCAATGGAGCCACTGCCCGGTCGTGCCGGTCTATATTCTTTACATGAGCATCGCGGGCATCCGGCCGACGGCGCCGGGGTTCACCCGATGCGACATTCGACCCCAACTGGCGGATCTGAACAGGCTCGAACTCGTGGCGCGAACCGTCATCGGCGACCTGTGCTTCACCGCGGCCGGGCCCCCGGGCGACCGGCAGGTCGCCATCGCCACGCCGCCCGGTTGCGAGGCCCATCTCATCGTGAGGCAAGGCGAGAGGATCGATCTGCCGCCGGCCGCGGGTCCGGCACCCGAGGGGCACGTGCGTTACCTGCTGCCGGCGGGCCGGGAAACCCGCGTGCGGCTGAAGCAGTCATGACCGTGGGCTCTCCGCGAGAAAACCGGCAGCAGGCCCGCGTGGCTGACGCCGGGGTCGCAAAGACCTGCGGAAGAAGGCCGGTCATCGCGGACGCGACGGAGCGCGTCCCTCCGGAGCCGCAAATCGCGACGCCACGGCGCCCCTCTGGAGGGCCCCGCTCAGTCAGGGCCGAACGGCTCCCGCCACGCTGCGGCGGATTCGGGCCGCCCGGAGTGCTTCGGTCGCTTCTTACGAAGCGGCCGGCCGGGTTCGTTGACACCCTACCGTCGCAGGTCTAGGATGGAGGTCAACGGCCGGACGGCTGGGCGGACTCGGCCTCAGGGGCCGTGTCGGACGGAGGAGCCGTCAGCCGCCCCGGCATCAGCGAAGCCGGAATCCTTGATCGCAGGGGTCTCAGCCGGCCGCGCGGCGAACCGGCCCGGGGTTCCCCGGCGCCCGATGCGATTCGAGCAGCGACCCGCATGGCCCTGACCATTCAGGAACTGGCCGACTTTCTGGGCTCTCAGGGCATGCCTTGCACGATCGACGGCGACCCCGGAGCGATCATCCAGTCCGTGGCCACGCTGGAGGATGCAGGCGAAGGACAGCTCAGCTTCCTGGCCAACCCCCGGTACACCGGCTTTCTGGCCACAACCCGGGCCTCGGCGGTGCTTGTTCGCCCCGACGTGACAGCCCCCCGGCCGATGAACCTGGTGCGGACGGCCGACCCTTACGCGGCGGTGACCGCGGCCATGGTCCGCATTCACGGCCACCGCCGGCACCCCCAATGGGGGCCGGGCCGGCAGGCCTGCATCGCCCCGGGCGCCAGGATCGGTCCCGGCGCCAACATCGCCCCCGGCGTCTACATCGACGAGGACGTGGAGATCGGCGAAAACGCCACCATCTACCCCGGCGTGTACATCGCCCGCGGCTGCCGGATCGGGCGCGACGTGACGCTGTTTCCCAACGTGGTGCTGTACGAACGCTGTCTGCTGGGCGACCGGGTGACGATCCACGCCGGCTCGGTGATCGGCGAGGACGGGCTCGGATACGCGCCGGTCGGGCAGAAATGGGTCAAGATTCCGCAACTGGGCAACGTGGTCATCGGCAACGACGTGGAAATCGGCGCGAATTGTGCGATCGACCGCGCGACGCTCGGCAGCACCGTGATCGCCGATGGCACCAAGCTCAGCAACCTGATCGCCATCGGCCACGGGACGCGGATCGGCGAGGACTGCATGCTTGTCGCGCAGGTGGGGCTGGCCGGTTCGGTCACCGTCGGGCGGCATGTGACCATCGCCGGACAGGCCGGAGTGGTCGGACACATCACCATCGGCGATAACGCGACCATCGGCGCCAAGGCCGGGGTGGTCAACTCCATCGAGCCCGGAATGACCGTCCTGGGCCAGCCGGCGGTCTCGATCACCGAGTGTAAGCGGCAGGTGGCCGTCATCCAGCAGCTCCCGGGGCTCAAGAACGAAATTCGCCGGTTGCGCCGGGAGGTCGACGAGCTCAAGGCCGCCGCGGAACGGGCCGCCGGAGGCGAGCCGCCGGCGCCGGGCGGCAGGGAGCCTTGAAGCGATGGCCGCCGGCCTGGACAATCCGTTGGGGCTGATCGCCGGGGCCGGGCGGTTTCCGTTTCTCGTGGCCGGGGGAGCCCGGCGCGCCGGCCGGGCGGTGGTGATCATCGGTCTTCGCGGACTGGCCGACCCGCGGCTCCGGGAGCAGGCCGACCGGTTCCACTGGTCGGGCGTGGTGCGGCTGGGGCAATGGATCCGGCTGCTTCGCCGATACGGCGTCGGCGAGGCGATCATGGCCGGCTCGGTCCGCAAGTCGGACATGTACTGCCACTTCCGGTTACTGCGGTTTCTTCCGGACTGGACGAGCCTGAAACTCTGGTTTTTCGAGGTGCCGGACCGCCGCAACGACACGATTCTCCGGGCGGTGGCCGATCGCATGGCTGAAAAAGGCATCATCCTGACCGATTCGCTGCGATACTGCGGCGAGCAGCTGCCTGGCCCGGGGGTGCTGGGGCGCCTGCGACCCACCGATACGCAGCGCAAGGATCTGGCCTTCGGCTGGCCCATTGCCCGGGAGATCGGTCGGCTGGACATCGGGCAGTCCATCGCGGTCAAGGAGCAGGAGGTCATCGCCGTCGAGGCCATCGAGGGTACCGACCGGATGATCGAGCGTGCCGGCACGCTCTGCCGCCACGGCGGGTGGATGCTGATCAAGGTGGCCAAGCCCGACCAGGACCGCCGTTTCGACGTCCCGACCGTCGGTCCGGAGACCATCGAAAACCTCCACCGCGCCAGGGGCACCGCCCTAGTCATCGAGGCCCGCCGGACGCTGGTCATCGACGGCCCCCGGCTTGTGCAGCGTGCCGACCAGCTCGGCATCGTCGTCATGGCCGTGGCGGACGGGCCCGAAGATCCCTCGCCCCTGCCCTGACCCCGCACCGGCCCGGCATGCCCGCGGCCACGCCAAAAGCGTCATAGTTGTGACATCCTCGTGCTGGGCGAGAGTCGTCCTGCGTCGCCGCCGCCGGGCCCGTGGGACGCGGAGGCTGTCATTCCCGCTCGGGCCGATCCGGGGCCGGGGAGCTCCGGGGGAGCTGCTGGCGGGCGAGCATGGCCAGTGCGGCCCCGGCGACCAGCAGCGTGCCGCCGACGGCCTGCAGTGCGGTGAAGCGTTCGCCCATGAAGATCGCCGAGACCAGCAGCGAAACGAAGGGCGTGATGCTGAGCATCAGCGAGGAGACGGCCGCACCGATGCGCTGCACGGCCACATAGTACAGCCCGTGGGCGATGGTAATGCCGGTCACCGCGGAGATCGCCAGCAGGCCCAGGGAAAAGCCGGACAGCTGCAGCAGTGACTGCGGCCGGCCCAGCGGAGCCATGGCGATCAGGCCCACCGACGTGTAGTTGCCGATCACCGCGAAGACCACCAGCGGATTGAGGCGGCCCATCACGTACCGCACCGTCACGCCGTAGAAGCCGTAGCAGATCCCACAGAAGAACATGATCATGATGCCCGCGGCCTGCACCCGGCCGGCGTGGGCCACGGTGGACCAGGACATGGCCAGGAATCCCCCGGCCGCCAACAGGGTTCCCACCCAGAACGAGACCCGGCCGGCGAGGCGGCGCTCGTCGGGGAAGAAGATGAACGCCCCGACGATGCCCCAGAGGGCGGCCGTGCGGAGCAGGAAGGCGATGACGCCAGCCTCCAGATAATACGGTGCCATGGCCCAGAGGGTCTGGCCAGCGAGGTTGACGGCGGTCGGCAGGAGCGCCGTGAGCCAGAAGCGGCCCAGCGGTTCGCGGCGGGCGGCCCGGATCAGCAGCGGCAGGTAAAGGGCCGTGGCCAGCGGGTAGCGCACCAGGTTGCTGGTGAAGCCGTCGGCCACCTGCCCGGGCAGCGCCAGGTAGTTGAGCATCACCGGGGCGACCCCCCAGCAGAGGGTGGCTCCGAGGATGCAGAGCGTGGCGACAAGATCGACGCGGCGGGAAATCGGCAGTTTCTCCGGGGTTGGGCCCGCGACGGCGGTTCACACGGCGGCACAGACCTTGCGGGCGGCATCGGTCAGGTCGGTGGCGGTCAGGAGTCCCGGCACCCGGGCCTCTTCCAGCAGCCGGCGGGCCCGCTGGACGTTGGTTCCCTCCAGGCGCACCACCACCGGCACGTTGAAGCCGACCTCCCGGGCGGCGGATATCAGGGCTTCGGCGATGAGGTCGCACTTGGCAATGCCGCCGAAGATGTTGACCAGCACGCCGCGCACCTTCGGGTCGGCCAGGATGATGCGGAAGGCCTCGACGGCGCCCTCCGGCGTGACGCTGCCGCCGACATCCAGGAAATTGGCCGGCTCGCCGCCGTGCAGCTTGATGAGGTCCATGGTGGCCATCGCCAGGCCGGCGCCGTTGACCACGCATCCGATGTTGCCGTCCAGGGCGATGTAGGACAGACCGGCCGCGCGGGCACGCCGCTCGGCGGGGTTCTCTTCCGAGTCGTCGTACAGCGCCTGAATCTCGGGGTGGCGGAAGACGGCGTTGTCGTCAAGATTCAGCTTGGCGTCCAGGGCGAGCACGCGGCCGTCGGCGGTGACCACCAGCGGGTTGATCTCCGCCAGCGAGGCCTCGTGCCGCAGGAAGACGTCCGCCAGGCCGGTCAGGGTCGCGGCGCAGTCCTTGAAGCGGTCCGGGGCGTCGAGTCCCATGGCCGCGGCCAGCCGCCTTACCTGGTAAAGCTGCAGTCCCAGGTGGGGATGGAGCCACTCCTTGACGATGGCCTCGGGACGACGGGCGGCCACCTCCTCGATCTCGACGCCTCCCTCACGGCTGACCATCATGACCGGGCAGAGGCGGGTCCGGTCGATGACCATACCGACGTAGTACTCGGCGGCCACGTCCACCGCCGCAGCGACAAGCAGCTTGCGGACGGCCACGCCCGCCGGTCCGGTCTGAGGGCTGATCATGCGGTTGGAGAGCATGAAGGTCGCGGCGGCTTCGGTCTCCCGCGGATCCGCGCAGAGTCTCACGAACCCGGCCTTGCCGCGTCCGCCGGCGAACACCTGGGCCTTGACGACCACGCGTCCGCCGATGCGGCGGTGGGCTTCGACGGCTCCGGCGGCGGTTTCGACGACCTCCGCGGGCGGCACGGGCACGCCAGCGGCGGCCAGGAGCTGTCTGGACTGATACTCATGGATTTTCATGCAGCTGCCGCCTCGCCGGGCGCGGCCCTCCGTCCGACGGATGATAGCCCCCGGCCCGGTGCCGCATTACAATACGGCGGAAAAGGATTTGCAAATGCCCCCGCCGGATCGCGTTTTCCTGGATATCGATACGCAGAACGACTTCATGCTGCCCGATGGTCGGCTCTACGTTCCCGGAGCCGAGGGGATCCACGAAGCCGTGCGGCGGCTGGTGGCGGCGGCCGGGGCGGGCGGGATTCCATTGCTCAGTTCCGTCGACGATCACCCGCCGGACGACCCGGAGTTCGCCCGGTTCGGGCCGCACTGCGTCCGCGGCACGCCGGGACAGGCCAAGCTGGACGGGACGCTGCTGCCGGGGGCGCGGGTCATCGATGCCGCCGACAGCGCGGCGGATGCCCGGGCGGCGCTGGCGGCAGGGTGCCCGCAACGGGTCTTTACCAAGCAGACCCTGAGCGTCTGGGACAACCCGCACTTCGGGCGGCTGCTGGAGACACTCGGACCGGAACGGGTGGTGGTCTTCGGCGTGGCCACGGAGTTCTGCGTCCGGGCGGCGGTGGAGGGATTGCTCGACCGGGGCCTGCGGGTCGAGGTGGTCACCGACGCGATCCGCGGTATTGACGCGTCGGCGGCCGACGCCTGCTGCCGCGAGTGGGCGCGGCGCGGCGCGACCCTGGTTTCGACGGCCGAAGCGGTCGGGAGCGCGGCATGAGATTCGCCCTGGTTCAGACCAATCCGGTGGTCGGCGACGTGGCCGGCAACACCGCGCAGATCATCGCCCGGATCGGCCGGGCCCGAGAGGCCGGAGCGGACCTGGCGGTCTTTCCCGAGCTGGCGGTGGCGGGTTATCCGCCGCGGGATCTGCTGCTCAAGCCGCGGTTCGTGCAGGCCAATGTCGAGGCGGTCGGTCGCATCGCGGCCGTCTGCCGGGGCATCGCAGCGCTGGTGGGCTTCGTTTCGCCCAACGACGAGCCGGACGGGCGGCAGCTGCGGAACGCGGCGGCCTTCTGCGTCGATGGATCCGTGCGCTCGATCGCCTGCAAATCGCTGCTGCCGACGTACGACGTCTTCGACGAGCAGCGCTACTTCGAGCCGGGGCCGGAAGTGGTGGTCGTCGAGCATCTGGGGCGGCGAATCGGTGTGAGCATCTGCGAGGATCTGTGGAACGACGCCCAGGTGGTCGGGCGACGGCTGTATCACCGCGACCCGGTGGCCCAGCTGGCGGCCGCGGGTGTCGATGTGCTGGTCAACGTCAGCGCTTCGCCGTTCTGGCAGGACAAGCACCGCTTCCGGCTGCGGCTGTTCGCCCGCCAGGCCGAGCGGCACCGGGTGGCGATCCTCTTCTGCAACCAGGTGGGCGGAAATGACGACCTGGTGTTCGACGGGGCGTCAGCGGCTTTCGACGCCGCCGGCCGCCTGATCGCCCAGGCCCGGGCGTTCGAGGAGGACCTGCTGACGGTCGATCTGCCGGCCGAGGGGCCCGGGCGGATCGAGCCGTACCCCGAGGAGATCGACTCGGTGTACCGCGCGCTGGTCCTGGGCACACGGGATTACGTCGGCAAGTGCGGCTTTCGCGAGGTGGTCCTGGGCCTGTCGGGCGGCATCGACTCGGCGGTGACCGCGGCCATCGCCGCCGAAGCGCTGGGGGCGTCGGCGGTGACCGGCGTGGCCATGCCGTCGCGCTACAGCAGCGCACACAGCCTCGCCGACGCCGAGCAGCTGGCCGCCAACCTCGGCATCCGCTTCAAGGTGATCCCCATTCACCCGATCCACGAGGCGTTCGAGAACCATCTGCGTCCGCATTTCGAAAACCGGCCCCCCGACATCACCGAGGAGAACATCCAGGCCCGCATCCGCGGCAGCATCCTGATGGCGTTGTCCAACAAGTTCGGCTGGCTGCTGCTGACCACCGGCAACAAGAGCGAGCTGGCGGTGGGCTATTGTACGCTCTACGGCGACATGTGCGGCGGGCTGGCGGTGATCAGCGACGTGCCCAAGACCACGGTATACCGGCTGGCCGACCACATCAACCGCCGGGCCGGACGTGAGGTGATTCCGTCCGGCACGATCACCAAGCCGCCGTCGGCCGAGCTGCGTCCGAACCAGACCGACCAGGACTCGCTTCCCCCCTACGAGGTCCTGGACGCCATCCTCGACCTGTACGTGGAGCGGGAACGCAGCTTCGAGGATATCGTCGCGGCGGGTTTCGACGCGGAAACGGCGCGCAAGGTCATCCGGCTGGTGGATTTCAACGAGTACAAGCGCAAGCAGGCCGCCCTGGGGTTGAAGGTCACGACCCGGGCCTTCGGCGTCGGACGGCGGATGCCCATCGCGGCCCGGCAGCGGTTCTGAGGCGCGGTTCGGCCCGGAATGAGGGTTTTGCCGGCCGGCAAGAGCAAATGTTTGCTTTCAGGGCCCGCGGACCTCCACGGCCGGCGGGGCGCCGGCCGCTACAGTGCTTCGCGGTGCGATTGACCGCAGGAATGCTTCGGCCGGCGGGGGCGCCGCGCGCTACAGCGCTTCGAGTCCCTGGACGGCTCCTTCGGTGCTCCTGGTGTTTCTGTATCCTTGAGGTTCAGTCCTTTCGCGTCGTCGCCGTCCGACGGGTTCGGCGGCGATCGAGCAGTTCTCGCAGCTCAGCGGAGCCCAGGGCGGCCGATACGGCCAGGAAGACCGCCCCGCCGGCGGCCATCGGCACCAGCACCTCCAGGCCGTTGCGGAGCAGGCGGACGGGCAGCCGGCCGGCCAGCAGATCCGAAAGACTCCCGGCCGCCGACGTCCAGTGCGGCTCCCCGAGCCTCAGTGCCGCCCAGACGACCAGGGCCATGGCCGCGGACGCCGTTGCCGCCCGCAGGAAACCGCCCAGGATCGCCACGAGGTCCAGCCGCCCCCCCAGCCGGGACCGCAGCAGCCAGGCGAGGACGAACACACTGGCCGCCGCCGTGGCCGAGGCGGTCAGGCCGAAGGAGCCGGCTCCCAGGGGGGTCCAGACCAGCACCAGGTTCAGCGGAATGTGCGAGACCGCCGCCGCGACCGAGACCTTCAGCGGCGTGCGGGTGTCGTGCATGGCGTAGAAGCCCCGCAGCAGCATGTGCTGGGCGCAGAACGCCCACAGGCCCGCGGCGTAGAAGCGGAGCACCCAGGCGGTGGCCGCGGTGTTGGCGGGTGTGAACCTCCCGTGCTCGAAAAGCAGGCGGGTGATCGGTTCAGCCAGCAGAATCAGCCCCACACCGGCCGGCAGCCCTTCGAAGATCGCCAGGCGCACCGACCGCCCGACCTCCGCGCGCATGGCCGCGTGATCTCCGGCGGCCGCGTGGCGGGCCAAGGCGGGGAAGACCGCCGTGGCCAACGAGATGGCCAGAACACCCAAGGGGAATTGATACAACCGCTGGGCCTGCGACACGCTGGACTGCGAGCCCTCATCGAGCGGGCAGTCGTAGGTCCGTCCGGCCAGTTCCACGGTCTGGTGCGGCCCGGCGGCGCTGAGCCAGAGAATGATCTGCCCGTCGATGAGCGGCTCGATCTGGAGGATGCCCATGCCGATCATGGCCGGGGCCATGGTGAGCATGACGGTTCGCACCCCGGGATGGCTCGGCAGCCAGAGCCACCGCCAGGGGTAACCCAGGCGGCGAAGCTGGAAGCCCAGCACCAGGACCTGGGCCAGGCCCGAAACCACCACCGCCGCGGCCACGGCGTACACCTGCCGCGAGGGCCCGCCGGGAAGGTTGGGCGCGATCCACCATATGCAGGCGACCTGAATCAGGTTCATCAGGATGGGCATGGCTGCCGGCCAGCTGAAGCGCCCGAGCACGTTGAGACATGAGGCCATCAGGGCCGTCACGCAGATCAGGGGCATGAACGGCAGCATCGCGGCGGTCAGGCCCACGCCGAGGCGGTAGGACTCGCCGGACCCCAGCATCAGCAGCACGAGGAGCACCGCCTCGCCCACAAGCGTGATCGCCGCCAGCACGACGGCCAGGAGGGTCGCCACCGCCGAAAACAGCCGCCGGCCCTCCCGGGGGCCTTCCTGCTGGAGAGCGCGGCTCAGCGTGGGCACGAACGCCGCGGCCAGTGCCCCTTCGCCGAAGAGCCGGCGGAAGACGTTGGAGATGATGAAGCCGTAGGTAAAGCGGTCCTGGACCATGTCGTTGCCCAGCCAGGCCGCCAGGGCGATGTCCCGCACCATGCCGCAGACGCGGCTGGCCAAAGTGATCACGGCGATGCGTTTGGCACTGCGGACCACGCCGGCGGGGCTGCCGGATCGGGTCGGAGGAGGCGGCGGCACGAGGGGGGCGTCGCTCATCCAGGTCCCCCGGGCCGGCGCGCGGCCTGGCGCGGAATGGCCCGGAATGCATCCTGCGGCCGGAGGTTTCTCGACATGGCTGGTCCGTCCGTGAACGCGGCTGCGGGGCGCCACCGGCGTCATGCCGTGCGGACTGCTGGGCGTCCTGCCGGCGACATTCTATCGACCGTGGCGACGGCGACCAAGCTTGCGTTGGGGTGCGTCGCGGGTTGGCGTGGGGATCATGGCGTGCCGGCCGGGCCATGTCGGGTCCCATAGTATCCCGCTTCCGGAGGCAGCGGAGTGGTCCGACGACCGGCGACCGGAAGGCGGTTCTTCCACCCTGATCGGGCGGCCGGAGATTCCTCAACAGCGTCGTCCATGGAAACGATGTCTGCTACAGGCCGGGAGGGGACAACCCCGGGCGGGCGCCGCCCCGGTGTCCGGGTGCCGGGGGTCCGATCACCTGCTTCGACGAAAAACGCCGCGGACCCCGGCGAACCGCGGCGTCCGGAACGCCGGACCGACACGATGCCCACCGAAGCTGCAGCCACCACCGCGATCCAGGAGGCGCCGTCCGGCACCCGGTACTTTCCCGTGCCGCTGGAGGCGATCGACAACTGCGTCCTGGAGATGGACCTCTACCTCAAGACCGGCGTCCGGGAGACGATCGTGCTCTACCGGGGCATCGGGGTGCCGTTCAACGAAGAGCACCGCGAGCGTCTGGCCGAGCAGAAGATCACTTTCCTGTACGTGCCGATGCACCAGCACAAGGCTTACCGCCGGATGCTGACGCAGCGCCTGGACAAGGTCTTCCACGATCCGCAGATGAAACGCGAGGAGCGCACGCGGATCGTGCGGGCCTCCTGCGAGCGGATGGTCGAGGAGGCGATGCTCTTCCCCGATCCAGGCATGGCCGTGGCCGGGGTTTCGGACATCAGCGAGCAGTTCTCCGCATGGATGGCCGAGGGGAGCGAGGAGTTCAGTTACCTGCTGGACATGTCGGCCCACGATTTCTACACCGTCACGCACATGGTCAACGTGGGCGTGGGCTGCGGGCTGCTGGCCCGCGAACTGCGGCCGGACGAGCCCGAGCTGCACCAGCAGTTCATTCTCGGCGGCCTGTTGCACGACATCGGCAAGCGAGGGATCCCGGAGGCGGTGCTGAACAAGGAGGGCCGGCTGACGCCGGAGGAGTGGCTGCTGATCAAGGCCCACCCCCTCAAGGGCTACAAGATGCTGACCGCGACCAGGTCGGTGCCCGAGGCGGTGTTGGAGATGACCCGCGACCATCACGAGAAGCTCGACGGTTCTGGCTACCCGGCGGGTCTGCGGGGCGACGATATCGGACTGGCGGCGCGGATCTGCGCCGTGATCGACGTGTACGACGCGATCAGCGCCCAGCGACCCTACCGGGGTCCGACGCCGCCGCGCGAGACGCTGCGGATCATGGGCGAGGCCCCCGGGCAGCACTTCGACCCGGTCATCCTGCAGATCTGGACGGACATCGTCGAGCGGCTGCTGGAGCAGGACGCCTCTCGGGCGGTTCCGGATGGGAAGGAGCCATCGAATCTGACGCTTGATGGGCTGGTGCAGGACGCGCCCGTGAACGTGGTGGGCATCGCCACGGACGCCCCGGTCAGGAAGGAAGGCGCCGACCGCCGCGTGTACCCCCGCTTCGACTGCAACGTGCCGATCAAGGCCCGGTTCATCTGGCAGGGCAAGCAGTACCGCAGCCTCAAGGGCGGAACGCTCACGGTCCGGGCCAAGGATATCAGCCGCGGAGGGATGCTGATCGAGGCCGGCGTGGCCCTGACGCTCAACGACGTGCTGGAGCTGGAGCTGCCCGGGCTGAAGGGCACGATCCAGAAGCGCTTCGTGCGCGTGGTGCGGATCCGCCGGTCAAGCGAGGAACGCTGGGAGGCCGGCGTGCGGTTCATCGCCTCGCGGCCGGTCGGCTGATCCCGCCCGTGGCGGCCCGCTCAGGCCTTCGGCGAGGCCCGCAGCGCCCGGTCGAAGGCCCACGCCCGGATGTACCCCACCTGCTCCTTCATGGTTCTGGACAGCGGCACGATCTCCCGCAGGGCGTTGAAGAAGTGGTCGTCGCCGACCGGGCGGTTCTCGATCCGTGCGGCAGTGATGGCCGAGATCACGCACTGCTCGATCTCCGCCCCGGTCCAGCCCTCCGAGCGCGTCGCCATCATGTTGAGATTCAGCCCGGAGACGTCCACGCCGCGCCGCCGGAGGTGGATGCCGAAGATCTCGAGCCGCTCGTGCTGGTCGGGCAGGTCGATGAAGAAGACCTGGTCGAAACGGCCCTTGCGGAGCATCTCCGCCGGCAGCAGGTCGATACGATTGGCCGTGGCGGCGACGAACAGCCCCGGCGGCCTTTCCTGCATCCAGGTGAGGAAGAAGCCGAAGATGCGGTCCATCACGCCGGCGGCGTCCTGGTGCTGGCGGGAGAGGGCGTCCTCGATCTCATCGAACCAGACCACCGCGGGGGCGACCTCCTCCATCGTCCGGCAGGCCTCGGCAAACAGCCGCTCGGCCTCGCCCAGGCCGGCGGCGAAGATCTGGGACATGTTCACCCGGTACAGCGGCAGTCCGAACACCCCGGCGATGACCCTGGCCGAGAGGCTCTTGCCGCATCCGGAGACGCCCATCAGCAGCACGCCCTTGGGCACGATCTCGCGTGAGAGCCCGTCGCGGGCGTAGAAAAGGTCGCGGCGCTGCCGCAACCAGTTCTTGAGCGTTTCGAGCCCCCCGAGCTGGTCGATGCCGGCCGTGTCCGGCACGTACTCGATCAGGCCGGTCCGGCGGACCAGCAGACGTTTCTCCTCCTGCAGCAGGGGTATGGCCGAGGCGTCGAGCCGGCCGATCCGGGTCATCGCGAAGCGGATCGCGTGGCGGGCCTCCTGGAGCGTCAGCCCCTGCAGGGCCCGGGCCAGCCGATGCACGTCGTCGGGTTCCGGAACCGCTCCGCCGGCCCCGGCGCGGACCACGGTCTCCAGCTCCTCGGCATCCGGCAGCGGCAGCTTGACGAAGGCGATGTCGCGCTCGAGTTCCGGCGGCAGAAGCCGCACCGGCGAGCAGATCACCGTTACCTTGCCGGACTCCCATCCGGCCCGCACCAGGTCGCGCAGGCGGCGGCGGATCTCGGCCGAATCGCGCATGCACTCGTGGAAGTCGCGCAGAAGAAACACCGCCCGTTCGCGGTGAGACACGATGAAATCCAGAATCCCGCGCGGCCCCTGGGGCTGCGTATTGCACGCCCGGCCCCCGATCTGCAGCCCGTCGGTGAGGCTCCAGACATAGACTTCCGGCGGCCGGTCCGACCCCGGCAGGGGCAACCGGCCGAACAGATCGATTGCCCGCTCTTCCTCACTGGTCTGCAGGTAGATCAAAGCCCGGCCGGCATCCAGGACGTTCCGGATGGCCGCCAGGCTGCGGTTTTCGGGCTGTTCGCTCAAGGATGGGCCTCCAACTCCCGGGCGTCCGGGCCGGTGCCGGTCTCACGCCGTCTCCCGGCCGTCATCGCCCTGCTGCCGGTGACGCTGCCGGAGCCGAAACCGGCACCGAAGCAGGATCTCCCAGATGACTCCGGAAAAACGCGCGTATCAGCTCGCGAATCTCGTCATCCAGAGGAATGCCGTGCCCCTGGCCGTCCAGGATGAGCAGCCGAACCGGCACGTTGGCAGCCCGCAGGGCGTCGGCCAGGATCTCGCTCTGCCTCAGGGGCACCAGCGGATCCTCCCGCCCGTGAACAATCAGGAACGGAGCGTCATCAGGGGATACGTGCAGGACCGGGCTGGCCAGGCGGGCCAGAGCCTGTTTCTCGCGAGGATGGCCGCCCAGCAAGGCCTCGACCGCGTCGCGGGCCTGGCCGATGCGTTCGGGCCGGACGCCCCCGATCTGGTCCTCGGCCAGCATGCTGGGCCCGCAGAAATCCACCACCGCCTGGACCCGGCTGGATTGATCCGCATGGTCCCCGAGATCGCCCTCCAGCTCGGCCACGCCGCCGGTGG
>CALLOB010000129.1 GCA_938005315.1 uncultured Phycisphaerae bacterium
CGAGAGGGCATCGCGCGTCCTTGCGATCATGCGACCCTTGCCCTGGTCCTCCTCCCCCAACACGACTCAGGCAGCGGCACCGTCGGGCACAGATGCGCCGACTTCAGCCGCCGCGAGCGTCGGCTCAGCTGTTCCAGCACCGGGTGCATTAGCCACACGCCGCTGCGGGTCTTCTTGAACCGCCCGGCCGCGTTGGTCCGCAGCCGGACGCCGGAGAACATCGACTCGATGGGGTTCGTCGTCCGTAGGCGCGTCCAGTGAGCCTCCGGAAACCGATAGAACGTCAGAGGCCGGTCCAGATCGTCGGCCGGGCCGTCCGCCGCGCGATCGTCGCCCGCCTGCCGCAGCTCGCCCACCGCCGCGGCATGCAGTACTGCGGCATGCGGCCGCCGACGTGTGCCGCCGTTGCGGTAGCCGCGGAAGCTCCCCGATCGTAGGGTCCGCGGCCCAGGTAGTTCTCCACCTCCTCCTCCAGGGCCACTGTCAGGATCTGCCGGGCTCCGGCCGGGGCCGGCTTTTCCAAACGGTCGCGGATCACCTCCTTGGCCCGCCCCTCCTGCATCCGGCCGCTGTCCCTTGACCTGGTCCCCATGACCGGCTCCGATGACCATCGGGGCACCGCCTTTCTATGCACTTGATAAAAGACCGCTTGAGAATCCCCCCACTGTTGTTCATTTACACAGGTTTTGGGAGTACCTCGGCTTGACGATTTGTTTTCAAGATTTAGCAAGTTGTTGCAAAGGAAACCACTTAGTCGGTTTTTCGGAGGTCGAAGCCGGTCGCGGGAGAGCCCGCAACAGGGATCCAGTCGACGGGTATCATCGAATCGGTCGACAAAAAGGGTGGATTTCCTTGTCATTCGCTGGAGGTCTTGTTAGGCTTGAGCCTATGAAAAGAACCCCTCTCGAGGCCAATCTGCGACCGGCGCCGATCAACGAGCGCTCCAAGCGCGAGCAGGCGTATTACCAGCTGCGCAGGCTTCTGGTTTTTCAGCAGATTCCGGAAGGTTCCCGGCTGCGGGAGTCCGAGTGGACGGAGCGATTCGAGGTCAACCGTTCGGCCTTGCGGGAGGCCCTGGCCCGCCTCGAGGGGGAAGGCCTCGTGAGGATGGGGCCTAAGACCGGGTATTTCGTTCCCCGACTCACGTCCGAGGACGTGCAGAATATTCTGGCGGTGCGGATCATCCTCGAGGGCGGGGCGATCGATGCGGTGTGTGAGAAGGGCCTGAACACGGCTGATCACATCAAGGACATGGCTTAGGCCTGCGATCATCCCGAGATGCTGGTGCGCGAGGAGTAAACGTCCTGGGGGTGGTCGAGGCCGATTGGCGATTTCACCAATCGCTGATTCTGGCCACGCAGAATCCGAGGCTGGCCATGGCCTATCGTCACGGTCCGCTGCTCATGATTCACCCCGACGTCCTGGCCGGCAAGCAATGAAAGGCCACCACGCGCCGGACGCTCGAGGAGCACCGCGAGATTCTGGCCTGCATTCTCGAGGGCGATGCCGTGAGGGCCAAGAACCTTCTTCGCCGCCACGTGGGCGAACATTCTCTGGGGGTGCGGTTCCAGTCGGCCCAGGCCAGGCGGTCTGACGCGGGAAACGGTGGGATGAGAAGCGGGAAGCAAGAAACGCCAACCCGCGCCGCGTGTACGCGTCGCGTTACCCCGCCGCGGGGGCCAGGGACGAACCATGTCGTCGCGGCATCCGTCTCCACCGGGGCCGCAGGTACGGTGGTCGCCCATCCGCTGGGCGGCGTGCTGGCCACCGGATCCAACTGGTGGAAATGCTCTTTCCCCACCGGCACCGGCTGGGTGGAAGAAGCGGTGCTGTTCAGCGGCCACCGGCCCGCGGATTTCGACGGGGATCAGGACGTGGATATGGTTGATTTCGGCCACTTCCAGTCCTGCCTGACCGGCCGCACGCTTCCGGTGACCGACCCGGCCTGCATGAACGCCCGCCTGGACTCCGACGAAGATGTCGATCCCGAGGACACCGTGATCTTCCTGGGATGCATGACCGCCTCGGGCGTTCCCGCAGCTCCCGGCTGTCGCTGAATCCCTGCCGGCGGGGAAGCGGGGCGCCGGACTCCGCCCTGAAGGAAGCCCTGCCTGCTCAACCGGATGGAGTGCTTTGCCCGCCGGCGATGCGATCGAAAGCCGGTTGCGCGGTTCGCGCAGAAAAGGGATCAGGCCTGCGGATCGTGGTCGTCGAACGCCAGGGGGCACCCGTCGCACCGCGCCCGGGCGCGGCAGTGCAGCTTGCCGACCTGGACCAGCAGGGCGTGGAACTCGTTGAACAGCCGCACATCGGCCGGCAGGTTCGACTCGAACAGATCCTTGATCTCCTCGTAGTCGGCGGTCTCGTCGATCAGACCGTGGCGCCGCAGGACGCGTGCGGTGTAGGCATCGACCACGAAGGTCGGCAGGCGGCCGGCATACAGCAGGATCGCGTCGGCGGTCTCGCGGCCGATGCCGGGCACTTCCAGCAGGGCTTCGCGCAGGGCCGACAACGGCGTGGCGAACATGGCGTCAAGGTCGGCGTCGAAGCGATCCCAGAGGAATGCGACCAGCCCCTTGAGCCGCCGGGCCTTGACCCGGTACGTCCCGGCCGGCCGGATCAGCTCAGCCAGGGACTCCATCGGCATGTCGCGGAGCCTCGCCCAGTCGATCGCGCCGGCGCGTTTGAGGTTCTCGATCGCCCGCTCGACGTTCCGCCAGGCGGTGTTCTGCGTGAGGACGGCACCGATGATGACCTCCTCGCGCGAGTCGGCCGGCCACCAGTGCTGCCGGCCGAAGGCGGCCAGAAGGGCGTCGTGGAACTGCATCAATCTCCGGCCGGTCGCCGAGGCCATACGTCGTTCCACCTGCCCGGCCGTACCGTCCGGGCCGCCGGCCCGCGGCCGGTCACCGCGGCATGTCCGTGTCCTTGATGGCCGTCCGCCAGCGGGTCAGACGGGCCTGCAGCACCTGGACCACCTGGGCGTACTGAGCGATCTCCGTCACGCTGAACGATTCGGCCGGATCGCGATGCAGCGCGAAGGCCATCAGTCCCAGGCCCGTGTAGTCGATGAGCTTGTACTGCCGGGTGACCAGTCCGCGGACCTGCTGGCGCAACGGCGGGCCGGCCGGGTTCGGGCTCTCCTCGCAGGCCAGGAACGCCTCGTCGGGCCAGGAGCCGCCGGGTTCGGCGATGAGCCCGAGCAGTGACCGCCCGCAGCTCCTGGCCGGCGAAGGCGCCCCGGCGATCGCCAGCAGGGTCGGTGCCACGTCCACCAGCGAGACCACGCGCTCGATCCGGCGTCCGGCGGGCACTCTCGCGGCGGTCAGGACCAGCGGTACGCGGATCGTCTCGTCGTAGAAGAACGGCCCCTTGCCCAGCAGGCCGCGCTCGCCCAGGCAGACGCCGCTTTCGGCCGTGAACAGGACCGCGGTCTCATCGCTCAGCCCGGCGGCTTCCAGCCCGTCCAGGAGCCGCCCGACGCAGCCGTCCAGGTGGGTGATCGTCGCCAGGTAGGCCGAGCGCGACGACCTGAGCTCCGATTCGCCGGCGCTGCGAAATGCCATGGCCGAGGGGTGCTGCGCGAGGTTGCCCTTGCGTTCGTGGGGCTGCCCGGGGGTGTTGGCTGGCAGTTCCAGCGAGGCAGGGGGGTAGAGATCTCCCGTGCCCGGCGGAGCCTCGGCCGGCAGTGCCGGGGCGGGGTAGGCGACCCAGAGAAAAAACGGCCGACCGCCGGCCGTCCGCAGGACGTCCAGCGCGCGGTCGGTCAGCCAGTCCGTCAGGTAACCCTCCGAAACGCCGCGGTTGCCGCGCACATGCACGGGGCAGTTGAGCCACGACATTGCGGCCGGCTCGATGACCGCCACGCCTTCCATGCCGAAGCCGGGCCGGCCCGGTTCTCCGCCGCCGATGGCCCAGCGGCCGACGAACGCGCATGTGTAACCTGCGCGGCTCAGGCGACTGGTGAATGCATCCATGCCCGGGCCCGGTGCACGCCCTTCGGCGGTAACGCCGTGGACCGGGGGATACAGGCCGGTGAGCAGGCACGCCTGGGCCGGGGCCGCCTGCGGTGTGGGCGTGTAGCAGCGTGTGAACGTGGCCCCGCGCGCCGCCAGGGCTTCCAGGCGGGGTGTCCGGGCCCCCAGACGCGGTGCCAGGCCGGTCAGGTGCAGCGGCAGATCCGCGGCCGTGATCAGAATGATGTTGGGTCGGTGGTCATCGGCGGCTCGCGATGCCGCCGGCGCGGATTCCGTTGCCCGGGCGGCAGTCGCCCCGTTGCCGGCCGGCGCAGACTCCGGCGGCCTGATCATCGCCTGGACGGTCGCCTCGGCCGACGTGGCCGGCGGCGGTGTGACCGTCGCGGCCTGGTGCCCGGATCCGGATGTGGTGTCGGGGGCGGTCGCGGGGGTCGCCGGGCCCGAGCCCGGGGCGGACGACGGTTGCGTTTCCGCGGCCAACAGCGTGGCGAAGACCGCCGTCCACAGCGCCGCTACCGCCCGCGCGGATCGCCTCATGGGGGAATCCTCTGCCTGGGCTCTCAGTCGCCGGCGCCGGTCACCTCTTCGGTTTGCGCGACTTGCGGGCCGCGCCCGCGGCGGCATGCTTGCGCCGCACCAGACCGTCCACCTTCATGGGCAGGCCGAACAGCCGGATAAAGCCGCGGGCGTCGGTCGAGTCGTACTCGTCGCCCATGGTGAAGCTCGCCAGGTCGGGCATGTAGCGGCTGTAGGGGCTCTTGACGCCGACGACGCGGCAGTTGCCCCGGTACAGCTTGACCCGCGCCGTGCCGGTGACCTCGCGCTGGGTGCTGTCGATGAAGGCGTCCAGGGCCTCGCGCAGCGGGTGGAACCACTGTCCGTAATAGACCAGTTCGGCGTAGCGCAGGGCCACCTGCTGCTTGTAGTGGAGCGTGTCGCGGTCCAGGACGATGTTTTCCAGGGCCGCGTGGGCGGCGTACAGGATCGTGCCCCCGGGCGTCTCGTAGACTCCGCGCGACTTCATGCCGACCAGGCGGTTCTCGATGAGGTCCACGACGCCGACGCCGTGCCGGCCGCCCAGGTCGTTGAGCGTCTGCATCAGCCGGATGCAGTCCATCCGCCGGCCGTTGAGCCCGACGGGCACGCCGGCCTCGAAATCGACCTCGACGTAAGCCCCGCGGGCGGGGGCCTTCTCCGGCGGGACGGTCATGATCAGCATGCGGTCCTGCGGTTCGGCCCAGGTGCTCTCCAGCTCGGCACCCTCGTGGGAGATGTGCCAGAAATTGCGGTCTCGCGAGTAGATCTTCTTCACCGACTGATCGATGGGGATCCCGCGGGCCCTGGCGTAGGCCACCGCCGCCTCGCGGCTGCGCAGCTCGAAGCGGGGGTCCTTCCACGGCGCGATGATGGTCAGAGACGGGTCCAGGGCCATGTAGGTCAGCTCGAAGCGCACCTGGTCGTTGCCCTTGCCGGTGGCCCCGTGGGCGACGGCGTCGGCTCCGACCTCGTGGGCGACCCGCACCTGCTCCCGGGCGATCAGCGGGCGTGCGATGGAGGTGCCCAGCAGGTACTTGCCCTCGTAGACCGCGCCGCTCTTGAGCAGTCGCCAGAGGTACTCCTCGCAGAACTCCCGGCGCAGGTCACGGACGATGCAGCGACTCGCCCCGCTGGCGATGGCCTTGCGGCTGATGGCCTTGAGCTCGTCGCCCTGGCCCAGTTCCGCGGCGAAGGCGATGACCTCGCATCCGTAGGTCTCGCGCAGCCACGGCAGGATCACGCTGGTGTCCAGCCCGCCGGAATAGGCGAGCACGATCTTCCTGACTCTCTCGGCCATGATGATGCCTCTGGGGCGTACGGCGCCCGCCGCCGGCCCGGCCGGCCGGAGGGGGCATTATCCGCAGCCGGCTCGGCGGTGTCCAGCAGGCCGCGCGGGCCCCGGGGCGACTGCGCCGCCCGGCGACGCGCGCCTCAGGCGGCGCCGCCGGCTCCCGGCGCCGTTTCGGGCGGCGCGGCGCCGAAGGACTGCAGCGCCAGGTAGTTCGGTCCGAAGCGTTTGATGTTGTCGACCTGCTTGTCGAACTGGTCGAAGTGGCTCTCCTCGTCGAGAATCACCGACTCGAAGAGCTGCTTGCTGGCCGAGTCGGCATGCTGGGCGCAGGCGATCGCCGACTGGTTGTACATCACGATCGCCTCCTGCTCCATCTCGCAGGCCCGCGCGAGGATGGCCTGCGGCTCGGTGATGCGCTCGACCTCGGCGTTGGACTTCATCTGGACCTCGCCCTTGAGAAACAGAATCCGCTCGGCGAAACGCTCGATGTGGCCCATCTCCATGATCGCGATCCGACGCAGCAGGGCCGCCAGCGGGGCGAAGCCCTGGTCGTCGAGGTGGAAATGCCAGTACATGTACTGGTGCACGGCCTTGAGCTCGTCGGCCACCGCGGCGTTCATCAGCTCGATGCTCCTGGTCCTGTCCATGTGGGTCCTCCGCTCGGATGCCGCGTGCGGCGGCCGTGGCACGGGCCGCGTCGGGTTGTCGCGGTTCGCGTCCGCGTGATCCGCGGGCCTCACCGGTTCGCGGCGGACGGCGAGGGTCGGGTCATCATACCTCCGCTTCGTCGCGGGCGTAAGCGGCGGGCGTCGACGGCCGCGGGGGCGTCGGATAGGATTCGCCCGGCCTTGGCAGGATGGGAGCGGCGAAGATGGACCGGAGGTCTGCGCCGGGACAAACTCGGTGGTGGAAGTCGTTCTGGCTGGTCGCGGCCGTTGGGCAGATCGCCTACGCCGCCCTGCGGGCCGGGATCGGCGACTCCGACCTGGTCGGCTTCCACGAGACCGCCCTGCATCTGCGGCAGACCGGCGAAGTCGTCAGCACCTTCGGCTGGAAGTACTACCTGCCGGGTTTCGCGGTCCTGGCCCTGCCGGTGCTCGCCTGCCCGCTGTGGATCCTGGCCCCGGCCTGGGCGGCGGTCAACGTCGCCCTGCTGGCCTGGACAGCCAGGGAATGCTCCCGGCTGGCCGGCGGGCCGGACGATACGGCGGGGTTTCATCTGCGCTGGACGCTCCCGCTGGCCGGCGTCCTGCTGTACGCCGCCGACTCGATCGCGCTCGGGCAGTTCAACCTCCTTGTACTGGCCCTGTGCGTACTGGCTTACAGCCGCTTCGGACGGCACGGCCGCGACCTGCCGGCCGGCGTGCTGACCGGCCTGGCCGCGGTGATCAAGCTGTTTCCGCTGTTCCTGGCCGGCTACTGGCTGGCCACGGGACGCTGGCGGGCCGCCCTTGCGACGTTGGTCACGCTGGTTCTGGTGGCCGGAACCGCGTCGGTGGCGGCACTGGGACCGCGCGACGCGCTGGCGGCCCATCGGGCCTGGCTCGCTGAGGTGCGCGGTGAGTCTTACGCGTCGCCCGGAACACAGATCGACGGCGGCCGTGAACCGCCCAGCGTGATCTTCCGCCACCGGGCCAACCAGTGGCTGCGTCACAACAACCAGAGCCTGGGAGCGGTCATCCGCCGGCTGATGACCGATCCGGGCCCGGAATACCGCGAGCCCGGCGTGAACTTCGTCACCCTGGACGTGGCCGCGGCCTGGCGGCTCTACCTCGCGGCCGCCGGGGTGGTATTGGCCGTGCTGGCCGCCGCCGCGTGGCGTTGCCGACGCAGCGACGCGGACCAGCGGGTCTATGCGGCCTGGCTGGCGGGCATGATCGCGTTCGTGCCCGTCTACTGGACGCACTACTTCGTGCTGGCCCTGCCGGGGGTGACGCTGCTGGTCCGCGAGGCCTGGGGTGCCGGTGGCCCCTCGATGCGGCGTTCCGCGGCGCGGGTTTTGTGGTGGGCGTGGCTGGCGGGGCAGCCGCTGCTGGCGGTGCGTCACCTGCGGCTGGCGGGGCTTCAATGCGCGCTTCTATTGGCCCTTTTGGTCTGGCTCCTGGTATGGCCTCGCGCCGTCGTGGGGACTGACACCGCCCGATAATCCACGACCTGCGAAACCCCGTTTTTTCCCCGGGGTGCCGTTGACTTCCGGCCCTGGCGGGGGAATGATCTAACACCTGCATGAAACTCTCCGAGTTCCCGAGGCGGGCCGGGGCCTGGATGGCACCCGGCCCGGTCTGTTTCCGGGGATCGACCGAACCGCCCTGATATCCGGTTCCCGCGTCCCGCCCTTTGGCCCGTGCTGAAGGTGGCCTGGAGGCCGGTTGAAAGCCCCCCCGGCGCGTCCTATAGTCCGGAAAATCCGCCAGCGTTGGTGGTGACGCCTTGAGGACCCTGAGACGATGTCCGACGAGAGCCCGCTGAACAAGGAAATCGTGCTGATGGCCCTGGGTGCGGTCGAGGACCCTGTCAGCGGCCGCAGCATCGTCGCGGGAGATCTGGTCCGCCATGTGGCGATCTGCGATGGTCATGTGCGCGTGCGGATCGATCCGACCGTTCCGCCAGGTGCCGGGCGGGAGCAGCTCCGGCAGGCGGCCGAGGCTGCGGTGAAGACCCTGCCGGGGGTCAAGCATGTCGAGATCGCCTTTGAGGCCCCGGCGGCTCGCCCGGCAGCAGCGCGTGACGCGGCCGGGGGGGCCGGAACGGCTCGCGCAGCCGCAACGGCTCGCGCAGGTGGAAACGCCGGGGCGACGCGGGGGGCGCCCGGTCCGATGGACCCGGTCGATCTGCCGGGTGTGAAGGATGTGGTGGCCGTGGGGGCCGGCAAGGGCGGCGTGGGCAAGAGCACGCTGAGCGTGCTTCTGGCCACCGGCTTGGCCAGAACCGGGGCGCGGGTTGGCCTGCTGGACGCGGACGTGTACGGTCCTTCGATTCCCAAGATGCTCGGCCTGGAAGGGGCCGTGCCCGCCATGGCCGGCGACCAGACCATCCAGCCGATCGTCGCGGGCGGGCTGAAAGTCATCAGCATCGGGTTCTTCATCGAGCCGGACCGGCCGGTGATCTGGCGAGGGCCCATGGTCCACGGCACGGTCAAGCAGTTCCTCGGGCAGGTCGAGTGGGGTGAGCTGGATTATCTGATCGTGGATCTGCCGCCGGGAACCGGCGACGTGCCGCTGACCCTGGCCCAGTCGATTCCGATGACCGGCGCGGTCGTGGTGTGCACGCCCCAGGCGGTGGCCCTGGCCGACGCGATGCGTGCCGCCCGGATGTACCAGCAGCTGAACGTCGATATTCTGGGAATCGTCGAAAACATGAGCTACTTCGTCGCGCCGGACACCGGGCGCGAGTACGACCTGTTCGGCAAGGGCGGGGCGAAGACTGCGGCCGCGGAACTCGGCGTGCCGTTTCTGGGGGCCCTGCCCATCAACATCGGCATCCGGATCAGCGGCGACGCCGGCACCCCCGAGGCGATTTTCAGGCGGGACGCCACGGGCGTGGGCGAGGAGGTCATGGCCGTCGTCCGGGCTCTGGTCGAGCAGGTCGCCGCCCGCCGAGCCGCCGGCGGCGGGGCTCCGGCCTTCACCGTAAGCGGCTGAGCCGGGTGCACGGGGACGCGCAGGGGCCGTGAGCTGCCCGGCAGGCCTTGGTGCTCCGCCGGCCCGGGAACACGGGTATGCGCAGCAGACCACGGAGCGGATGCTCGCCCGGCCGGCCACTGGGCTGTGTGCATGGGGATCACGGGAAGCTCGGCCTCGGCCAGGAGGCGTTCCTTCCGCTGGGCTGTCTGAACGGAGATACGCACCCGAGGCCGGTTGAAGCAGGGGAACCTGGCCGCCGGCGGGGTGGTTCGGCGGACCAGACCCCTCTTTTTCTTTTGCGGCTTCGGAAGCGCCTATCGCAGGCCGCGGGGTGGCTGACCGCGGCGGCAAGCATCTGCTATTCAGGGGTCGCTTTCCGGATGCCGCCAGCGTCCGAACTCTCTTCATGTTGATGTAACGTTCTTATTTCTAAGCCTTTATTTCGCATGCGGACAAGTCTTGCCCCCCTTGACCGGAGCTCGAAGTGGTGATATATAGTCTGGCAGAGGCGAGTCGCCACGAAGCCTGAGGCTGTGAAGGCATCGGGCGGCCAAGGCGGTATCCATTTCGCCGGCTCGTGGAGCTGGACCTGCTGGGCGAAAGCCGGGTCGAAGGTCCGGCGGGCCACCCCCTTGGTGCGGGGCGGGTTTCGGCCCTTACGGGTCCGGTGGCTCCCGGATCGGTCAGTCGCTCCGAGTTTTCAGCGGTGGGGCGTGACTGCCGTTATTCCGGGGCCCTTTTTTCGAGAAAGCCTGTTTTCGGCGCCGAAAAGAGGGTTGACAGCTCAAGACGGTGTGTTACAATATGCTGCTCGCCGCTTGGGAAGGCCGGCGCTGCCGGAACCGAACCGGGGGCGGGGCTGCGGCTCTTTGACAAGTACACAGTGTGCGACAACCGCCGTGAGAACGTGGGGCGGCGGGGGACTGCAATCAACCCCCTTCGCCCGAAAAAGTGAGTCGTCGGCCGCGCAGCCAGCACGGTCGGCGGCAAGGTGTGAAACCGTCCGGCGGCCGCTCGAAGGAGCGGTCGGTGGGCGAGACTTCTTGCACGTTCTCATATGCAGATGAAAGCGTGTGAGAGCCTGTATCGATGTCAGCGGCCGGGAGCGATTCCGGCCGATGCAGCGATATTCCACAAAGAGTTTGATCCTGGCTCAGAACGAACGCTGGCGGCGTGGCTAAGGCATGCAAGTCGAACGGGACCCCTGAAGTAGCAATACGACGGGGGTTCAGTGGCGGACGGGTGAGTAATGCATGGGTAACGTACCCTCTGCACAGGGATAGCGGCGCCCCGCAAGGGGCTTCAGCGAAAGTGCCGGTAATACCTGATGACATCCGGGGATCGCATGTTTCCCGGATCAAAGGTGGGGACCTTCGGGCCTACCGGCGGAGGAGCGGCCCATGTCCTATCAGCTTGTTGGTGGGGTAACGGCCTACCAAGGCTATGACGGGTAGCCGGCGTGAGAGCGCGACCGGCCACATCGGGACTGAGACACTGCCCGGACACCTACGGGTGGCTGCAGCAACGAATATTCCGCAATGGGCGAAAGCCTGACGGAGCGACGCCGCGTGGGGGATGAAGTCCTTCGGGATGTAAACTCCAATAGTCTGTCAGGAAGCGAGGCGGGCTAATACCTCGTCGAGTTGACCAGCAGACGAAAGGGGCGGCTAACTCCGTGCCAGCAGCCGCGGTAATACGGAGGCCCCGAGCGTTGTTCGGAATCACTGGGCTTAAAGCGCGTGTAGGCGGGGCGGCAAGTACCTTGTGAAATCCCCGGCTTCAACCCGGGAACTGCTTGGTATACTGCCGCTCTTGAGGCAGGTAGGGGTCACTGGAACCTTAGGTGGAGCGGTGAAATGCGTAGATATCTAAGGGAACGCCGGTGGCGAAAGCGGGTGACTGGGCCTGTCCTGACGCTGAGACGCGAAAGCGTAGGGAGCAAACGGGATTAGATACCCCGGTAGTCTACGCCGTAAACGATGCGCACTAGGTTCGAGGCTCTCTGACGAGCCTCGAGCCGAAACAAAAGCGATAAGTGCGCCGCCTGGGGAGTACGGCCGCAAGGCTAAAACTCAAAGGAATTGACGGGGGCTCACACAAGCGGTGGAGCATGTGGATCAATTCGAAGCAACGCGAAGAACCTTACCTGGGTTTGACATGCACGGATGCCCTCGGGGAAACCCGAGTAAGCTGCCTTCGGGTGAAACGTGCACAGGTGCTGCATGGCTGTCGTCAGCTCGTGCTGTGAAGTGTCGGGTTAAGTCCCTTAACGAGCGAAACCCTTGTCGCTAGTTGCCAGCGGGTCATGCCGGGAACTCTAGCGAGACTGCCGGCGTTAAGCCGGAGGAAGGTGGGGACGACGTCAAGTCATCATGGCCTTTATGCCCAGGGTGTCACACGTGCTACAATGGGGCGTACAGAGCGACGCAATACCGTGAGGTGGAGCAAATCGCAGAAAACGTCCCTCAGTTCGGATTGGGGTCTGCAATTCGACCCCATGAAGTCGGAATCGCTAGTAATCGCGCATCAGCCATGGCGCGGTGAATGTGTTCCTGAGCCTTGTACACACCGCCCGTCAAGTCATGGGAGCTGGGAGTTCCCGAAGTCGCCACGATTCGGTGGTGCCGACGGAAAGCCCGGTGACTGGGACTAAGTCGTAACAAGGTAGCCGTAGGGGAACCTGCGGCTGGATCACCTCCTTTCTAGGGGATACCTAGAATGACCGCCGTCGGGCTTCATGCCACGACGCGGTTCTTCAGGTCAGCGCGTTCTCGGTCGCGGTCGCCCTTCGGGGCGGACGTGGCGGCGGCGGGAGCAATCCCGACGCCCGGCGGCGCACACTGTTGCTTGATATCGAAGCGCCCGGTGCGTATTGCGACGCACCGGGCGTTTTTGCTGCGCCGGGCAGGGCATGAACCGGGTTGATGGACGTCCTCGACGCGGTGTCAGGGGGCAGGCGCCGCGGCGGGCTCGCCCGGGAAGCGCGCGCCCGGCCAGGACCGTCAGCGGGCCTGCTGCGGCGATGGAAAAAACGAGCGGGCGACGCGGCGACGAATCCGGGACCCGAGGGAGCGCGTCCGCTGGAGGGCCCCGCTCCGTCGGGGCCGCCGCGGGCCGGAGGGCCCCGCTCCGTCGGGGCCGCCGAAAAGGACGCGGAGGGGCGGGCAATTGGGGATGCGACGCAGCGCGTCCCTGCAAGAAATCCGGACGCGACGGAGCGCGTCCCTCCAGGAAATCCGGACGCGACGAGTCGCCGGCGGCGACGCCCGGAAATCAGCCGGTGGCCGGGGCGTTGTGCTCGGCCGGCCGGATGGCTAGGATCAATGGCATGAGGGCGGCAACCAGCCTGTATCGGGATCCCCTCCGGAGGGCCATCGGCGACCGGGCAGACGCGCCTGCGGGTGGGGCTGCCGGTCGCCGCGTGAACGGCCGCTGACCTTTCCGCGGCCGCTGTTGGCCCGCGCAAGCTTAACCCTTAGACTGAGCGTTTCCCTCGAACCCGGCGCTTCGCCGAGCGGCGGCGGTCGGTCAGTTCGGCGGCTCCCGGGCGGCCGGATCATAAGGAGAACCTCTGTGGCAGTGCCCTACGATAAGCGAACCTGCGATTGCGGCGCGTTGCGCGCCGCCGACATCGGCAAGAGCGTGGTCCTGGCCGGGTGGGTCAACAACTACCGCGACCACGGCGAGAACCTGGTATTCATCGACCTGCGGGACCGCGGAGGTCTGACCCAGTGCCGGTTCAACGTGGACACCGATCCGGAGGCTACGCGGATCGCGCGGACGCTGCGCAAGGAGGACGTCATCGCGGTGCGCGGCGAGGTCATCAGTCGCGGGGCCAACGTCAACCCCAGGCTGGCCACCGGCGAGATCGAGGTCAGCGTGCAGGAGGTGCAGGTGCTCAACAAGTCGCTGACCCCGCCGTTCGAGGTGGCCGACCACGTCGAGGTCAACGAGGATCTGCGGCTCAAGTACCGCTTTCTGGACCTGCGGCGCGGGCCGATGCAGAAGGGGCTGATCACGCGTCACAAGGTGCTGCAGGCGTTCCGGCGGTTCTATTACGACGAGGGTTTCCTGGAGATCGAGACGCCGATCCTGACCAAGTCCACGCCCGAGGGGGCCCGCGACTATCTGGTGCCCTCGCGGGTCTGGCCCGGGCAGTTCTACGCCCTGCCGCAGTCTCCGCAGCTGTTCAAGCAGCTGCTGATGATCAGCGGCCTGGACCGCTACATGCAGATCGCCCGCTGCTTCCGGGACGAGGACCTGCGGGCCGACCGCCAGCCGGAGTTCACGCAGGTGGACCTGGAGATGGCTTTCGTCGACGTGGATAACGTGCTGGACGTGGTCGAGCGGTCGCTGGCCTTCGTGTGGAGGGAGGTGGCGGGCGTCGAGGTGCCGGTGCCCTTCCGTCGGATGCGGTACGACGACGCGATCCGCGATTACGGCAGCGACAAGCCGGACCTGCGTTACGGGATGAAGCTCATCGACGTCACCGAGATCGCCCGGCGGAGCACATTCAAGGTTTTCCTGGACGCCATCGAGCGGGGCGGGCTGGTCAAGGCCATCTGCCTGCCCGGCGGCGGGGAGATGACCCGCAAGGAGACCGACGGCCTGACCGCCGAGATTCAGGGCGTCGGCGCCGGGGGTCTGCCGCTGTGCAAGGTGGTCGTCCGCGACGGGCGGGCGGCGCTGGAGACCGGCATCGCCAAGTTCTTCGACCCGCAGGCGGCCGAGGCCCTGATCGCCGCCGTGGGGGCGGCGCCGGGCGACATCGTGTTCTTCGCCGCCGGCAGCCTCGCGGCGGTCAGCAAGCATCTCAACTGGCTGCGCACCACGCTGGCCGAGCGGCGCAGGCTGATTCCTGCGGGTCGGTGGGAGTTCCTGTGGATCGTGGACATGCCGGCGTTCGAGTGGTCCGAGGAGGATAATCGCTGGGTGTTCATGCATCACCCGTTCACCATGCCGCACGACGAGGACCTTCCGCGGTTGGAGAGCGACCCCGGCTCGGTGCGGGCCAAGTGCTACGACATCGTGCTCAACGGCGTGGAACTCGGCAGCGGGTCGATCCGTATCCACGACCGCGGGGTGCAGAGCCGCATCTTCCGCATGCTGGGCCTGTCGGATGAGGAGGCGATGGCCAAGTTCACGCACCTGCTGACCGCCCTGCAGTACGG
>CALLOB010000130.1 GCA_938005315.1 uncultured Phycisphaerae bacterium
ACCCCGAGAAGACCAGGTGCATCCAGGAGCTGATGGACGCCATCGACACGTTCATCCCTGAGCCGACGCGTCTGATCGACAAGCCGTTCCAGATGCCCGTCGAGGACGTGTTCAGCATCAAGGGCCGCGGGACGGTGGGCACGGGCCGCATCGAGCGCGGCCAGATCAGGGTCGGGGAGGAAGTGGAGATCGTGGGGCTGGGTGAGACCCGCAGGACCACGGTCACCGGCGTGGAGATGTTCAACAAGACGCTGGAATTCGGGCAGGCCGGTGACAACGTCGGGCTGCTGCTCCGCGGCGTGGAGAAGGACCAGCTGGAGCGCGGGCACGTGCTGGCCAAGCCCGGCACGATCACCCCGCACACCAAGTTCAACGCCCAGGTGTACGTGCTGACCAAGGAGGAGGGCGGGCGACACAGCCCGTTCTTCAGCGGCTATCGCCCGCAGTTCTACTTCCGGACGACGGACGTGACTGGCGGACTGAAGCTCCTGGGCGGGGCGGAGATGTGCATGCCCGGCGACAACGTCGAGCTGGAGGTCGAGCTGGGCAAGCCGATCGCGATGGAGGAAGGGTTGCGGTTCGCGATCCGCGAGGGCGGACGCACCGTCGGCTCGGGAGTGGTGACCAAGATCGTCGCGTAGGCCCCCGGGCTTTCGGACCGGGCGGCCGGCGGGGTCCGGCGGCCGGGCGCCGGATGCGGCACGCGTCGGGATGGGGGGAGTGGAGGCCGGTCCGCGACGGCCTTCATTCTCTCATTCTCTTTTGCAGAGAAGAGCGATTCATGGCCAAGGCCGTCAAACGCGAGTTCGTCTGGCTGCAGTGCAGCGAGTGCGGCGATCTGAATTACCGGATCAGCGTGAATGTCCAGGGCGGTACGCCGAAGTTCACGCTGAAAAAGTACTGTCCGCGCCTGCGGCGGCGGACGGTGCACAAGATCAAGCGGAAGTGATGCGCGCCCGTGGCGGTCCGGCCGGGCCCCACGACCGGGTGCGTCCGGTCCGCCCCCGGCGGGACGGGCGGCCGCGGATCGGGAGGCGGCGCGCGGCAGTCGGTTCGCGGCGGCATGGGTGCGTCCGCCGGCCCAGGAGCGTAGCTCAATCGGCTAGAGCACCGGTTTCCAAAACCGGCGGTTGGGGGTTCGAGTCCCTCCGCTCCTGATCAAGCCGCGGGGCCGGCCGGAGAGGACCTCGAGGGGAGGTCGCGGCCCGGTCCTGGGTGCGTTCCGGCGCGACGCCCGCAGGCGCCGGCCCGGGAGTGACCGTCGGCGATGGGCGCAGAAGACAAGGAGTCACCCGTGGCGGAGATCGAACACGGTCTGGAGCAGGACGAACAAGTCCGCGCCCCGGCCGCGCGGGCGTCCGAGCCCTCCCGGCCCTCCGCCGGGCCGGCCGGAGTCGGCTTGAAGATCTACAAGCCCGGGCAGGGCTACTATACCCGGGTGTGCACCGCCGTCGGCATGGGGATCCTGGGCGTCTGGGGGGCGTACTTCATCGCCGATCAGGCCGGGGCGTACATGGACCACAAGACGTCTTACTTCCTGGGCGTCCAGTACGGTCTGGGCGTGGGATTCCTGGTCCTGGTGGGCGGGCTGACCTACTGGCTGGTGGGCCTGAGCCGCAAGGCCAACGACTTCTTCATCGCCACCGAGGGCGAGATGAAGAAGGTCAACTGGTCCGACCGCCAGGAGATCACGCGATCGACGAAGGTCGTCATCGTGGCGACGCTGCTGCTGAGCGTTTTTCTGTTCCTGGCGGACATCGCGTTCATGGAGTTCTTCAGTGTCATCAAGGTGCTGAGGATTCCCTCGACGCTTCAACGCTTCTTCGGAAGTGAGTCATGACGCTGGAAGAGACGCCAAACACCGTCGCCGGAGGCCCCGGCCTTCCCGAGGGCGAGCCGGCCCCCGCGTCGGGCGCGGTGACCGCCGAGCAGGCGCCGCTGGCCCCGCCGCCGCCGGCGGCCCCGGCCGCGCCCAAGGGTAAGATCCTCCAGGAGCCCACGCGACCCGGTATGAAGTGGTACGTCCTTCGGGTGGCCAGCAACAAGGAGGATCAGGTCCGCGAGGCCCTGGAGCGCAAGGTGCGCATCGAGAATCTCACCGACCGGGTGGGGCGGGTGCTGGTGCCGACCTCCAAGGAGAAGCGGATGAAGGCCGGCCAGGTGAAGATCCTGGAGCGCAAGCTGTACCCCGGCTATGTCTTCGTGGAGATGGCGACCGAACCCGACGGCTCGATCAACGAACGCGTCTGGTTCCTGATCAAGGAGACCACCGGCGTCGGCGACTTCATCGGCTCGGACGGCAAGCCGACCAGCATGGCCCAGCACGACGTAGACATGATGCTGCTGGCGGCGGCCAAGGAGGACGAGGAGGCGACGCTGCAGGGAATGGAGTTTGCCCGCGGCGACCGCGTGAAGATCAAGGAGGGGTCGTTCCAGAACTTCGAGGGCAGCGTGGACAGCATCGAGGAGCAGAAGGGCATTGTCACCGTGCTGCTGACGATCTTCGGCCGGGCGACCCCGGTGGACGTCGAGTACTGGCAGCTGGAGAAGATCTGATTCCGTTCGGCGCCCGGAGCCGGGCCGGGGAGCCCGTCCCGGCGCGGCGGGCCCGCGAGAGGACGCAGTCGTGGCGAAAGAAATCGTGACCGTCATCAAGCTCCAGGCTCCCGGCGGCAAGGCCACTCCGGCGCCGCCGATCGGGCCGGCTCTGGGGCAGCACGGAGTGAACATCGGGCAGTTCGTTCAGCAGTTCAACGCCCAGACTGCGGCGCTGAACGGCATGACCGTGCCCGTGGAGATCACCGTATACAAGGACAAGACCTTCACGTTCGTGGTCAAGAGCCCGCCGGCGGCCGTGCTGTTGTGCGAGGCCGCCGGGATCGCCAAAGGCAGCGGCGTGCCCAACAAGGAGAAGGTCGGCAAGGTCACCTGGTCCCAGGTGCGGGCGATCAGCGAGCGCAAGAAGAAGGACCTCAATGCCTTCGACCTGGAGCACGCGGACCGGATCATCGCGGGCACGGCCCGTTCAATGGGCATTGAGATCGTCGAGGGTTGACCGCGGGACCCCGACAGCGGCCCCGCGGCCGCAGGACGCCCCGGCACCTGACCACGGGTCCGGGGGCGGCATCACACAAGTGGGAGGCATCCATGCCGAAACGCAGCGTGGCCTACAAGGCCTGCCTCGCCCGTATCCCCGACCCCGCCCGGGCCTATCCGCTGGCCGAGGCCATCGGGTTGCTCAAGCAGATGGGCGAGGTCAAGGCGGGCAAGTCCTACAAGGGCGCCCGGAAACGCAAGGGCTTCGACCAGACGGTCGAGCTCGTCATGCACCTGGGGATCGATCCCAAGCAGGCCGACCAGATGATTCGCGGGGCGGTGTCCCTCCCCAAGGGGATCGGCGCGACCAAGCGGGTGATCGCTTTCTGCCCGGAGGAAATGGCCGCCGAGGCCAAGGCCGCCGGGGCCGTCGACGCCGGGGCGGACGAGCTGATCAAGAAGGTAGCCGAGGGCTGGACCGACTTCGACGTGGCCGTGGCCCATCCCCAGCTGATGAGCAAGGTCGGCAAGCTGGGCAAGGTGCTCGGTCCGCAGGGCAAGATGCCCTCGCCCAAGGCCGGAACGGTCAGCCCCGACATCCCCCAGGCCGTGCGGGAGTACGCCGCCGGCAAGCTCGAGTATCGCAACGACGCGGGGGGTAACATTCACGCGGTCGTGGGTAAGATGAGCTTCGATGCGGCCGATCTTCAGGCCAACATCGAGGCCTTCATCGACCATATCCGGAAGGCCAGGCCCTCGACGGCCAGGGGCCAGTATATTCGCAAGGTGAGCATCTGTGCGACCATGACGCCCGGTGTGCAGGTGGAGGTGGGATAACCCGTCGAGGGCGATGAAGAGCGCCCGGCGGGGCAATCCGATACCCCCCGTGGCGCCGCAAGGCGGATAACCATGAGCAAGCCAGTCAAGGAAATGCTGACCCAGGAGTACCGCCGCCGCTACGCCGGCTTGGACGGGGCCTGCCTGGTGAGTGTGATCGGTCTGGACGCCATCTCGACCAACCGGTTGCGCGGGGAACTCAAGGCCAGGAATATCCGGCTCCAGGTGATCAAGAACAGCTTGGCCCGCCGGGCGTTCGCCGGAACCCCCCTGGAGCCCCTGGGGTCGGCCCTGGAGGGGCCCTGTGCGGTGGTGACCGGGGGAGAGTCGGTCATCGACGTCGCCAAAGTCCTGGTGGCGGCCAAGAAGAACTATCCCAAGATGGAATTGCGCGTCGGCATGCTGGACGGCGATGCCGAGCTGATCGATATCGAGCGCCTGGCGAGCCTCAAGAGCCGGACGGAGATGCTGGGGGAGCTGGTTATGCTCATCGCCAGCCCCGGCCGGCGCCTCGCGGGCTGCCTGCGGGGTCCCGGCGGCCGGATTGCCGGCTGCGTTCAGGCGGTGGCCGAGAAGGCGCCCGGGGCCGGAGAGGCAGAGCCCCAAGCCGCCGAGGCGGGGGCGTAGGCAAATCCCCCGCGGGTGTCAGAAGTACTTGAAAATAGGGAGATACGGGCTGTGACGGTCCGCGGTCGTGGCGGCCGTGCCCAGTCCGGCAGGGTTGGGGAGGACAGAGAAACAGACTTGTTCGGCGGCGACCGGATCGCTGCAGATTGGCCCGCGATGCGGGTGAAATGGCGTCAGAGGGACGCCACCTATCAGGCGGACGGTATGCCGTCTCAGACGATGGGAGCGTGAATCAGTCATGGCAGAGGCACCGGCAAAGGAATTCAGTCCGGCCACGAAGGAACTGGCCGAGAAGATCGTTTCACTGACGCTCAGGCAGGCCCAGGAGCTCGTGGACTGCCTCAAGGAGGTTCACGGGATCGAGCCGGCCGGCGGCGGGGCGGTGGTGATGGCCGCTGGGCCGGCGGCTGGAGCGGCTCCCGCCGAGGAGAAGGAGGAGAAGACCAGTTTCGACGTGATCCTCAAGTCGGCCGGGGCCGAGAAGATCAAGGTGATTAAGGTTGTGCGGGCCGCCACCGGTCTGGGGCTGAAAGAGGCCAAGGACCTGGTCGATGGGGCTCCTAAGACGGTCAAGGAGGGGATTCCCAAGGAGGAGGCCGAGAAGCTCAAGAAGGAGCTGGAAGAGTCCGGAGCGACCGTCGAGATCAAGTGACCGTCGCAGGGCGGGGCCGGCCGAAGAGAGCGGTGTCCGGGGTCGGCGTGAAAGGTCGTTTCCCGGGCGCCGGCCGGGCATGCCAAGGGGTCGTCCGGGGGCTTTTCCGAGGGAGTTGCATTCGGGACCGTCCCAGGATAGGATACCTCCTCGGGCGTGTATGCCCCGCGCGGCGGCGGGGCGGTTGTTCGTCCCGCCCGGATTGGCGCGGGCGGAGGCTTGAGTCACACCTGACGGCAGCACGAGGGGTCAGAAGCGTCCAGTGGGTGCCGTCCCCACCTGTTGATGTACTCCCGCGCGAAGCGGGATCGGCTGGCGGGAGGCGCATGCGCGTAGGCACCCTCCCGACAGGGCGGCCAGTCGAACAGATGGCTTCGCGGGGATGCCTGTCCTGAAGCGATGATCGGTCGGACGACCCCGGCGGCGTCGGTGCCGACGGGTACCGGCAAGGAATCGCGCGCATGGCTTTGCCGTCGAATATTGCGGGCCGGGGGTCGGCCGGACGCACGACCGTCGGCCCGGGGCGCGCCGCGAGCCGGGAGCGCCGGGGGCGTGGGGTCCTCGGAGCCGGTCGGGTGATCGCGGCCGCCGCGGCGGGGTTTGATCCTCACCGGAGACACGCGGGGCGCATGCTCCTTCGGTTCACCGGAAAGCGGGAATTCGCGGTGCCGCGGCCCGCGCGGCGCGCGGTCGCCGGCCCCCGGTTCCGTCGAGGCGCCGAAACGCTCCCAGAAAAGGAATCAGGCACATGGTGAAGGTCACAGAGATCCGCAATTTCAGCAAGATCGGGGATGCGCTGCCCTGTCCGCCGCTGACCGAGATCCAGACGAAGTCGTACGAGCGGTTCCTCCAGCAGCACGTCGATCCGGACAAGCGCGAGAATCACGGCCTGGAGGCCCTCCTTCGGGAGGTGTTTCCGATCGAGAGTTACGACGGGAACATGAAGCTGGAGTATGTCTCGTACGACCTGAGCAAGCCGCGCTACACGCCGGACGAGTGCCGGCAGTTGCGGCTGACCTACGGTATGCCCTTCCGCGTCCGGGTCCGCCTGGTCCGCAAGGACAAAGGCGAGAGGATGGAGGACTCCATCTATCTGGGTGAGCTGCCCGTGATGCTCGGCGGGGGAGAGTTCATCATCAACGGGGCCGAGCGGGTGATTGTCAACCAGCTGCACCGGTCGCCGGGCGTGGACTTCGTGAAGCAGCAGGCCGAGGGCGACCGGGCCCTGCACGCCTGCCGGATCATTCCCGAGCGCGGCAGCTGGATCGAGATCATCGTCACCAAGAAGGACGTGCTGGCCGTCCGGATCGACCAGTCCGCCAAGATTCCCGCGACGACGTTCCTGCGGGCCCTGGCCTCGGATCCCAGTGATGCCACGAATGAGGCCCTGATCAAGACCTTCTACGGCGAGCGGATCCGCAACGCCCGGGCGGCCTCGCTCAAGCCCGAGATGTACGCGGTCAGCGACATCGTGGATCCGGAATCCGGCGACGTGCTGGTCAGGGGCGGCGCCCAGATCGGCGACGCGGTCCACCGGGTGCAGACATGCGGGCTGAAGACGGTCGCGGTCATCGAGCACGTGGCCGACCCGCTGATCCTGAACACGATGGCCGAGGACGGCACCAGCGATTACGAGAGCGCGCTGCTGAAGATCTACTCGCGGCTGCGGCCGGGAAACCCGCCGCAGGTGGAGAAGGCCCACAAGCTCTTCCACGAGAAGTTCTTCGACGAGAACCGCTACCGGCTGGGCAAGGTGGGCCGCTTCCGCCTCAACCGCAAGTTCGATCAGAGCGTGGACGAGTCGGTGATGATCCTCCGGGCCGAGGACGTGATCAACTCGATCCGCTACCTGATGAAGCTGCGCAGCGGCGAGAGCGCCTGCGAGGTGGACGACATCGACCACCTGGGCAACCGGCGCCTGCGGACGATCGACGAGCTGGCCGCGGACGAGATGCGCAAGGGCTTTCTGAAGCTCCGGCGGACCGTCCAGGAGCGCATGAGCCTCAAGGAGCCCGACAGTCTGGGGCGCATCGCCGAGCTGGTCAACAGCAAGAGCATCTCCTCGAGCATCGAGTTCTTCTTCGGCCGGGGCGAGCTTTCGCAGGTCGTGGACCAGACCAATCCCCTGAGCCAGCTGACGCACGAGCGGCGGCTGTCGGCCCTGGGACCCGGCGGACTGAACCGCAAGCGCGCGGGCTTCGAGGTCCGGGACGTGCACATTAGCCACTATGGCCGGATCTGCCCGATCGAGACGCCGGAAGGCACGAACATCGGGCTGATCGCGTCGCTGAGCATCTACAGCACGGTGGACGAGTACGGCTTCCTGGTCACGCCGTACCGCAAGGTCGAGCGGGGCAGGGTCAACGGCGGCATCCAGATGCTGCGGGCCGACGAGGAGATGCGGATGGTCCTGGCCCCGCCGGAGGTGGTGGATCCGGCGACGGGCAAGCTGCGCGAGGGCACGGTGCTGGCCCGGGTCAAGGGCGATCTGGCGGCCGTGGACTCCAGGGAGGTTGCCTTCGTCGATATTTCGCCCAAGCAGACCGTCGGGGTCTCGGCGGCCCTGATTCCCTTCCTGGAGCATGACGACGCCAACCGGGCGCTGATGGGCTCGAACATGCAGCGCCAGGCGGTTCCGCTGCTGCGCACCGAGCCGCCGGTGGTCGCGACCGGCATGGAGCGGTACGTGGCCGAGAACAGCGGCATGGTGGTGCGGGCCCGGACCTCCGGGACGGTCACCGCAGTGGACGCCCGGCGGATCGAGATCGACCATGCCGACGTGTACGAGCTGCGCAAGTTCCAGGGGCTCAACGAGCGGACCTGCCTGAACCAGAAGCCGATCGTGCGGCTCGGGCAGAAGGTCGAGAAGGGCCAGATCATCGCGGACGGGCCCGCCTGCCTCAACGGCGAGCTGGCCCTGGGCCGCAACGTGCTCGTGGCCTTCATGACCTACGACGGCTACAACTTCGAGGACGCCATCCTCATCAGCGAGCGGTTGCTGAAGGAGGACACCTTCACCAGCATCCACATCGAGGAGTACGACGTCGAGATCCGCGAGACCAAGCTGGGGCGCGAGGAGTTCACCCGCGACATCCCCAACGTGTCGGAGCGGGCCTTGGCCAACCTCGACGAGAACGGCATCGTGCGGATCGGCACCCGCGTCGGGCCGGGCGACATCCTGGTGGGCAAGGTCAGCCCCAAGAGCAAGACCGAGCTCTCGCCGGAGGAGAAGCTCCTGCACGCCATCTTCGGCCGCGCGGGCGAGGACGTGAAGAACGACTCGCTGGAGCTGCCGGCCGGCGAGGAGGGCGTGGTCATCGACACCAAGTGGTTCAGCCGCCGGATGCACCTGACGGACGAGCAGAAGAAGCAGCTCAACCGGCAGATCCGCGACTACCAGAAGGCGATGAACGAGCAGGTCGCGCAGGTGTTCCGGCAGATGTGCGCCGACATCGAGCCGATCACCGGGCAGCCGATGGTCGATCCCGCCACCAAGCAGAAGGTCGGCCGCTCGGAGAACGTCGAGGTCCTCTTGGAGCAGGTCGAGGCCTTCCGGCAGCAGGTGGAGGCTGGTGAACTGCGCTGGGTGAAGCCGGTGACCGTGCGGGACGAGGCCCGCAAGGTCGTGGACCGATACTGGCCCCGGATCACCGAGCTCCTCGAGGAGCGGGACCGCAAGATCGCCCAGATGAAGCGCGGCGACGAGCTGCCCTCCGGCGTGCTGGAGATGGTCAAGGTCTACGTGGCCACCAAGCGGCAGCTGTCGGTGGGCGACAAGATGGCCGGTCGCCACGGCAACAAGGGCGTCATCGCCCGCATCCTGCCGGAGGAGGACATGCCCTTCCTGGCGGACGGCACGCCGGTGGACATCCTGCTCAACCCGCTGGGGGTGCCGTCGCGCATGAATGTCGGGCAGATCCTGGAGACCCACCTGGGCTGGGCGGCGCGGATCCTGGGATTCCAGGCGGTCACGCCGGTGTTCGACGGGGCCCGCGAGGACGAGATCGCCGCTTGCGTCGCCGAGGCCAACCGGCGGGTCCGGGAGCGGGCTGCGGACCCGGAGGTGATCCGCGCGGCCGGCGACACCCACGAGCTTCTGATAGAGATGCCTCCCAGCGGCAAGGTCCGGCTTTTCGACGGCCGCACCGGCGAGCCCTTCGACCAGCCGGTCACGGTGGGCTACATCTACATGCTCAAGCTTCATCACCTGGTCGATGACAAGATCCACGCCCGGGCGACCGGCCCTTACTCGCTGATCACCCAGCAGCCGCTTGGCGGCAAGGCCCGCACCGGCGGGCAGCGCTTCGGCGAGATGGAGGTCTGGGGGCTCGAGGCCTACGGGGCGGCCCACATCCTGCAGGAGCTGCTGACCGTCAAGAGCGACGACGTGGAGGGACGGACCAAGATCTACGAATCGATGGTCAAGGGCACGAACACGCTGGAGGCCGGCACGCCGGTGTCCTTCGACGTGCTGTGCAACGAAATCAAGGGGCTGGGCATGAACATCCAGCTGGAGAAGAGCCGCCCGGTCTGAGAGCGGCCCGCCACGGACCGGACGAGGCGTTTTCCGGAGCGGCACGGGCGCTTCCGGCGGACAAGAGGGAACTGACGCACATGGCCGAGAACATCTACGACCGGGTCAATGACTACGCGAGCGTGAAGATCACCCTGGCGTCCCCGAACGACATCCGCAGCTGGTCGTTCGGCGAGGTCAAGAAGCCCGAGACGATCAATTACAGGACCTACCGCCCCGAGAAGGACGGCCTGTTCTGCGAGCGGATCTTCGGGCCGGAGCGCGACTGGGAGTGCGCCTGCGGCAAGTACAAGGGCACCAAGCACAAGGGCATCATCTGCGACCGCTGTCAGGTCAAGGTGACCCACTCGCGCGTGCGGCGCAAGCGCATGGGTCACATCAACCTGGCCGCGCCGGTGGTGCACATCTGGTTCTTCAAGGCCATGCCCAGCCGGCTGGGAGCCCTCCTGGACATGAAGACCAGCGACCTGGAAAAGATCATCTACTTCCAGGACTACGTGGTCACCGACCCGATGGACAGCCCGCTGAAGGAAAAGCAGTTGCTCAGCGAGGAGGATTACCGCGCGGCCCGCGAGAAGTACGGGGAGCACGGCTTCGAGGCCCACATCGGCGCCGAGGCCATCCGGGTGCTGCTCCAGAAGCTCGACCTTCCCCAGCTCAGCGCGCGGATCCGCGACGACCTCAACCGCACGACCAGCAAGCAGCGCATCAAGGACCTCAGCAAGCGGCTCAAGATCGTCGAGAGCCTGCGCAAGAGCGGCAATGAGGCGGAGTGGATGGTCATGGAGGTGATTCCGGTGATCCCGCCGGACCTCCGCCCGCTGGTGCTGCTGGAGAGCGGGAACTTCGCGACCAGCGACCTGAACGACCTTTACCGGAGGATCATCAACCGGAACAACCGGCTGAAGAAGCTGGTCGACCTGAACGCCCCGGAGGTGATCATCCGCAACGAGAAGAGGATGCTGCAGCAGGCGGTGGACGCGCTGTTCGACAACGCCCGCTGCCGCCGCCCGGTGCTGGGCAGCAGCAACCGCCCGCTGAAGTCGCTGACCGACATGATCCGCGGCAAGCAGGGCCGGTTCCGCGAGAACCTTCTGGGCAAGCGGGTCGACTACTCGGCCCGTTCGGTGATCGTCGTCGGGCCGGAACTCAAGCTGCATCAGTGCGGCCTGCCGAAGAAGATCGCCCTGGAGCTCTACCAGCCGTTCATCATCCGCAAGCTCAAGGAGCGCGGCCTGGCCGACACCATCAAGAGCGCCAAGAAGATGCTGGAGCGCCGCGACCAGGAGATCTGGGACATCCTCGAGGAGGTCATCGTCAACCACCCGGTGCTGCTGAACCGCGCGCCCACCCTCCACCGCATGGGCATCCAGGCGTTCGAGCCGGTGCTGGTCGAGGGCAACGCCATCCGGATCCATCCTCTGGTCTGCAAGGGCTTCAACGCCGATTTCGATGGCGATCAGATGGCCGTGCACCTGCCGCTTTCCATCGAGGCCCAGACCGAGGCCCACGTGCTGATGATGTCGACCAACAACATCTTCAGCCCGGCCAACGGCAGCCCGATCATGTCGCCTTCGCAGGACATCGTCATGGGCATCTTCTACCTCACGCTGGACTATGCGCCGCGGACCCTGCCCCCGGACCACCAGCCGCGGCGATTCGCGAACGTGCACGAGGCCCTGCTGGCCTATGAGACCGGCAAGATCACCATCCACGAGAAGATCCGCTGCCGGGTGGATCGCGACCGGGTGATCACCTCGGCCAAGAGCGGGCCCGAGCCTGTCCCCGCCGACCGGGTGGTGGAGACGACCGTCGGGCGCCTGATCTTCAACGATATCCTGCCGCCCGAGATGCCGATGTACAACTACCCCCTGAGCCAGAAGGGCGCCGGGCGGGTGATCGCGGACTGCCACCACCAGCTGGGCCGGGCGAAGACCATCGACCTGCTCGACCGCATCAAGGAGATCGGTTTCAAGCACAGCACCCTGGCGGGGCTGTCCATCGGCGTCCGGGACCTCCGCGTCCCGGCGGCCAAGGGCCGGATCATCGCCGCCGCCCAGAAGCGCGTCGATCAGATCGAGCGGAGCTACAACCAGGGCGCGATCACCCCGATGGAGCGCCACAACCAGCTCATCGACGTCTGGGTCCATGCCCGCGAGCTGGTGACCGAGGAGATGATGAAGGAGCTCCGCAACGACCGCCGCGAGCCCGACGGCACTTATGTGCCGGCCGGCGAGAACCGCGGCGAGCTGTACCTCAATCCCATTTACCTCATGACCGATTCCGGCGCCCGCGGCTCGGTGGACCAGATCCGCCAGCTGGCCGGCATGCGCGCCCTGATGGCCAAGCCGTCCGGCGAGATCATCGAAACCCCCATCAAGAGCAACTTCCGGGAGGGCCTCAGCGTTCTGGAATACTTCAGCTCGACGCACGGGGCCCGCAAGGGGCTGGCCGACACCGCGCTGAAGACCGCCGACTCCGGCTACCTGACCCGCAAGCTGGCCGACGTCGCCCAGAACGTGATCATCAATATGCACGATTGCGGCACGATCAACGGCATCACCAAGGGCGCCATCTACAAGGGCGAGGAGATCGCGGTTCCGCTGCGCGAGAGCATCATCGGCCGGACGGCCCGCGACCCGATCCGCAACCCGATCACCGATGAACTCATCGCGGCCGAGAACCAGGTGATCACCCGCGAGATCGCCGATAAGATCGAGAAACTCGGCTTGGAAACCATCCGCGTGCGCAGCCCGCTGACCTGCGAGAGCCCGACCGGCCTGTGCGCCGTCTGTTACGGCATGGACATGTCCACCGGCCGGCTCGTCGAGGAGGGCATGGCCGTCGGCATCATCGCGGCCCAGTCCATCGGCGAACCCGGCACCCAGCTGACCATGCGCACCTTCCACACCGGGGGCGTGGCCACCCGGGCGGTGGTGGACAACGAGATCCGCAACGTCCAGGCCGGAACGGTGGTGTTCCACATGCTCAACGCGGTAGCGGTGCCCGCCTCCGGCGACCAGCCCGCCCGCATGGTGGCCCTGAAACGCAACGGCGAGCTGGCCATTAACGATGCCAAGGGACGCGAGCTGGAACGCTACAAGGTGCCCTACGGAGCCGAGATCAAGGTGGTCGACGGCCAGCAGGTCGGTCCGCGCGTGCAGCTGGCGGTCTGGGACCCCCACCTGACTCCCATTCTCGCGGAGGTCGCCGGCTTCGTGCGGTTCCACGACATCGATCCCGGCGAAACCGTCCGGCTGGAGCAGGAGCGCGCCGGCGCCAAATTCATCGTCATCGAGCACAAGGGCGAGAAGCACCCTCAGATCATCATCGAGGACGCCGAGGGCAAGGTGCTCGGGTACCACTATCTGCCGGCCAAGGCCCGCATCGAGGTCTCCGAGGGCGACGAGGTGGTGCCGGGCGTGCTGCTGGCCCGGCAGCCCCGGGCGATGACCGGAACCCAGGACATCACCGGCGGCCTGCCCCGCGTGACCGAGATCTTCGAGGCCCGCAAGCCCAAGGAGCCTGCGGTCATGGCCGAGATCTCCGGCCACGTCGAGATCCGGGCGGACAAGCGGCGCGGCAAGATGACCATCCTCGTGCGGTCCGAAGGCGGCATGGAAAAGGAGCACCACGTCCCGCAGGACAAGCAGCTGCTGGTGCACGCCGGCGATTATGTCGAGGCCGGCGATCCGCTGGTCGAGGGGCCGCTCGTCCCGCACGACATCCTCCGCATCAAGGGCGAGGACGCCCTGCAGCTCTATCTGCTGAACGAGGTCCAGGCCGTCTACCGCAGCCAGAACGTGAGCATCAACGACAAGCACATCGAGATCATCATCCGCCAGATGCTTCGCAAGGTGCGGATCGAGACGCCGGGCGACACCGAGTTTCTGCCGAACGAGGTCGTCGACCGGTTCGAGTTCCGCAGGGTCAACGAGCAGCTGGCCCGCAGCGTCAAGATCAAGGACCCCGGCGACAGTGAGCTCGCGGCCGGGGCGATCGTGTCCAGGAGCGAATTCGACGCCATCGTCAGCCGCATCGAGGAGGAGGGGGGGACGCCTCCCACGAAGGACAGGAAGCCCAAGCCTGCGGTGGCCCGCACCCTGCTCCTGGGCATCACCAAGGCGTCGCTGCAGAGCGGCTCCTTCATCGCGGCAGCCTCCTTCCAGGAGACCACCAAGGTGCTCACCGAGGCGGCCATTTCCGGGGCCACCGATACCCTGGTGGGGCTCAAGGAGAACGTGATCCTGGGGCACCTGATCCCCGCCGGAACGGGTTTCAGCCCCTACCTCGGGATGCGGGTCAAGCACCTGGGCGAGCCGCTGCCGGAGCATGAGGTGGCCCCCAGCGAGGCCCACGCCATGATGCAGCAGGCGGTGGAGGCGGCGGCCGAACTGGCGGCCGCCACCGTTCCTGCGGCCGCCGCCGCACCGATCAACCTGGCCCCGGTCATCGACTCCCGGGACGCCGGGACCGAGGGTTTCACGACCCCGCAGGACGCCGCCGGGACCGACGGTACCTCCGGCTGACCGACGATCCCGGGCCGACCCCGGCGTCTGACTGCCGGGAGCTGGAATCCGTGACCGGGTCCGGCTATACTCGCTGGTTCCATCGCGGGAGAGCATCCCCGCGAGTTGTCCGAGGACGCGAGGAACGCCATGCCGACCATCAACCAGTTGATCCGCCTGGGGCGGGCCAAGCAGAAACGCAAGTCCAAGGTGCGCGACTTGGAGGCCTGTCCCCAGAAGCGCGGGGTGTGTCTCATCGTCAAGACGCAGACCCCCAAGAAGCCGAATTCGGCCTTGCGCAAGGTGGCCCGCGTCCGCCTCACCAACGGCAAGGAAGTGACCGCCTACATCCCCGGCATCGACCACAATCTCCAGGAGCATTCCATCGTGCTGGTCCGCGGCGGCAGGGTCCGCGACCTGCCGGGCGTGCGCTACCACGTGATCCGCGGGGCGCTGGATTGTGCCGGCGTGCAGGGCGACAAGGCCAACCGGCCTCGCAACCGCAGCCGCAGCAAGTACGGCGTGAAACGGCGCAAGTGATGCGCCTCGGTTCCGCGCCTGCTCGACACACCCCGGCCCGGGGCGGTCCGTGGCGATGCCGGGCCCCACGCCGGACAGAACGGTCGGCCGCCGCCGGCGATGGGTTTCGCCGCTGGAGGCCCGGAAGTGGAGAGACGCCATGGAGGGCAGACACGCGCGGCCGAAGCGGCCCGGACGGCCGGACGAAAGGCGCTGTCCGCCTCTGCGATTCCTTCTCCGGTCCTTGTCGGCGACCGGATTCATCCGCAACTCGTCGGCCTGAACGCCTGTTTGACCAGAGGCTCACTCATGCGCATCGCACTCGTCAACCCCGTGGCCCGGCGCTGCCAGGGCTACCATACCATTGGAAGCAAGATTCCCCAGCTCGGCCTGCAGGTCCTCGCCCGACTGACCCCCGCGGAGCACACCGTGGAGATCATCGACGAGATCTTCGGTTTCGACGCCTCGGAGCGGCTCATCCGCCGCGGCCGCTACGACCTGGTCGGTCTGACCGGCTACACCAGCGGCGCGACCCGGGCGTACGAGATCGCCGCCCAGTGCCGGCGCGAGGGCATCCCGGTGATCATGGGCGGTCCGCACGCCTCGGCCATGCCCGATGAGGCCGCCAGGCACGTGGACTCGGTCGCCGTGGGGGAGTGCGACGGGATCTGGGGCGATATTCTGGCCGACGCCGCACGCGGGGGCCTGCGAGCGCGGTACGAGGGCGGCCTGATGCCCATCGACGGACCCGGGGGCGGGCGGGCAGCCCAGGATCTTCAACCGGTCAACGGGCGCTACGACGTGGCGGCCCTGCAAACCTCGCGCGGCTGCCCGGTGGGCTGCGAGTACTGCAGCGTGACCCGCTTCAACGGGGCGCCGATCCGACGCCGGTCGATCGACGAGATCATCGATGAGTGGAACGCCACCGCCCGGCCGTTCGTGTTCGTGGTGGACGACAACTTCTTTGGCGTCGGCCCGCAGCACGCGGCCTGGGCCAAGGAACTGCTTCGCCAGATCATCCGACGGGGCCGGCGGCGACTGTGGTTCAGCCAGACGACCATCAACATGGGAGAGGACGAGGAGGGCCTGCGCCTGGCTTACAAGGCCGGCTGCCGCGGGATGCTCATCGGTTTCGAGACCCTCAACCGCGAGTCGCTCAAGGACTACCACAAAGGCATCAACCGCAACAACGTCCACCGCTACAAGGAGCTCGTCGACGGCTTCCATCGGGCCGGCATCTCGGTGTTCGGGGCGTTCATCATCGGCGCCGACCAGGACGACGAGGAGACCGTCGCCGAAACAGCCGTGCAGGCGGTGAAGCTGGGCATCGACACCATCCAGATCACCAACCTGACCCCGCTGCCGGGGACCCGCATGTACGAACGGTTCCTGAAGGAAGGCCGCCTGTTCGCGACCAACTACCCCCAGGACTGGGAACGCTATACGTTCGTGGAGACCGTCTACCACCCCCGACGCATCTCGGCCCAGAAGCTCGACGAGGTGATCTACGAGCTGCGTCACGCCGCCGCCGAGACCTCCTGGGTCTGGCTGCGGACCCTGCGCACGTTGTGGATGACCCGCAGCCTGACCAGCGCCATCTTCATCCACGGCATGAACAAGGGCTGGAAGCGCATGGCCCGCCTGCAGCTTCCGCGGGACGAGGAACGCTTCGGCTTCACCCCGCGACGCAACGCCCGGACCGAAAAGATCCGCGACGCTTTCCGCCTGTCGCTGGGCAAGTATGCCGCCGCGTGGGAAAAACCGGCCGATCCCGGGCCCTCCGTGGCCTGACCACCCCGGGCCTGCGGAATGGCCCAAGCCGGCATCCTGAATGCGGGGATATCTCGAATGCCGGGACCACCGCTGGTGAAGGTCGGTCGCCTCAGGTGTCCGCGTCGTGCGTGTCGATGTCCAGCGGCGCGTGCATGTGTTCAAGAGTACCTGGGGTCCGAAGCACCCGCCAGTAGCAGAAGACCGTCAGCGAGATCACGAAGCCGCACGACGCCAGCATGAAAACCCATCCGTAGACGTTCATGGGCGCGCCTCCGGATCCGCGAGCGGCGCGCGGGAGGCGTCGGCGCCCGCCAGGCGGCCCTGCGCCCGCCACCGCGCCGCGGCGAGATTCACCAGCAGGCTGAAAAACACCAGCAGCACGCCGATGAAGGCCAGCATCAGCAGCACCGTTCCGCGGTCCTCGGCTCTCATCGCCCGGATCCCTGCGATTTCGGCCGGTATATTGTTGTAGCACCAGCAGACGAACACGATCAGCAGGTACGTGGGCGTGACGTACTTCATCACGAACCAGACCACGTCCGGCACGCGCATCGCGGCCCCGCGGCGGCACTCCTCCTTGACCCGCTCGATCCCGAACAGCCACCCGACCACGATCGACTGGACCATCGCCAGCAGGAAGATGCAGACCGTGCCGATCCAGAAGTCCATGACGCTCAGGGCGATCAGGTCCTTGGAGAAATAGACCACCAGCAGCGAGCCGATGGCGGTGAGCATGCCCAGACACGTCACCGACAGCCTCCGCCCCATGCCGAAGCCCTCCTCGAGGAAGGCGATCGCCGGCTGCAGCATGCTCAGCGAACTGGTGATCGCGGCCACGAAAAGCATGAAGAACCAGACGGCGCCGAACAGGCTGCCGGCCGGCATGCGGGCGAACACCGCCGGCAGGGCCACGAACCCCAGCTTGAAACCCGACTGCAGCACCGCCGGAGTGAGATCCGCGGCCGTCAGGAACAGAAAGGCCGCCGGAATGGTGATCAGGCCGCCCAGGCACACCTCGCAGAACTCGTTCGTGCTCGAGGCCGTCAGGCCCGAGAGCACCACGTCGTCGTTGCGCCGCAGGTAGCTGGCGTAGTTGAGGATGATCCCGAAGCCGACCGACAGCGTGAAGAAGATCTGCCCGGCGGCCGCCAGCCAGAGTTGCGGATCGGCCAGGCCGGCCCACAGCGGCTGAGCGCGGATGGATGCCGGCGTCGCCGGATCGACCGACAGCCGCACGGTCTGGCCCGGGCGGGCGGAGATGATTGTAACGCCGTCTTCGGTCTCGCCTGCCGCGCCGTCGGCCGAGACCCGCACACGGAAAACCTCGCGGACGGACTTCAGGCCGCCGCGCGTCATGGACTCGAAGACCAGCTCCTGGGGGATCGGGAAACTGTCCGGAATCTCCACCTCGGCGCTCTCCCCGGCCGGTCGAAACCCCTCCAGCTCCGGCCCGGCGGTCTGCTTCCAGCCGTGACGGATCGGAATCGTCGGCGTCCACATGAAGCCCAGGGCGTTGACCACGTTGGCCTCGGGGCGCGCCGGATCCGGCGTTCCCAGCGTCAGTACCCGCACCAGCACGATCCCCGCGAACAGCATCAGCACCGGCATGGCGAACTTGCAGAAGAGCTCGATGCCCCGCGTCAGGCCGCGGTAGATGAACACGAAGTTGATGACGAAGACGATGATCAGAAAGAGCACGCTTTCCTGCAGGCCTCCGGTGCTCCGCAGCAGAAAGCCGTTGTACCCCGTGCCCACAAAGCCGGCGAAGTGATCCTTGTAGGCCTCCACGTCCGCGGGAAGGCGGACCATCGCCCCCGTGAGGTAGTCCCAGGCATAAGCCAGGCACCAGGCCTCGATGTACACATAGTACATGTAGATGCCGACGGGCACGATCAGGGCCAGGGCGCCGAAGTACTTGCTCACCGGGTTCCGCCACATCACCGAGAAGATGCCCGGGGCGCTGTTGAAGCCGCGCGAGCCGCCATAGCGGCCCATGGTCCACTCCATCCAGCAGATCGGAATCCCCAGCAGCACCAGAGAGATGAAATACGGAATCATGAAGATCCCGCCGCCGTTCATGGCCGCCTGGCCGGGAAAACGCAAGAAGTTGCCCAGACCGACCGCCGAACCGGCCACGGCCAGGATTACCCCCACCCGGGTGGTCCAGTTTTCAGCCCGCCGCGCGGCTGCCGCCGGCCGTGATGTCATGTCCCCGTGGACGGCCACCTTGGTTTCCTCACTGCGGCGCCGGGACGGGCGGATCGAGGACGGCCCCGGCCGTGCTTTCCGCCGGAGCGCCGTCCGGCCGCCCCCCGCGAACGGGCCCTGCGACATGATGGAGCCCCCATGGGCGTTTTGCAAGCCGAACGCGCGGCTCGATGCATTCACATTCCCATGGCGACCTGTCCGGCCCGTAAGGCTCCCGCCGGCGGTTGACCCGGGACTTCCGACCGGCGACCATCAGGCCTGCCGGCCGGCGACGATCCGGTGCGACCGGGGCGCCGGCTGGGGCGAGGTGATGGCTTTCCGCCCGGGAGGACGCGCTGGGCGGCGGGCCGGGTGGGCCAGGCGGGGCCAAGCCGGAGATGGGAGTCGATCCGTGAACGCCAGGCAAGCAGCATACTGTGTCGGAATGCTGATCGCCATAGCGGGCTGTCGCAGCGGCGAGCCGATGTTCAACGGCCGGGATCTGACCGGCTGGACCGAGATCGCCAGCCGCGGTGCCTGGACCGTGCAGGACGGCACACTGCGGTGCGACGGATCGAAGGACGGCTACGCCTGGCTCTGCAGCGACCGCACGTACCGCGACTTCGAGCTGACCTGCCGCTGGCGGATCCCCGAAGGCGGCAACTCCGGGGTTTTCCTGCGGGCTCCGGGCCGTGAAGGCCGCATCTCGATGCTGGGCATGGAGGTGCAGATCAGGGACGACCGCCAGGATCCGGATCTCTCCGACGTCAGCGGGGCGGTGTTTCGCCGCATTCCGGCGTCCGGGCGCTACGCCCGCCCAATCGGCCAGTGGAACCGCTTCCGCATTGTTTGCCGCGGACGGCGGCTGCGGATCGAACTCAACGGCCAGCTGGTATCCGACACCGATATCGACACGGTCGTGGCCCAGGGCGACGACCCGCCGATGCGCGGCGTGCCCGACGAGGGCTACATCGGCCTGCAGAACCACGGCACGCCGGTCGAGTTCCGCGACATCCGCATCCGGGAATTGTAGCAGCCGACGCCTCTTGTCGGCCGCCGGCCTCCTGATCATCGGCCCGGGACGCCTGCACCCGAGGAGTCGTGGCGGTGCTCGCTGCCGATCACGGGCTTCGGGCCCGGCTCGACGTGCTTTACCGCGGATGTTTCGCGGCGCACGTCGCCGCGCCGGCCGGGGAGAAGGGCAGGAAGGAACAGGCGGATCCGGCGTGAATCGTCATGCGGCACGCAGACGTCCGATCGCCGCGAAAACCGCGTCCACCTCGACGGGTTCGTCCTCGCCGGGCGGGGCCAGCACGGTGACGTGCTCGCCCAGCGGCCGCCAGATGCATGGGTCCGTGGTGGTGAAGATCACCACGCTGGGAACGCCCAGAGCCGCGGCCAGATGCGTGATGCCCGAGTCGTTGCCTACGTAGGCGGCTGCCTCGACCAGTTGCTCGGCCGCTCGGGTCAGATCGGATTCCATCAGCGCAGGCTCATCGCGAGCGGCGACCCGCCGTGCCAGTGCACCTTCCGCCGGCCCTAGCATCCACACCAGGTCGGCGTCGGTCAGCCGGTCCGCCAGGGCGGCGAAACGCTCGAAAGGCCAGCACTTGTGCGGGCTGCCGCTGCCGGGGTGCACGATGACCCGCCCCGGAGCGGGAGCGCAGGCGCGATGCAGGCGGATGACCGGCGGTGACGGCGCGCCGATGGCCAGGCCCGCGGCACATATCGCCTCGGCCCATTGGGCGGTGATGTGCCGGTGCCCGGTCCGCGTCGCCGCCGAGGGTCGCGGGTCGATCGAGATGATCCGACCGGCGGCGACCTCCGAAAGCCGCTCGTGCACGATTTCGCCGGGCCCGCCGGTGAAGTTCAGAATACAGTCGGCGGTGGCCAGCAGGCCGCGAAGGCGGTCGGAGATCTCCAGGTCGCGGCGGAACAGGCGGTACAGGCCGATGCTTTCCGGCGAGATCCAGACGTCCACCGCGCTGTGCCCCGAGGCCAGCATCGCCGAGGGCGCCGATGCGATGGCGGTCAGCCGCTGGGCTCCCAGCGCCGCCCGCGCCGGCTGAAGCACACTGAGCGTAAGCAGGAAGTCCCCGATGGCCCCTTGGTGCAGAACCACGATCGATGACACGGCGGCGAAGTCCCCGTCGCGATGAACGCCGGCCGCTGCGCTTTCCCAGCGACGGCCGACGGTATATGAGCGGCCCAACGCCTCTGGAGGCGTGCGGCCCCGGCGAAGGCGTACCATGATGGCCATCTGAAGCCGGTCGTCAAGCACGCCGCTCCGGCGGGGGCGTACCCGGGAGGTCTGCGGCCGTGCCGGCGGACGCGCTGCCGCCCCGGGAGGGCAGGAACCGCGTCGCTCGACAAGACCCATCTTCCCGTCCCGAAAGCACCTGTTCGCCGCCGGGACGGCCCGGGGGTGACTCTCTTTTCGACCGCCCCGAACCGGTCTCTCCGGACGAACCTGTGGTTATAAGGATTCAAAGACAATAAAAGCATCCATAAGCAGCAGCTCATGCCGCACATGCGACCAGTAGTTCCCCGCATTCCGGTCCATGTATCCGCGCGGTCCGCCGCAGTGGACCCTGGCCAGGACCTCGAAGTTGCGATTCTCCAGGGCCTTGGGGCAGTGCCGGGTCCAGTAGGCGATCAGGACCCGTCGGGCGTACGAAGGCCTCACGCAGTCCTGCCAGCTGCCCGGCAGACCGCTGTCACGCCACTGCTCCTCGCGGATGGCGTAGGGCCCGATGCCCCGGGAAGTTCCATGCAGGTCGTAATCGGCCAGCTTTTTCTCGCCGCGCCGAATCGCCCGGAAGAGCCTGTTGAGCTTGGAATGGTATACCATGAGGGCTACACACAGGCCCAGCATAACCAGTAGAAAGATCAGGTCCCACATGATCTCCATCACGGTCTCTCCTGAACAGGGCGATTACCGCTTTCGGCGGATCTCGGCTCGACGCCGGCCATCCGTCCGCAGATGGACTCCGGCTCATCCCCACCGGGCGGTGACACGCTCGACCTCCCGCTGTTCGGCACCGGTTCCCACGCCGAGCCCGTTCCGGAGCCATCGGAAACATACACCCGGGGTATGACAACCCGTGTCGTACCCCCGGGGCGGAAGTTTTTCCCGGCTGGTCCCGGCGGGCTGATGAATCCGGCCTCTAAAGGCCCGCCGAAAACCGGATATGACGCCTTCTGAAGGTGCGGCCCGGGCCCGGTCCGCCGGGAGCGGCGGCGGTCCCGGGACCACGGAATGGAACGCCGGTCGGGCGACCCGGGCGTCGATCGCGCAGGTGGGTGGTCGTCGATCCCCGGGGGCGCGGGCGTAGCGCTCCGACGGGTGCGCCGGGCCGACCTGAGCACCCACCGGCCGCCCGGCAGTTGGAAGACCGGTCTGACGCATGGCGCCATCACCACTGCCGCCGCCGGTGCCGTGCCCGGCCTGGGGACAGATGATCGGTCACGGTTTGCAGGCCGGGTCGCCTCAGCTGCCGGCGCTGAGTCCGCCTGCTGGTGAATCTTGCCGGATCGCGGCGATCCGGAAGATCTTCCGGCCCTCCCGAAGGTACTTGATCTCGAAGTTGGTTTCGATCCGCCCTTCGACCACGCCGGTTTGGGCGTCCTCGAAGGACACCGGCACAAGTCGGGTTTCGGCGGCGATGACGGCGCGGATCTGTTCGAAATACTCGGCGTGGTCGGTCTGAACGGCGATCCGCCCGCCCGGAACCAGGGCCCGCACCGCCGCGGCCATGAAGTCCGGCTGGATCAGCCGCCGCTTGTGGTGCCGCTTCTTGGGCCAGGGGTCCGGATGGTAGATGTGCAGGACCGTCAGGCAGTCCGCAGGCATGTGGTGCAGCATCAGATGCCGGGCGTCCGTGCGGATCAGCCGCACGTTCGCAACGCCCCAGCGGGCCATCCGGTCGGCGGCATAACGGATGATCTTGTTGGCCCATTCGATGCCCAGGAAGTTGATCTCAGGATACTCCCGGGCACGCCGCAGCAGGAACCCCCCCTTGCCCACGCCGATCTCCATCTCCAGCGGCCGGTCGTTGCCGAAGAGCCGCGCCGGATCGAGCAGATGACCCGGCTCGGGGGCGGGCACAAGGATTTCCTCCACCGTCGGCACGATGCGATCCCCCCGACGCGAACCACTCCGGTCGCCCCGGCCACCTTGCGGCCCGGACCGCGCGTGGCCCGGCAGGCTTATCTTCGCCCCTGCGCCCGTGGATATCAACCGTGCCTGAAGGGGTTTATGTGGCAGCCGGCGGATGTGACAAACACCCCGTCAGGCGTATAATACGCTGTCGTGGCCGTGGCTGCGGACTCCCAGGGGCGATGCGGGAACTCCCTGGTCGCCCTGTGCCGCGCCAGGCCGCACCGCCGCCTGCCGGGCGCGAGCCGGACCAGCGGACCGGGACCATGCGAAGAAAGCTTTCAGAGAACCTCAAGCGAATTCGCGAGCGGATCCAGGCCGCCTGCGAGCGGAGGCGTCGCAACCCGCAGGATGTCCGGCTCGTGGCCGTGACCAAGACCGTCGAGATCGACGTGATCCGCGCGTCGGTCGAGGTCGGGCTGCTGGATCTCGGCGAAAGCCGCGTCCAGGAGCTGGTCAAGCGCGCCGGCATGCTCCGCGAGCACCTGAGCCGCCGGCGGGTGATCGAACACGAGGGCGTGCCCCCGAACCCCCGCTGGCACATGATCGGGCACCTGCAGCGCAACAAGGTGCGACAGCTGCTCCCCTGGGTGGATCTCATTCACTCGCTGGACAGCCTCCGGCTGGCCGAGACCATCAGCGAGGAGGCCCGGAGGATCGACCGCACGATCCCCGTGCTCCTGGAGGTGAACGTCTCGGGCGAGAAGAGCAAGTTCGGGATCGCGGTCGGGGCGGTGCCGCATCTGATCGAGCACGTCGCCGGCCTCAAGGGCCTGCGGATCGTCGGTCTGATGACCATGGCGCCGCTGGAGGCCGACCCGGAGAGTACCCGACCGTGCTTCGCCAGGCTGCGGGATGTCTTCGAGGACCTCCGCTCCGAGCGGGTGGTCGGTCCGGATTTCCGCGAGCTGTCGATGGGGATGAGCAACGACTTCGAGGTCGCGGTCGAGGAGGGGGCCACCATGGTGCGCATCGGCACGGCCCTTTTCGACGGGGTCGCACCGGCCGTGCCCGCCAGGTCCGAGGAAGACTGAATCGCCGGCACGACGGGGACCGGCGCGGATTTGGTCTCCGGGCACTGCCGGGCAGGTGGCCAACGGAGCGCATGATGCCCCAACGGATCTGCAAACTGGCCCTTGAAGACGGAACGGTCCACACCGGCACGGCGTTCGGCGCCGACGGCACCCACGTCGGCGAGGTGTGCTTCAACACCTCGCTGATGGGCTACCAGGAGATCCTCACCGACCCGTCCTACACCGGCCAGATCGTCACCATGACCTACCCCCTGATCGGCAACTACGGCGTCACCGAGGAGGACGTCGAATCGGCCGGTCCGCGGGTGGAGGGGTTCGTGATCAAGGAACTGGCCGTGCGGCGAAGCAACTTCCGGGCCACGGCCTCGCTGGAGGAGTATCTCCAGCGGCACGGCGTCGTGGCTCTGGCCGGCGTGGATACCCGCGCGATCACCCGTTCGTTGCGCGTGCAGGGAGCGATGCGCGGCTGCATCTCGACCGAAATCCTGGATGACGTCGCCCTCGTCGAGCGGGCCCGGGCCTGGCCGGGGCTGGTGGGGGAGGACATGGTCCGGCGCGTGGCCCCGAAGACGGCCTCGCCCTGGTCGGCCGGTTTCGAGAGCCCCTTCGCCATGCCGCCGCGCGGGGCCCGGCGGCGATTCCGCGTTCTAGCGGTCGATTGCGGCGTGAAGCGCAACATCCTGCGAAACCTCGTCGAGGCCGGTTGCGACGTGACGGTGATTCCGCCGACATGGAGCGCGCGTGAGGTGCTCGATCACCGGCCGGACGGCGTTTTCGTCAGCAACGGACCCGGCGACCCGGAGCCGGTGCGCTACGCCATCGGGCTTCTGCGGGACCTGATCGGCCGGTTGCCCATTTTCGGCATCTGCCTGGGGCATCAACTGCTGGCCCTGGCCCTGGGCGCCCGGACATACAAGCTGAAGTTCGGCCACCGCGGCGGCAATCAGCCGGTGATGAATCTGGCCACGCGGCGGGTCGAGATCACCAGCCAGAACCACGGCTTCGCGGTGGACGCCGGGTCGCTGATCCGTGTCGGGGCCACACCGACGCATGAGAAACTCAACGACCGCACGCTGGAGGGTTTCATGCACACCAGCGAGCCGGTCTTTTCCGTGCAGTATCACCCCGAGGCCAGCC
>CALLOB010000131.1 GCA_938005315.1 uncultured Phycisphaerae bacterium
GGGTGCGGGTCTACGTCTGCTCGGCGGCCGTCACCGCCGCCGACCCCGACGTCAGCGAGAACGACTTTCTCCAGCGGATGTGCGACGACGGCATGGAACTGGCCCGCCGGCTGGGCGGCGAGGCCATCGACGTGCAACGGACGATGCGCGACATCCTCCGGAAGGTGCGGGCCGCACGCGACGAGAAGAATCCTCCGACGCTGCACGCTCCCGACGGCATCCATCTGAACGACCTCGGGCAGCTGGCCATGGGCTTTGCGATCCTCAAGGGTCTGGGGGCCCCCGCAGACGTCTCCAGCGTGCGGATCGACGCGGCCGCCGGTCGCGTGCTCGAGGTCGCCGGCTGCGAGGTCTCGAACCTCCAGGCGTCGGCGACCGGCGTCGCCTTCGATCGGCTCGACGAGGGCCTGCCGCTGAACTTCGGGCCGCTGGGGGCGCTGAACTTCCGCTTCATCCCGATCCCCGAGGAGCTGAACCGCTACATGCTGACGGTCGACGGGCTGTCGCCGGGCGACTACCGACTGACGGTGGACGGCCGGGTGGTGGGCACGTGGCCTCATGATCGCCTGGCCGGCGGGATCAACATCTCCTCGGCCACTCCCGACGGCTGGGAGCCCGGCGGTCCCTGGGACGCCCAGGCGGCCACGCTGTTGCTGCTCACCGAGGCCCGCCACAAGCTGGCCCAATCACTGAAGGTCGCTCCGGGCCACATCGGCGGCAACCCCAACTTTCCGGCCATCGATCGCGACGCGGCGGAGGTCAACCGGCGGCTGGAGGACCTTCAGCGGCTGGTGGCCGGGCCGGTGCGGTACCGTTTCGTGCTGGAGCGTGTGGGACCGTAGTGCGGCGGCCGGGCGGTGAAAAAACCATTGGCGGCTTGAGGGATGCGGGCGGAGGTCGCGTGCCGTCGTGGCCGGAGCGGATCAGCGGTACAGACCGAACTCCCGCACGGCCTCGAACATCGCCACCACGTTCTCCAGCGGGGTTTCCTCGAGAATGGTGTCGTGGCTGGCTCCGGCGATATAGCCGCCCCCGGGCATCATGATCTCCAGCACCTCGCGGGTCTTTTCCCTGACGAGCTCGGGCGTGCCGTTGATCAGCACATGGTGCGAGTCGACGGCCCCGTTGAACACCATCCGGTCGCCGAAATCGGCCTTCAGCCGGCGCAGGTCCATGCCGTGACAGGAAGGCTGCACGGCGTGCAGGCCGTCCAGCCCGATCTCGATCAGCGAGGGGATCAGGGGCGCGAAGCCGCCGCAGCAGTGCATCATCACCTTCAGGCCGTAGGCGTGGCCGAGGTCCACAAGCCGCCTGAGTTGCGGAATGAAGAAGCGGCGGAACATGGCCTCGCCGATCAGCGGGCCGGCCTGGCTGCCGAAGTCGTTGCCGAAGAAGAAGATGTCGATGACGTCGGCGGCGGCATCGAAGATCCGCCGGCTGGAGGCCGCATAGTAGTCGATCAGATGCCCGAAGAGGGCATCGACCACCTCGGGCTCGTCGTACATCCGCAGCAGCAGCTCCTCCATGCCCATCAGGTCGATGGCGTCATGCCAGAACGGCGACCAGTCTCCGCCCAGGACGGCGTACTTGCCGTGCCAGGCGGCGGCCGTCGCCCGGATGCCGGAGGGATCGACCCAGGCCGGGTCGGGCCAGGAATAGTCATGAATCTCGCGGATCCCGGCGCCGGCCAGGGGATGGTGCATCGGCTGGCCGTAGCCCAAGCCGGTGCGCTGGACGCCGAAGACGGTGGCGTAGGTGGCTCCGGGGGCCAGGTTCACCTGCGGACCGGTCCAGCGGGCCCACACCCGCCGGAAATCGTCGCCGAAGAACTCCCGCAGCCCCTCGTCGTCCATGTCCAGCACGCGCCGGCACTTGTTCCAGAAACCCTCCGACGCCCCGCACCAGCAGGGCACGCGGTCGGGCTCCTGGTGCTCGAAGGCGGTCAGCACGCGCTCGCGGGAGGTCATGCGCAATGGAACACCTCCTCCATCCGGGCCCACCACTCGCCGGGCGCGCGTGTGTCCAGCGGCTCCTGGCAGGGGATGCAGAGCTTCCACCACTCCTGCGTGACCGGATCGGCGGCCATTTTCGCCATGTCGGCGGCGAAATCGTCGCCGTGGTATTCGAAGTAGCTGAACAGCCAGCCGTCCTTGTGGTAGATCGAGTAGTTGCGGATGTTGCAGGCGGTGATCATCCGCAGGACGTCCGGCCAGGGCTCCGCATGCAGGCGCTTGTACTCCTCGAGCTTCTCGGGCCTGACCCTGATGACCATTCCGTAGCGTTCCATGGCGGGGCTCCTGTCCATCGGGCCTTGGGCGCGCCGCCCACCCCCTGCGCGCCGAAGTGGAGGCAAAGTCAGCATAACCGCCGCGTCCGAGGGGTCAAAGTCGCCCGGGGAGGCGGGCACCGGGCTCACGAGCCCGGGGCGGTCGCGGGGACGAAGACCGGCGGCGGGCCGTCGAGCCAGCGAATCTGCTGCCGGCGGGTCTTGCGGCTGTTGAACAGCTCCAGCACCGCCCGTCGCTGGGCGTCGTCGAGCCGGGCCACGCCCTTGTCGTCCAGCCAGCCGTTGGTCGTCGCCACGGGTGCCCCGTAGTGCTCGACGCCGAAGCGGGTGTAGTCCAGGTGCGTCACCGCCTGCCAGTTGCAGGACCACAGCACGTTGCGGTAGTTGGGGAACAGGCCGTAGGGCCACACGGACGGCCGGGAATGCGAGTCCTGGTAGCAGCCGTGGGCCATGATCGCATACGGCGGCACGTCCAGCCAGAAAGACTTGTCGTCGAAGGTCATGCCGATGCAGTCGCTGGCCAGAAAGGCCAGGTCGGCGCGGCGGGCGGTCGTGGTTCGAGTCAGTTCGGCGACCAGGCGCATGAAGTGCGCAGCGGCATAATCGGGTTTCGGCGTCGCGCCGACCGCGCCATCACGGATCATGAAGGTTTCATCCCAGACCAGGGCGTCGATCTCGTCGCCGTACTCGGCCAGCAGGGCCTTGAGGTAATCCAGGTACCAGCGGCGCACCTCCGGGTGCGCCGGATTCTGGCAGGCGCTGCGGCCACGGGTGTCCGGGCCCTGCCAGCCGCCCCAGTAAAGGATTTTCTCCTCGGAAAAACCGCGGGCGCCTTCGCAGGTCGTCAGGCCGTCGGCGAAGTACAGGGCGACACGCAACCCCCGGTCTCGAGCGTAGCGGATCCGCCGGTGCATCTCGGCGCGGGTCAGGGGCACCGGGACGGACGTGGGGAAGCCCTTGTCCTTGAAGGCCTCGGCGCTGGGGAAGGCGGTCCAGGCCTCGTCCAGCCGGCCGGCGGCGGCGTCGAAGGTGTAATCGCCGACCAGCCCGTACCAGCCGTGAAGGGTGAAGAGAATCTTCGAGCGGTCCTCGCGGGGGACGAGGCGTTCGACGGCGTCGATATCCTCGAACCAGCCGGCGCCGCCGTGGCTGAAGTAGTCGTAGTGCTGCCAGGCGATGTCGTGCAGCCACGAAGGGCCCGGGGGCACGTCGGCCAGGGCGGTGGCGTACCAGGCGTCCATGGCCTGTTCGGGCCCGCCAGCGTGGATCACCGTCCAGCAGGTACGGGTGGAAGGCGCATCCAGCGGCACCCTGCCGCCCTGATAGACCCAGCGGAAATCGCCGGCGTTTCCGGCGGCCGGATCCGGCAGACGCAGGCAGGCGCCGAAGAACGGATCGGCCGCATGCGTCAGGCGCACGGTCGGCGTTCCCCCCGCATGACTGAGCATGGGAATGGCCAGGTGCTCGCCGGGTTCGACGGGCGGGGGTACGTCGCCGGCCAGCGGCCAGATCCACCTGTGGCCGGCAGCCTGATCCAGCGTGTGGCCCCGGCCGTCCTTGCGCGGGACGAAGACACGCTGCCCTTCGGCCGGCGGAGCCAGCACGTTGCCCAGCGACAACACGACGTCGGCCACGACCGGCCCCTCCTCCGGCGCGATCGTGACCGCGCGGCGCAGGACCGTGCCGACGGCCTGCTGCGTCAGCGCGATCTCGTAGCGCACGCGAAAGGCCGGCGGGCCGTCGACCTGGTATTCGAACACCGCCCCGTCCGCGGAGGCGGAGGAGCGGACATTCGCGGCGGGCACGGTCGCCACGGGCACCGCCCCGTCCCATCGGCGGGCCGGGTCATCCGGCGCGGTCCCGATAGCCGGCAGGCCGCCGGAGCCGCCGACCACCAGCTGGCGGCCGGCCTGGTCGGACAGGCTCAGGATGCGCCCGGCGGGATCCAGGCGCATCGTCCAGTCGCCCCGGCGGATGGTCAGATCGTCCGCCAGGACGCCGCCGGCGTGCAGGCAGGTCGCAACGACGAAGACCGAGAAGAACGCCAGGCTTCGCATGATTCTTCCTCCCCGGCCGTCGGCACGCGTTCCGAGGCCGCATCAGGGGCCGGCACACGCCGGCCGTTCAGACGTTGTCGGCGAACAGTCGCTTCATCCGGCCGAAGAACCAGTAGCCGGCGAAAAACATGACCGGGGCCATGACAAGAACGCCCCAGAAGATTCCTCCGCGCGGAAAATGGCCGCCGACCGAGCCTTCGCGGGCGCCCATCAGGCATTCCTGATAGGCGATCAGCAGGTAGTACAGCGGGTTGATGCCCATGAAGGGGCGCAGCGGCTCGGGGACCATCTCGATCGACCAGGCGATGGGGCTGACCATCATCAGCATGAGGATGACCACGCCCACGATGTTCTGGAGGTCGCGGAAGTAGACGTTCAGGCTCGAGAGAATCCAGATCAGGCCGATGGTGAACATGATCTGCAGCGGCCAGATCACCAGCACCAGCAGGGCCCAGGGCCGGAGGTGGCCGACCGCGGCCACGGCGATCAGCAGCAGAAACGTACCGACGACCTGGGTGCACTGGCTGGTCAGCACGGCACGGACGGGAATCAGCTCAATCGGAAAGAGCGTGTTCTTGATCAGCGACGCGTTGGCGGTCACGCAGGACACGCCGCTGGAAAGCCCCTCGGAGAAGCCCAGGAACGGGATCAGCCCGCAGAAGATGAAGACGATGTACTCGGTGGTGCCGCCGAGGTTGAAGCGGATGCGGAAGACCGATCCGTAGATCAGGGCGTAGATTCCCAGAAACAGCAGCGGGTACATCACCAGCCAGGTCAGGCCCAGCACCGAGCCGGCGTAGCGTCCGCGGATGTCGTTCCAGCACACCCGCCAGAGGATCAGCCGGTGGGACCAGATGAGCCTGAAGGGATCGCCCAGCCGCCTGAGAGTCATGCCCGTCCCCGGAAGAGCGCGTCCCCGCAGCATCGCCCGCGGGTCGGCAGTCATCGAGCGGCCTTCGCCGGCGAATCGGCCGGCCGGCCGGTCCGTTCACGGCCGGCGGTGATAGGGAATGCCGGCGGAATTGTCAAGACACGGCGCGTCCCGGCGGACGCTGCGGCGGTCGCGGCACCGCGAGAACGAATCGGCGCGGATGGCCGCGGAACGCACTCAGCGCAGCATCAGCAGCGTGGCGAACATCACCAGCCACACGACGTCCAGAAAGTGCCAGTAGGTCGCGCAGCGGCGGACGCCGGCATGGTTGTCCGGGCCGTAGGCTCCCCGGTACGATCGCGCGGCGGTGATCAGCAGCGGCACCAGCCCGCCGACCACATGAGCGGCGTGCAGGGCGACCAGCAGCACCACCAGGCCGTAGAGAGGCATGTTGTCGGCGCGGGCGGCCCGGTGAGCCTGGAGCAGCAGCAGGAGGGCGGGGGCCTGGACGGCCACGAAGGCGGCGGCCAGCAGAACCGCGGCCGTCAGCCACGTCCGCAGTCCGCCGGAACGGCCGGCGCGGGCCGCGGACACCCCGCGTTGCATCGCCAGGCTGCAGAAGATCATCAAAGCGGTGCTGACCCACAGCCCGGCCGGGAGGGTCAGGCTGCCGAGGGGCGGGGCATTGGGGCTTCGCGTGCGGATCAGCACGAAGGCGATCATCGCCGCCGCGAACAGCATGGTCAGCGAGGCCAGGAACAGCGTCAGGCCGAGCTTCGCGGCGTCCCGGCCGGGAGGTGCGGCGTCCGGAGGGGCGAGGGCGTTCATCGGGGGGTCTCCCGCAAGGCAGAAGGGGCCGGGGATGTCGCAGCCCGGCCGTGATGTGCCGGAGGACGGATCATGACGGTGCGACTCTCACGTTCGGGGGCACCTCGAAGCTCTCCTGGTAGGCGGCCGTGTCCATCAGCGCGATGGAGATGAAGATGGTGACGAACAGCAGGGCCGCCACCAGCACGATGGCGTTGAAGGGGCTGTCGTAGCGCAAGTGCATGAAGTACAGGGCCACCAGCGCGGCCTTGGCCGTGGCGATCAGCAGGGCCAGCCAGACGTTGAACCAGCCCAGGTCGAGCCGCGTCACCGCGACGGTCGCCACGGTAAGTACCATCAGACCTGCCCAGACCGCGGCCAGCACCGGCAGCGGCACCACATGCCCGACGGCCGGATGCGGCGGGGCGGAGTTCCGGGATGTCGCCGTGTCGCTCATGTCGCCTCTCGCGTGCCCGGCTCAATGAATCAGGTAGAGCAGCGGGAACAGGAAGATCCAGATCAGGTCCACCAGGTGCCAGTACAGGCCGACGAAATCCACCGGCGTGTAATAGGCGCTGCTGAAGGCTCCGCCGGCGGCGCGGGCCATGATCCAGCCGATCAGGCCCAGGCCGACGATCACGTGCAGCCCGTGCAGGCCGGTCATCAGGAAATAGCAGCTGAAGAACAGGTGCACGTTCCGCGGTTCGCGGGCGGCGTGCTCCTCGTGCGCGCCTACGGGGTCCAGGGCCAGTCCCGGCGGGCCGATGGCCGAGGGCGCGATCCGCGGGGTGTCGGGGTCGGCGACGGCGGATGCCGTGGCCGGCGCAGCCGCTGCAGGCTGGCCGACGGTCGCGGCGCCGGCGTCGGTTGCGCCGGCCGGTTGTGCGGGCGTCGGGGCCGCTGACGGCGTTGCGGTCCGGCCGGCCGACGCGGCCGAGCCGTGGTCATGGTCTTTCGGCGCGTACGAACGGCCCCACAGCAGGCCGTGCTCCCACTTGGACCTGTATTCGACGTACTTGATGCCCAGAAAGCCCAGTCCGCCCAGCAACGTCAGGGCCAGGCAGACGACCGTGGCCCGGCGGCGGTCGAGCTGGGCGTTGCGGACCGCCAGAGCCATGGTGAAGCTGCTGCAGATGAGGATCAGTGTGTTGACCCCGCCGAGGGTCCTGTCCAGGTAACGGTGGGCGTAGGCGAAGATCTCCGGGTGGTTGGACCGGTAGACCGCATACGCGCAGAACAGCCCGCCGAACATCAGGATCTCGGTGGCCAGAAACACCCACATGCCCAGCTTGCCGGATTCGAACTGCTGGGCCGGCGTGGCGTAGTGGTGAGCCAGGTGCGGCGGATGCTCGCCGTGGAGGTCGCGGGGATGGGCGGCGTGTGCGTGGTTCATGCCTGTTGCTGCCTCACCGGGCCGGTCCCGCCGTCGCGACGGCCGGGTCTCGCTGCACGAAGCTCTCGGTCTGCGGATCGTACTCCCAGGCCTCGACATCGTAGGGGTCGCCGGCCGCGGGGGTGGTCGCGAAGTTGTCGTGGGGCGGCGGGGATGCGCAGTGCCACTCGAGGGTGTTGGCCCCCCACGGGTTGGCCGGGGCCCGCCGGCCCCTCAGCAGCGAATGGATCCAGACGGCCAGCACCAGAAACAGGCCGATGGCCATCAGGTACGAGCCCAGGCTGGAGATCTGGTGATAGACGGCGAACTCGGGCTTGTACTCGGCGTAGCGGCGGGGCATGCCCCTGGCGCCGGCGACGAACAGCGGGAAGAAGGTGAAGTTCTGCCCCAGGAACACCAGCACGGCCGCCGAGGCCGCCCAGAACTCGCTGTACATCCGCCCGAACATCTTGGGCCACCAGTAGTGCATGGCCGCCAGGAAGGCGAACAGCGTGCTGCCCATCATCACGTAGTGGAAGTGAGCGAAGACGAAGTACGTGTCGTGCAGGTGGATGTCCGTGGCCAGGGCCCCCAGGAACAGCCCGGTCAGGCCGCCGATGCCGAACAGCAGGATGAACCCCAGGGCATACAGCATCGGCGTCTTCAGCCAGATCGAGCCCCGGTACATGGTGGCCAGCCAGTTGAAGACCTTGATGGCCGAGGGGATGGACACGCTGAAGGTCAGCAGGCTGAAGATCGCGTTGGCCATGCCCGACTGGCCGCTGGAGAACATGTGGTGTCCCCAGACCAGAAAACCCAGCAGGGCGATGGCGATGGAGCTGGCGGCGATGAACCTGTAGCCGAAGATATGCTTGCGGCTGAAGGTGGCGATGACCTCGCTGACCACGCCCATGGCCGGCAGGATCATGATGTACACCGCCGGGTGGGAGTAGAACCAGAAGAAGTGCTGGTAGAGGATCGGGTCGCCGCCGAGTTTGGGGTCGAAGATGCCGACGCCCAGGGCCCGCTCGGCGATCAGCAGCAGCAGGGTGATGGCCAGCACGGGCGTGGCCAGGATCTGGATGATGCTCGTGGCGTACAGGGCCCACAGCAGCAGCGGCATGCGGAACCAGGTCATCCCCGGCGGGCGGAGCATGTGGATCGAGGCGATGAAGTTCACGCCCGTCAGGATCGAGCTGAAACCCAGGATGAAGGCCCCCAGCGTGGCGGGAATCACGCGGGTGGTGGTCTCGGTGCTGTAGGGGGTGTAGAACGTCCAGCCGGTGTCCAGCCCGCCGGTCAGCAGCACGAGCACGAAGAACACGCCCCCGCCGACCCAGCAGTAGAAGCTGGCGAGGTTCAGCCGCGGGAAGGCCACGTCCCTGGCCCCGAGCATCAGCGGCAGGGTGAAGTTGCCGATGATCGCGGGGATGGCCGGGATGATGAACATGAAGGTCATCACCGCGCCGTGGAGCGTGAACATCTGGTTGTAGAAATCGCGGTTCTTCGTGGCGTCGGCCATCAGCGTCGGGCCCGGCGTGATCAGCTCGGTGCGGATCAGCAGGGCGAAGACCCCGCCCAGGAGGAACGACGCCAGGATGGCCGCCAGGTACAGCAGGGCGATGCGCTTGTGGTCCAGGGTCAGCAGCCACGACAGCACGCCGCGGGCCGCGGTCAGGTAGTTCTCCGCCGGTGCCGGGGCGGCATAGCCGGGGGCGACGGCGCTCATCGGGCACCTCCCTTGTCCGGCGCGGAGGCCGGCGACGTGGCGGCCGCCGGCAGGTCCGCCTCGGACCTGTATCGGTCGCTGAGCGACTTGAGCCAGGCGATGATCGCGGGGATGTCGTTGTCGCGGACCTGCCCGCGGTATCCGGGCATGGCCACGCCGGCGTAGCCGGCGACGATGCGGGCGCCCGGCTCGTAGATCGACTCGCGGACGTAGTCCTCGGCGGTGTAGCCCTCGCCGAGCAGATCCGCCAGCCGCCGGCCGTCGGCGAAGGCCCGGCGGCCCTCGACGATCTCGTCCCAGGCGTTGCGGAACGACGGGCCGATCACCCGGCTGCCGTCGATCGAGTGGCACTGCCGGCAGCCGCGCTGCTCGTAGAGCTGGGCCCCGCGCTGCACCGGCGCGATCCGCCCCTCCCACCTGGAGGCCTCCTCCAGCCAGCGCTGGAAGCCGGCCGCGTCGTGCACGTAGACCTTGGCGACCATGGCCGAGTGGCTGGTGCCGCAGTATTCGGCGCAGAACAGGTCGTAGCCCTCGGTGTCGTTGACCTTCGTGGCCTCGAACCACATCCGGTTGAACCGGCCGGGCACGCAGTCCTTCTTGATGCGGAAGGCCGGGATGTACAGGCTGTGGATCACGTCCTGGCTGGTCAGCGTCAGCCGCACCGGCCGGTCCACGGGCACGTGCAGGTTGGCATCCACGTGGCCGTTGGGGTAAGTGAACGCCCAGGCCCACTTGAAGGCCGTCACGGTGATGTCCAGCGCGTTGGCCGGCGGCGTGGCCATATCCATGTAGCCTTTCAGGCCGAAGACGAAGATCAGCACCACCAGAATGGCCGGGATGATCGTCCAGGTGAGTTCCAGCGCGGTGTTGTGGCTGGCCGACGGGGCCGGGATCCGGCCGTCCCGTCGCCGGTAACGGACCACGAACAGCACCATCAGCACGGTGATCAGGGCGAAGAAGAACGTCGCGATCGCCAGAATGAAGTAGAACAGCCGGTCCACGCGGAACGCGTAGGTGGACGCGTCGGTGGGCATCCAGAAGGAGTCGCCGAACTGTGCGAGCACGCTGGCGATCATGATTCCTCGCGCGCAAGCCGGTCAGGTCGCGGCCGGCGACGCCGCCCGGCGCCGCGCGTCGCGCACCCAGCGCGGCACCAGCCAGACGGCCATCGCCGCCACCGTCAGGGCCGCGCCGGCGGTCATGAACCGGTCGGCGACGATGCTGTAGCGACCGGCCCGGGGGTCGTATTTCAGGCAATACAGCAGCACGTGATCGACCGTCGAGCCGATCTTGCCCTCGGAAGCCTCGACCAGCGAGAGCCGCAGCGTCCGGGGGTTGAACTGCACGCCGTAAAGGTAGCGGGACACCCGCCCGTCGGGCGTGCAGATCACGATGGCCGCGGCGTGGGCGAACTGCTTCTCGCGCTCGACCCAGCGGTAGCGGAAGCCGATCGCATCGGTCAGCCGGATGATGCTTTCTGCCGGGCCGGTCAGAAAATGCCAGCCGGCGGCGGCTTCCGGCCGCTCCATGGCCTTGAGGTAGTTCTGCTTCTTGAGCCGGGCCAGGGCCGGGGTCTCGCGCGGGTCGAAGCTGACCGTCACGACCTCGTAGGCCTGCCCCGGCGTCCAGTCCAGGGCCTTCATGGCCTCCATCTGGCCGTTGAGGATCAGCCCGCAGAGCATCGGGCAGCCGTAGTAGACCGTGGTCAGCAGTACCGGCCGCTCGCCCCTGAAATAGTCGCCCAGCCGCACCCGCCGGCCGTCCTCGTCCAGAAACTCCAGCTCCAGCGGCAGCCGGTCGCCGAGCTTCTCCTCGATGCCCACGCCGGCCAGTTCCTCCACCGGCTGGCTGGCCGGCTCGGGGATGGTGATCGGCTGGGGGGCCTGGGCCGGCGCCCGGGCCGCCGGCGACAGGCAGGCGGCCAGAACACCCAGGACGACCGCGCCGCCGCGGAACGGCAGGCGGGAGCCGGCGGGCGGTCTGGTCCGGCGACGCGATACGGGCATGCACATCTTCTGGCACTCAACCGGGCCGCGTGGCGGCCTGTCGCACATACTGCTGGATCGCCAGATCGATCGGGACGGCCACCCTCAGCCGGTCGCGATCCGCCCAGCGGAAGCTGTTGAGTTCGGCCTGCTGGGCGGTCCGCAGGTCCGCCAGCTCCCAGATCGGCGGGGCGATCTGCTTGGCGGCGATTTCCCGCTCCTGGAGATTGTAATAGTACGCCTGGGCGACGGCCACGATCTCGGCCAGCAGGATGACCGCGACGACGCCCAGCACCGCGATCGCGGCGATGTTCAGCTGCCCGGGGTTGCGTGAGCTCTCGTCGCCGTGCACGTCGCGCCTCGCCGTTCAGGGGTTGTGGAAAGCCAGCGATTCCGGCAGCCGGGGGTCGCGCGCCGCCAGCAGGCTCCGGCCGGAAGCCAGCCGCAACAGGCCGGCGATGAACAGCCCGATCAGTCCCGCCGAGCAGCCGATCTCCGCCAGGGCCGGCGGCCACGCGGCCGCGGGGGCCTCGGGCATCACCAACCAGTAGAGGTCCAGCCAGTGCATCGCCAGCAGCCAGGCCGCCCAGCCCCCCAGCATCGCCCGGCTGCGCTTGGCATGCCGGGACAGAAGCCCGGCGAACGGCAGCACGAAGTGCCCCAGCAGCAGCACCAGGGCGACGGCCGACCAGGCGTTGGGCTCGGCGGTGGAGGCCCCGCGGCGGGCGAACCAGGCGGTCTCCTCCGGAAGGTTGCCGTACCAGATGAGCATGTACTGGCTGAAGGCGATGTAGCCCCAGAAGAACACGAACGCGAACAGCAGTTTGCCCAGATCGTGATAGTGCTCGACGGTGACGCTCGCCCGCAGCAGGCCCAGCCGCTGCAGCAGCATCAATCCGAGGATCAGCACCGCCAGGAAACCGACCACCGATCCCGCGAAATAATAGACCCCGAAGATGGTGCTGAACCAGTGGGCGTCCAGCGACATCAGCAGGTCGAACGCCGCAAACGTCACCGTCAGCCCGAACAGCAGCGTCATCGCCCCGCTGGGGTACTGCAGGCGCAGCGTCAGCCTCGGGTCGCCGGAAGCGTCCTGCTCGGTCGAGCGGGCCAGGAGAAACCACCCGCAGACCGCCCAGATCGCCAGGTACGCCGCCCAGCGGGCCAGGAAGAACGGGCCGTTGAGCCAGGGGCGCTTCTTGAGCGTCAGCTCGTCCAGGCCGCCATGGGCGTCGTGGTCGTGGCCGTCGGCTTGAGCGGCGCTGCCGCCGGCCCGGGGCGGTTCGGTCGGCTCGGCGGCCCGGGCGGCCGGCAGAAGCGGCGAGCCCCGCGCGTGGGCCTCCTGCGTCACGTGGAGCGGCCGGGCCCAGCGGTACAGCAGCCCGCTGCCGCCGGCCACGGTGCCGGCGATCGGCAGAAAGGCCACGATCAGCACGCCGAAGTTGGCCGCCAGGATCTCGGCCGGCCGGCGGACGACAACGCTCCATCCGGCGCGGGTGAGGTGCTGGATCAGCACGAAGAACAGCGCCCCCAGCGACAGGCTGAGCACGAAGGCGAAGGCCTGCACGTACGCCAGCCAGAAGCGGCGCATGCCGTCGGCCGAGCCGCGGCTCAGCAGGAATACGGCGGCCACCAGGAATCCGCCGGCCACGGCCGGGATCGCCGGCGAGACCGGAAACGGCAGGGTGTGCCGGTCCTGGCCGGGCTGCGTGTTGTGCGGCTGATGAGTCATATGTTCATGCGGCCGGGCAAGTCGGGCCCGGCCTCCGTGATCTCGTCCGGTCGCGCCGGCCGGCTATCTCAATCCCGGCCGCTGCTCGAGCGGCACCATCTCCAGTGGCGCGTCGCTGCGCAGCTGCAGCGCCCGCACATAGGCCACGATCGCCCACCGGTCCTCCACCGGAATCTGGCCGCCGTAGGCCGGCATGTTGCGGATGCCGTGGGCGATGGTGTTGTAGATGTGCCCGTCGGGCCGCTCGCGGACCTGCTCCGACAGCAGCGAGGTCGGCGGAATCCACCGCGGCTCCTCGAGCTTGACCGCCCGCAGGTGCGTCGGGCCGTTGCCGTCCCCGACCAGCCCGTGACAGGTCGCGCAGAAGATGTCGTAGCGTTCCCGGCCGCGCCGCACGAAAGCCTCGGTGACCGGCAGGGGCGACCGGTCGATCCATTCGCCGTCGCGCCGACCGGCGGCCGACACCGCGTCGGCCGTCTCGCCCCGTGCGACGGTGCCGGGCACCCGCGGACGCATCGCCCGCCGGTCGGCGAAGATCCGGGCCAGCGACTGGGGCCGGTGGGCCGGCTGGTTGTCCATGTCCTGGAAGATCGCGATCCGCGGCGTCGGCGACTTGACCGCCCGGGCCCGCGCGATCAGGGCCAGCGGCAGCCACGACAGCACCACGCCGACGGCCGCGGCGTAGAGCGCCCATCTCGGCAGCGGCGGGAGACTCATGGCGGACCCTCCGCAACCTCTTCGACGGCCGCGGCCCCCAGCGACCGCAGGAACTCCGCCGCGGCGCGGCGGTCGAAGCGCGGGTCGCGCGCCTCGATGACGATGAAGAACCGGTCGGTCGTCGCACGGGCGAAACGCTCGCTGGCGAACAGAGGGTGATGCAGCCGGGGCAGCCGGTTGAGCCCCAGCATGCCCAGCACCGTGCCCAGGGCCGCCAGCAGGACGGTGGTCTCGAAGACCACCGGGATGTTGGCCGGCAGCGAGAAGACCGGCTTGCCGCTGATCATGAACGGATAACCGCGCAGGAACGAGGGCATGAAGGCCAGGTCGGAGGCATTCGTGTACCAGGCGAGCTTCAGCCCCCCGATCAGGCCGCACAGCCCGGCGATCAGGGCGATCAGCGGCAGTCGCGTACGGCGGGCGCCCATGGCCTCATCCAGCCCGTGCACCGGGAAGGGGCTGTGGGCGTCCCAGCGCGTGTAGCCCTTCTGACGCACCGCGGCCGCCGCCCGCGCCAGCGCGGCCGGATCGTCGAACTCGGCCAGCAGCCCGTAAAGAACGGGCTCCGCCGGCGGCCGGGATGTCGAAACCTCGACGCTCATCCGTTTTCGCGGCCACTCCCGGGCCGCGCCTCGTGCCCCGCGCGGGTCTCCATGACGCCTTCCGATGCCTCATCCGGCGCGGCCCGCGTCTCCTGCGTGCCCGGCCGGCATCACGTGTTTGATCTCCGCCATGGCCACGATGGGCAGGTAGCGCACGAACAGCATGAACAGCGTGAAGAACAGCCCGAAGCTGCCGGCCAGCATGCCGAAGTCCACCCAGGTCGGCGAGAAGCCGCCCCAGCTGGAGGGCACGAAGTCCCGGCTCAGCGAGCTGACGATGATCACGAAGCGCTCGAACCACATGCCCACGTTCACGCACATGGCCACGAACAGCGTGACCCACAGGTTCGTCCGGCAGAACTTCGACCACAGCAGCTGCGGCGCCACCACGTTGCAGCCGACCATGATCCAGTAGGCCCAGGCCATCGGGCCGCCCATGCGGTTGGCGAAGGCGAAGCGCTCGAAGCCGCTGCCGCTGTACCAGGCGATGAACAGCTCGACGCCGTAGGCATAGCCGACGATGCAGCCGGTGGCCAGCAGCACCTTGTTCATGTTCTCGATGTGCCGCAGGGTGATGACCTCCTGCAGGCCGAAGAACGTCCGGGCGGGGATGACCAGCGTCAGCACCATGGCGAACCCGCCGAAAACCGCCCCGGCCACGAAGTACGGCGGAAAGATGGTCGTGTGCCAGCCGGGAAGCTGCGAGGTGGCGAAGTCGAAGCTGACCACCGAGTGCACCGACAGCACCAGCGGCGTGGCCAGACCGGCCAGCAGCAGGTACGCGCACTCGAAGCGCCGCCAGTGGGCCGCCGAGCCGGTCCAGCCCAGGGCGAACAGGCCGTAGAGGATCCGCCGCATGCGCGTGCGGGCCCGGTCGCGCAGCGTGGCCAGATCGGGAATCATGCCCACGTACCAGAACATCAGCGACACCAGCGCGTAGGTGCTGACCGCGAAGACGTCCCATAGCAGCGGCGAACGGAAGTTGGGCCACATGCCCATCTGGTTGGGATACGGGGCCATCCAGTACGCCAGCCACGGCCGGCCGACGTGGATCGCCGGGAAGATGCCGGCGCACATCACCGCGAAGATGGTCATGGCCTCGGCGAAGCGGTTGATGCTCGTCCGCCAGTTTTGCCGGAACAGGAACAGGATCGCCGAGATCAGCGTGCCGGCGTGCCCGATGCCGATCCAGAAGACGAAATTGGTGATGTCGAACGCCCAGGCCACCGGCTGGTTGTTGCCCCACACGCCGATGCCGGTCGAGACCAGATAGCCGATCAGGCACAGGAAGCCCGCCAGCCCGGCCGCGGCCAGGGCCAGCGTGGCCCACCAGGCCGGCGGGGCCGTGGGCTGCTCGGGAATCGAGCAGACCCGGTCGGTCAGCCCGGCGTAGTCCAGGCCACCCAGCACCAGCGGGGCGCGCTGCCCGGGAATCTCGCCGGTGTTGTCCGGCAGCGACGGACTCATGCTCGCCGGTCGCACGGCCATCTCAGGCATGCTCCTTGATCGCCCCATGACCGGCCGGGGCGTCCGTCGGCAGCGGGTGCCGCACCTTCGCAAGGTAACGCGTCCGCACCCGCAGGTTGAGCTCGTCCAGCAGCGTGTAGGCCCGCGGGTGATCCTGCAGGGCCCGCACCCGGCTGGCCGGGTCGTTCAGATCGCCGAACACGATGGCCTGCGTCGGGCAGGCCTGAGCGCAGGCCGGGATCACCTCGCCGTCGGTCAGGCCACGCTGCTGCCGCCGGGCGGCGATCCTGGCCGCCTGGATGCGCTGCACGCAGAAGGTGCACTTCTCCATCACCCCGCGCATCCGCACGGTGACGTCCGGGTTGAAACCCAGCTTGCGGACGTCGTCGATCTCCGCCTTCTGCTGGCTGTCGGGCATCCCGAACCACGGCCGCGGGCCGCTGCGCGGCGGCTTGGAGTGATAGTCCAGGTAGTTGTAGCGCCGCACCTTGAACGGGCAGTTGTTCGAGCAGTAGCGCGTCCCGATGCAGCGGTTGTACACCATGGTGTTGAGGCCTTCGGTGTCGTGCACCGTGGCCGCCACCGGGCAGACCTGCTCGCAGGGGGCGTTCTCGCAGTGATGGCAGGTCAGCGGCTGATGCGCCACCGGCGGGCTGGGGGCCGCGGGATCGCCGCGGAAGTACCGGTCCACGCGCAGCCAGTGCATCTCCCGGCCGCGCAGGACCTCGTCCCGGCCGACCACCGGCACGTTGTTCTCCGCCTGGCAGGCGATCGCGCAGGCGTTGCAGCCGATACAGACGTTCAGGTCGATGACCATCCCCCAGCGGTGGCCGTCGTAGGCGGCCGGATCCTCCCAGAGCCGGACGTCCGGCACGGGGTGAGCGGCCTTCCGGGCGAACTGCGGATCGGCGGCGTACTCCTCCAGCACGCCCTCGCGGACCAGCGTGCCGACGCGCCGCTCGCGCTCCGCGGCTCCCAGGCGGTCGATGGCATGATGGTCCTGTGTCAGCGCCAGCCGGTGTGTCCGGCCGGTCCGCGAGATCTCCGCCGCGGCGCTCCACAGTCCGCCGCAGGTCCGCAGACGCCCCGCGTCCGCCCCGACGCCGCTGCCGACCGGTCCGGCGGCCGTGCGGCCTCCGCCCAGCGCCAGGGCGACCACGCCGGCCGGCTGGCCCGGCATGACGCAGGCGGGAATCTCCAGCGTTGCCCCGCCGCAGCGGATCGCCACCACGTCGCCCTGAGCGATGCCCAGTCGCGCGGCATCGGCCACCGAGATCATCGCCGCGTTGTCCCAGGTCAGCGTGCTCATCGGGTCCGGCGTTTCCTGCAACCAGGCGTTGTGGGCGAAACGGCCGTCATGCACGCGGGCGTCGCCGCGGAACACGACCGTCGTCGCCGCGGGATTCGCGCCCGGCTCGACGGACACGCCGCGGAGTTCACGCAGCGCCGCCGCCACGGCCTCGGACGACGCGGCGGCCTCCACCGGCCGCGACGCGCTGCCGTCGAGGAAGCCGTCGTGCAGCACGCGCCGCCAGGCGCTCTCGAAATCCCCCGCCGGCAGGAGCGTCGCGAACGTCCGCCGCACGATCTCCGGGCCGTCGGCAGGATCCTCCAGCAGCAGCGCCAGAAGCTCGATCACCGTTCGCCCGTCGTACAGCGGCCGGATCATCGGCTGCAGGGACGTGATCGTGCCGTCCCATGTGCGGGCGTCGCCCCAGGACTCCAGGTCGTGGGCCTGCGGAAGGTGCCACCGGCATCCCAGCGCGGTCTCATCCTCATAGACGCCCAGGTGGATGCTCGTCGCCACGCGGGCCAGGGCGGCGGGGAAGTCCAGGTCCGCCGGCGCATCGTAGACCGGGTTGCCGCCGAGAATCACCAGCGTGCCGACCTGACCGGAGTTCATCGCCTCGACGAGCGAGCGCAGGCTCCCGGTCTGCGACGACGACTCGGCGCACGGGTCCTCGATCAACACGATCGTCCTGCCGACGGCGTCCAGACGGGCGTTGATCGCATGACACAGCACATGGACCTCCGGCGGAAGCGAAGGCCCGGCCGCCACCACCGCCCGCCCCGGATGAGCGCCCAGATCCGCCGCCAGCCGCTCGATCCATGCCGCCTGCTCGCCCGGATGCATTCCGGGCGGCGCCTCGGCGCCCGGCACGCCCAGCCTTCCGGCCAGCGCCGCGACCAGCAGGGCGATGTCCCGCGGCGAGGCCGGCAGACGGTGATCGGCCGCGGCTCCGGTGAGGCTGTAGCCGCTCTCGATCACGTGCAGGCGGTTCATCCGCCCCTGATCCGCCGAACGCCGTCCGGCCGCCCAGTCGCGGGCGTGCCGCGACGCATCGGGATGCTGCCCGAGAATGTCGGCGTCGAAACAGGCGATGACGTCGGCCTGATCCAGCCGCAACTGCGTCCGCAGGACGCGGCCGAACGCGCGTCGCGCGCCTTCGCGCTCGTGATCGCGATTCAGCGATTCCCAGACGTGCCAGCGGGCCTGCGGAAAGGCCTCCTGAATCCGCGTTCGCATCGCGGCCACGCTCGGCGAACTCGTTTCGCGGCCCAGGAAAGCCAGGCCCGCGCCGCCGGCGGTTCGCAAGGCCGCAAAATGCGGGCGACAGAAGGCTTCGAAATCCTCATGGCGCCGCGCCTCGCGGCGGCCGGCGACCCCCTCCACGCGCCGCGTCGGAAACCGGCTGCGATGCGGGTCGTACAGGTCCAGGACGCAGGCCTGGGCGAAAACGCCGGCCGGTGCCCCGGCGGGATGCTCGAGATTGCCCTCGACCTTGATCGGCCGCCCGTCGTAACACGTCACCAGCAGCGGCTGGGCGACTCCGCCGAGTTCCATGGCCGTGGCGTAGCGCTCGGTGCGGCCCGGAACCCGCCCCGGCGGCCGATGGGCATAGGGGACCAGCTTCTCCTCGGGCCAGCGGCGGCAGCCGGACGCGCCGGCCAGCGCCAGCGACGCGGCCATGATCTGCAGCATCCGCCGCCGCGTCGGCCCGTCGGGTCTGTCGGCCGGCTGGGGAAACTCGGCCTCCAGAAAGGCCCGGAATTCCGGCGTGCCGGCCAGTTCGCCGAGGCTGCGCCAGTAGATCGCTTCGCCGCGCTGCGGTTTCATCGATGGCACACCGAACAGTTCGTCAGGTACTTGTGATCCCGGATGTTGTAAAGGGCCTTGAGCCGCAGGCCCTGCTCGAGAGCGTCGCCCTCGGGCAGCCAGTCCATCTCGGTGACGCGCTCGACCGGCCTGAGATTCCGCTCGGGGTGGCGGTGGCATTCCAGGCACCAGCTCATGCTCAGCGTGTGGACCTGCCATACGACCTCCATGCGGTCCACGCGTCCGTGGCAGGACACGCACCCGACACCCTTGTTCACGTGGGCGCTGTGGTCGAAGTAGGCGAAGTCCGGCAGGTCATGAACCTTGATCCACTCCACCGGCATGCCCGTGGCATGGCTCTCGCGCACGGCCAGCAGCCGGGGACTGTCGGACCTGATGTTGGTGTGGCAGTTCATGCAGGTCTGCGTTGGCGGAACGGCCGCGAAAGCCGCCTGCTCGACGGTGTTGTGGCAGTAGCGGCAGTCCATGCCCAGCTGGCCGACGTGTACCGCGTGGCTGTAGGGCACCGGCTGCGTCGGCATATAACCGATGTCGGTGGTCCGCGGCGTGGCCCCGGTGCCGACCACGACCGGCACGTACAGTGCCCCGCCCACCACGGCGACGACCAGGGCCGGCAGAAGATAGTTGGTCCAGCGGGGGAAGAGAAAACGGCTCTCTGGCTGGGCCTGGGACATAGGCAACAAGCGCCGTGGAAGCCGGACGTCGGCGGGCAGTCCCGCCCATCAACCGGCGCCGGCCCGCGGAAAGCGGGAGCTGATCCGGGCACCGGTTGCCATCGCATGAGAAGTCTCGCCTCCGACGTTCGCCGGGGACGCACTCTCGTCACGCGGGGCGAAGTATAGCAACCGGATACACCGGCCACAAGCCCGCCCACGCCGCTGCAGGCCCGGCGGTGTCGGCCTGTCCTGCATCCACGTCCCGCATCCACGGATCCGCTGCCGCGCCGCGTGCGCGGGCGCCCGCTTCCGGATCGCTCCCGACTGCCGGTCCGCACCTCGCCACCCCCCCCGGCGACAGCCATCCCGCCGCCGGCCGTGTCCCACGGACGACTGCGCACGCTTTTCAAAAGACCGCCAGCCATTACAATGGCCTGCGCCGTCGCGCGCATGCGGGGTGCATGTCTGAGGACCTGTCGCCCGCGCCGCGTCACGATCCGCCCGGGCGATGAAATGGATTTCCCCGTCTTTCACCTCGACTGGCTCGGCAACCGCATGCTCATCGCGGCGGTGGCCGTTCTGCACGTGCTGATCAACCATTCGATGGCCGTCGGGGCGATTCCCCTGGTGGCGGCCATGGAATGGCTGGGGTACCGCACCGGCGATCGGCGGTGGGACGATCATGCCCGCCGCATCCTGGGAGTCTGCTTCATCATCACCACCAGTCTGGGGGCCCTGACGGGCGTGGGCATCTGGCTGTCGGCCTCGCTGGTGAACCCCGCGGCCATTGCCAGCCTGATCCGGGTGTTTTTCTGGGCGTGGTTCACCGAGTGGATCGTCTTCGTCCTGGAAGTCTGCTTCATTCTGGCCTATTACCTCACCTGGCCCGCCTGGACCGGTCCGCGTAAGCGGCGCCACCTGGCGATGGGCGCCGCTCTGGCGGCGTTCTCCTGGCTGACGATGGCGATCATCACCGCCATCCTGGGCTTCATGATGGACAGCGGCGTCTGGCCCGAGCGGCGCAGCCTGCTCAGCGGGATATTCAACCCCCTGTACCTCCCGCAGCTGCTGTTCCGCACACCGGCGGCCATGGTCATGGCCGGGCTGTTCGCGATGTTCCTGACTCCGTTCCTGCTGGCCCGCCGCGACCCGCTCCGGCCGCGCGTGGTCCGTTTCTGCGGAGCCTGGACGCTGGCCTGGACCGGACCGCTGCTGGCCGGCGCGTGGGCCTACTGGCAGGCGGTGCCGGAATCCCTGCTGGCCTCGATGCCCGTGGCCCTGGCGACGCAGGCCCTGGAACAGCGGGTCCGGTCCATCGGCTACGCCCTGCTGGCCCTGGCGGCGGTACTGCCGCTGGCGGCCGCCTGGGGTACGTTCGCCCCGCGCACGCTGCCCCGGGTGGTGCTGCTCCTGCCGTTTGCGGCCGCGGTCGCGCTGATCGGCACCTTCGAGCGCGTCCGCGAGTTCGTCCGCAAGCCCGACGTGATCGCCGGCTACATGTACGCCAACGGCGTCCGCCGCGCCGACTACCCGCTGCTGGTCGAGCAGGGCCTGCTGCGCCACGCGACCTACGTCGCGGCCCGTGACCCGGCCGCCGATCCCCACGCCGCCGGCCGCGAGGTGTTCATGCTGGCCTGCACCCGCTGCCATACGACCTCCGGCGTCAACGGCATGACCGCCAAGCTCGCCGGGCTGTACGGATCGAAACCCTGGAGCCCGCAGGCCGTGGCCGGCTTCATCGACAGCATGCACCACGTGCGGCCGTTCATGCCGCCGTTCCCCGGAACTCTTCAGGAGCGCGACGCCCTGGCCGCCTGGCTGGTGAGCCTGCAGACCTCACCGGAGCGGTTGCCCGGGGCCCAGCGCATCGGCCCGATATGGCCGGCACCGGCCTCGGGACCCGCTTCGGCGGACATCGTTCCGGCCTCGCCGCCGCGATCAGGCGCGGCGGCCGCGCCGCTCGCGGCCCTCCCGGCCGGCAGAGGAAAGCCGCTGCCATGAACCCGACGGCTCCGATCCCGCCCGTGCCTCGCGACATCGCCCTGCCGCTGCCGGCCGATGCTTTCCTCCTGCAGGCCGCGGCGGTGACGCTCTTCCTGGCCCACATCATCTTCGTGGCGATGATGTTCGGCGGCGCCGCCTTCGCCCTGGCCTGCGAGATCATCGGCCTGCGACGGCCGGCGTTCGACCGGCTGGCGCGGGCGATGCTGCCGACGGTGACGGTCAACAAGAGCCTGGCGGTGGTGCTGGGTGTCGGGCCGCTGCTGGTCGTGAACGTCCTGTATGCCGTCCATTTCTACACCGCCAACGCCCTGACCGGCCTGGCCTGGATCGGCATCGTGCCGCTGGTGAGCCTGGCTTTCCTGGCCGCCTATGCCTGGAAGTATTCGTGGGACGCGCTGGCCGGCCGCAAAGTCCTGCACATCGCCCTGGGCGTCGCGACGGTGGGCCTGTTCGCGGTGGTACCCCTGATCTTCCTGAGCAACATCAACCTGATGCTCTTTCCGCAGCGCTGGCCGGAGGTGCGCGGCTGGCTCTCGACGCTGGTGCTGCCCAACGTCCTGCCCCGCTACGCCCACTTCCTGGTGGCCGGCGTGCTGACGGCCGCCCTGTTCATGCTGGGCTATCTGACCCGGGCGGGCTTCCCCCTGGAGACCGTCGCGCCGGGCTTCACCCGGCCGCAGTTGCGACGCGGGTTCTACACCGTGGCCTTCGCCGCGGCGTTCCTTCAGCTGGGGGTCGGCACGCTGGTGCTGCTCACGCTGCCTGCCGTCGGCCTGAACGCCTTCATGATCGGCGTGATTCTGGCGGGCATGACCGGCGTGCTGGCGGCGCTGGGACTGATGTGGTGGGAGCTGCTGGCCGCCGACGTCCGCATCGGCCGGCTGTATGTGCCGGTGGTCGGCCTGCTGACGTTCACCGGCTGCTGCATGGGTTACGGGCGGCACCTGTACCGCGAAAACGCCCTGGCCGAGCACCGCCTGGCGATGGCCGAACGCACCCGTGAGCACCTCTGGCAGGCCCAGGCCGCCGCCTGGCGCGCCGAACGCGGCGTGCGGCTCGACGCCGTCGACCTGCCGCCCGGCCAGCGGGTGTACCGCGACACCTGCAGCGCCTGCCACGCCCTCGACCATGTGCTGGTCGGCCCGCCGCTGACCGAGATCGCCGGGCTGTATCGCGACAACCCTCAGGGCATCGTCGCCTGGACGCGCTCCCCGGTGCGCAAGCGCCCCGGTTTCCCGGCCATGCCCGCCTTTCAGCTTCCTGCCGACCGGCTGGAGGCCGTGGCCCGCTACATGATCGAGGCCGGCTCCGCCCCGGCCGCCACCGGCGGGAACTCGACCGCCCCGACGGATACCGCCCCCGCCGCAGGCGCCCCGGGCGATGCTTCCGCCGTCCGTTGACCCTCAGGCCGCCGGCGACGACTCGACACCCCTTTGCGGGAGTCGCCCTTGCCCGGTCGCGTGCCGGCGGCTTGGTCCTCTCCGGAGGGTGTGGTATATCGCCGGAAGCCGGACGGGGGCCGGTGCGGAAGACCGACCATGACGATCGTCTCCACCGCGGTGCTGCTGTTTCTGGTCATGGACCCGCTGGGCAACGTCCCGCTGTTCGTGGTCGCCCTGCGCGATGTAGAACCCCGACGGCACGCCTGGATCGTGCTGCGCGAGATGGTGATCGCTCTGGCGGTGATGGTGCTTTTCCTGATGCTGGGCCGGCACGTGCTGGAGCTGTTCCACATCTCGATGCCGTCGCTGGGCATGGCCGGCGGCATCATCCTGTTCCTCATCGCGATCCGGATGATTTTCCCGACCGGAGGGCCCCTCTTCGGCGAAACGCCCGGCGGCGAGCCTTTCATCGTGCCGCTGGCCATTCCGCTGGTGGCCGGGCCGTCGGCGCTGGTGACGCTGATGATCATCTCGACCAGGGACCCGGGCGGCTGGCCGCGCCACCTGGCGGCCCTGCTGGCGTCATGGCTGGTCTCGCTGGCCATCCTGGTGTCGTCGGCGCCGCTCAAGCGGCTGCTCGGCCAGCGCGTGCTCATCGCCACCGAGCGCCTGCTGGGCATGATTCTGACTGCGGTGGCGGTCCAGATGTTCGAGAACGGCTTCAGGCAGGCCTGGACCGCTGCCGGCTGACAGCGGCGGCGCGGGGGCGCGAAATCAACCGCCGGCCGGCCCGAAAAAAGACATCGGGCGCCGGGGCGTTACCGCCGCCGACGCCCGATCGGTTCCAGGCCCGTCTCGCGCCGACCGGACCTCACTCGAGGACCGGCTCGCCCGGCGAAACCATCTGCGGTTCGGATTCCTCGACGCGCTCGGTCTTGTGCACCGTCCTGACCTCCGGGTCGCAGCCCGCGGCGGTCAGCAGCGTCATCGCCGGAAGGACCAGCATAGCGCCGGCCATCAGTAAGCGTGTCATGGATGCGCTCCTTGCGTTGTGCCTGATGAATCTCAACCCGCCGTCGAAAGTTTGGTCACCCGGAGGCGTTCGTGGATCACCTGCCAGACCTGCATGCCCGGCACGCTGACCGTGACCGTGGCCTCGCCGTCGGCAAACTCCGTCTTCTCGACCTGCGAACCGACCAGGATGCCCTCCAAGTGGGCGCGGATGTCGTCGTGCTCGGTCACGAAGTCGCGCACCGACGTGTCCGAGCTGATCATCAGGCCCTGGATGTGCTCCAGCAGCTTGCGCTTGGCGTCCAGCTCGGCAGCACGGATGGCCAGCAGCTTGCCCTGGGGCGTGTCGGCCTTGTCGGCCGGAGGCACGCCCTTGCCGGTCATGCGGATCGGCGCCTGCGCCCACTCCGGGAAACGCACGGAGGCCGTCTCGGCCACCTTGGCGATGAACTTCTGCGGCGGAATGCCCATGCCGGTGGCCTCGAAGGTCTGGGTCTTGATCGACTCGGTCAGGTTGGTGATGTCCGTGCCGGTGACCCGGTCGCCCAGCACCCGGCGGGCGTGCAGCTCGCGAATCGTGCGGATGACCGATTCGACCGGCACCTGCATGGTCACCTCCACGATCGGCTCGTCGTGGTGGTAATAGACCCGCACCTCCTTCTGGCCCACCAGCGTGCCCCGGGTGATGGCCTGGATCTGGTCCGACTCGGTGACGAAGTCGCGGACCAGCGTGTCGGAGGTCACCCGCAGGCCCTGGATCCGCTCGACCAGCTTGCGCATCGCGTCCACCTCGGCGGCCCGCTTGGCCATCAGCCGCCCCTGCGGACCGACCTGCTCCCACAGCGCCGGGATCGGCGGATCCGGCGGAACCGGCGGCCCGCCGAGCTGCTCGGCGACGCCGGCCGGCAGGTCCGGCGGCAGGTCCTCGCGCGGGGCGCCCATGCCGACCACGCGGATGACATCCTTGTTGAGCTTCTGCTTCATCGACTCGATGTCCTTGCCGGTCACCTTGTCGCCCTTGTAGTAGCGCTCGTGGATCTGCTTGAGCTCGGTGATGACCTTGGCCACCGTGACCTCCGCGGGCACCTCGCAGGACAAGTCCGAGTACCATTTGGGCTCGCCCAGCCGGACTCCCCGGATGAAGGCGTCCATGGCCGACTGGATCTGGTCGCTCTCGGCGACGAAGTCCTTGACGTAGGTGTCCGAGGTGATCTGCAGCCCGCGGATCGTCTCGGCCAGCTTGCGGTAGGCGTCGGCCTCGGCCGCCCGCTTGCTCAACAGCTTCTTCTGGGCATCCGCGGTGTTCACCTGCCCGAACGCCGGCAGCACCAGGCCGATCGCCACGGCCGCCCACGTCATCCTGCTCCATGCTTTCATGTTCAGCTCTCCTTGGATGTGCTTCGGGAGGCGCTCAGCCTGCCCGAAGTGGTGACTGGTCCGGGCCGGGAACCCGACCCCGCTCGGACGGCACTTTTCTTCATCTGCCCGTGGTTCCGGTTTCCGGCACCCGGCCGCAGCCGGCCTCCGCCGGCGGCACACTCATCAGACACCACCGGCCGACCGGTGGTTGGCCTGTCACAGACCCGCCGCGCGCCGCCTGCGTGTCCACCAAGGCCCCGGCGTGCGGCCGTCCGCCACGCAACTTTATTTTTCACAAGCTTTTAAGGCCACGGTCCTGCGCCGTGCGGTTACTTCTTGTCCGCCTTGCGGATCCGGTCCATGTGGTCCTTGACGCGGTTTTTGGCCGCCAGGTACTTGCCCATGTCGTCCTCGTCCACGCCGCGCATCCCCGCGGCCTGCTGGTAGTACTTCAGAGCCCCGGACCAGTCCTTCATCAACTCGCTGCAGACGCCCATGGCGAAGACCGACTTGTGGTCCTCGGCGTCCTTGGCCACCGCGGCCTTGAAGAACTGCATGGCCGCCTCGAGATCGTCGGCCCGCATCGCCGCGATGCCCTTGGCGGAGTTTTCATCACTGCTGGACTGCAGCTCGTAGGCGTAGGTCACCTCGCACGGCACGAACATGGACACGAACTCGCGGGTCCCCTGTTCGACGAGGTTGCCAATGTACTCGTCCACCGGGTCCAGGTCCGCCTCGCCGGCGCTGCGGCCGAAGATCGGGCTGGGCTTCTTGCTGTCCATCTTGCGAAACGGCCGCGGGGCATACTCGAAGATGGCCTCGCCCGAACCGGCGTCGAGCATGCTGTACTTGCACTGCAGGGTCATGTTGCGGCTGATGGCGTCGGCCTCGCGGGCCCCGATGCCCGCCGAGCCCGCGCCCCATCCGTGGCCGGCCGCCGCCGCGATGTGCGTTAGGTCGAAGGTCGTCTTGGTGCTCTTCTTCACCTCGACCCGGATGTTCAGGTCGCTGGTGATCAGGGCCTGGACGTCCAGCAGTTTGGCGGCCTGGGCCGCAGCCCCGCCGGCGACCATGCCGCTCATTTTCATGTCCTGCTCGGCCAGGACCTTCTGCGTGTCGCGGCGCTTGGCCACGGTCAGCCTGCCGCCATGCCGCTCGGCGGCGTCCTTGATCATGCTTTCCATCAGGTCCGCGGAGATCTTGGCCCACTTTTTGGCCCGGTCGTCGTCCTCGCTGCCGTCCACCTTCACGCCGGCGTCCAGGATGGCCACCGTGGTCAGTCCCTCAGGCAACTCCTTGGTCGGCTCCAGGACGTAGGTGATTGTGGCGTTATAGGTCTCCCTGGACGCACCGCACCCGACGATCATCGCTGCGACGGCCAGCGCGAGCATCAAACCGGCAGCTGACATTCTGTTCATGATCCTGACTCCTTCAAGGGGTGAGACAAGCGGACACGCCAGCCATTCTGCGCCGGGCACCGCGCCGCCCGTCGCGGACATACGGGGCTTCGGGCCACGAGCCGGGCCGTCCCGCCTTCGCGGGCTTGGCCGCGTCGGGGCATTCAGTCCGTCGTGGTCCACCGCGGGGATTATAACTCCTATCGGAGGGAAGGGACGCAAACTTGCCTGCCATATAAATCCAACTCGCGCGACGGAAGGCCGTCATGGCGATTGGAGTCTCGAAACCCGCGCGGTTGCCAGTCCGCCGCCGGCGCGGCCGCCGGCCGCCTGAAGCCTCCGACCGCCCCCGAAGGGAACGCGGCCCGAACCGCAGGATCACCACATCGGCGGACCGCTCCAACGAGCCGGCTGGACTTGACCGCTCGCGGCGCTATATTGGCCGCCGGCTGCGGCGCTGCCCCCCGGACGTGTCGAACGCCACCGGCGCCGCCCGATCGCGGAGGAGAAGCCATGTCCCGCCTGTCGCGCCTCGCCTGGATGGCCATCGCCCTTTCGACAGGCCCGCTGACCGCCCCGGCGGACAGGTGATCCGAAGAGGGGAAAGATGCCGCACGAAACGACGGCCCGCGAACCGCATGACGACGGCCCCGGTAACGATCCCGGCGGCGGGCGCGTGCCGCCGTCCTGCGGTCCGGTCGAAAACCGCGACGCCGGCACGGATCCCGAATTCGGCGATCTGCTGCTGGTCGATCTGCTGCATCCGGACTGGCGAAACTTCTTCACCCGTTACCGCACCGACCTGGGCGGATTCGCGGTCGTCTCTCTGATCTGCATCTTCATCGTCGTGGCCACCCGCTGGCTGGCCATGATCGGCGCCGGGGCGGGGCGGTGAGCATGGCCCTGCACCCGCTGGACATCGCGGTACTGGCGGCCTATCTCGTGGCCATGCTGGTCATCGGCCTGGCCTGCGCGGGCGCCGTGAAGACCCAGAAGGACCTCTTCCTCGGCGGTCGCCGGTTCGGCAAGCTCCTGCTGACCTTTCAGACCTTCGGCATCGGCACCCATTCCGAACAGGTCGTGGCCGTCGTCGGGCAATGCTACCGCAACGGGCTGTCCGGCATCTGGTGGCAGTTCATGTGGCTGTTCTGCACGCCGGTCTACTGGATGTCCCACACCCTGCTGCGCCGCATGCGGATCACGACAGCCGCCGACTACTGGGCCCAGCGTTTCTCCCCGGGCCTGGCCGCGCTCTCGGCGGTTTCAGGCCTTTTCCAGGTGACCTTCATGATCGCCACGCTGCTGAAGGCCATGGCCACGGTGGCCGACAGCGTCACCGGCGGGGAAATCCCGCCGAACCTGGTCATTCCGATCGCTGCGGTGCTCTTCGTGTTCTACACGGTCGCCGGCGGGCTCTACGCCGCCACCATCACCGATCTGGTGCAGGGGGTTCTGACCATCCTGCTGTCGCTGCTGCTGCCCTACATCTTCGCCCGCACCGGAGGCATGGCCGGCCTGCATCAAATCCTCGATCCGTCGAGGTTCGCCTACACCATGCCCGGCGAGATGACCTGGTTCTACATCGCGGTACTCTCGATCAACAGCCTGGTGGGGGTCTACACCGGCCCGCACACCGTCACCAACGCCGGCTCAGGCCGCAACGAGTGGGACGTGCGCGTCGGGGTGATGGCCGGCACGCTGCTGAAGCGTTTTCTCACCGTGGCCTGGGCGTTCCTGGGCCTGGGGGCCCTGGCCCTGAACCCGGGGCTGGCGGATCACGAGCAGGCCTTCGGCGTGCTGGTCCGACAGCTGCTGCCGCCGGGACTGGTCGGCCTGATGGTCGCGGCCATCCTGGCCGGCTGTATGTCGGCCTGCGAGGCCCTGATGCTCGCCGGAGCCAGCCTGGTCACGCGAAATCTCTACGCCCCGCTGATTCCGGCACGCCCCGACCGCCACTATCTGGGCGTGGGCCGGGTGGCCTCGGTGGCCATCGTGGCGGTCTCCGTTGTCCTGGCCTATGAACTGGACAGCGTTCTGGACGGCCTCAAACACGTCTGGGCGGTCTGCGCCTTCATGGGCCTGGCCTGGTGGGGCGGCGTCATCTGGCCGCGGACCACCGCCGCGGCCGCCTGGGTCAGCACCGCGGTCACCGCCGTGATGTACCTGGGCACGCTGGTCTACAACCGCTGGGCGGCCGAACACGCAAGGCACGTTCTGCCCTTCGCCGAACAGTGCGCCTTATATCTGGCGTGCGGGCTGGCAGCCCTCGTCGTCACGAGTCTGCTGACGCGTCATCGCGACCCCGGTGCGGTCCGCCGGTTTTATCGCAAGATGCGCACGCCGCTGACCCTGGCCAGCGAGTTCGACGCCGAGGAGTGAGTCGCCGGCCGGGCCCCGCCACGGGCCGCCGGGTGTTGCAGTCAGCCTTGCCTTTTCGCCGGCAGGCCGATAGGATGCCCTTCGTTCTTCGATGAGCCGCGACCGAAGCCCGGCTCCCCGCTTCGAGTCGGACGCAGCCGCCGGGATCGCTGATGGAGCACTCATGACCCACCCCACGGCAGGCCGTGCCCGAAGCACGGTCTTATCCCCGGCCGAAACGGCCACAGCCGCATTCCGGATACGACGAATCGACGCAGCGATCCTCCTGCTGGCCCTGGCCGGCACGCTCGGCGGCGTCGCCGGGGGGCCGCGGCTCGGGGACCACGAGGCCCTGGTCGCCCAGTGCGCCCGCGACATGCGTCTTTCGGGCCAGTGGCTGGTTCCCCACTACCTCGGCGACCCGTACGTCCGCAAACCGCCGTTGCCCTACTGGCTGATCGCCGGCCTGTCGTACATCATGCCGTCCGATCCGGCCACCGGCCTGCCGGTGACCACGCTGACCGCCCGCCTTCCCTCGGCCCTGGCGGCCTTGGGCACGATTCTGCTGCTCTGGCGGCTGGCCGCGAGCATGCTGGGGACGCGCGGCGGCCGGGTCACCGCCGTGGTCGCCTCCTCCTGCGTCTTTTTCCTTCTCTACGCGGTCAATGCCACCGTCGAGATGATACTGGTCTTCTGCTGCACCTGGGCCCACCTGCATTTCTGGCTGGCCTTGCGGCACCCGGCCCACAGCGGCCGGCGGCGGCTGCACCTGGCGCTGTTCTATTTCGCGATGGGCGCCGGCATGATGGCCAAGGGCCCGTTCCCGCTGGCCATGGTGGCTCTGCCGATCGCCGTGTGGTGGTACCTCGTGCGGCCGCTGCGGATGATCGCCCGCGACGGCCCGGCGGCCTGGCGAACGGCCTCGGTGCGTTGCCTGCGCGACCTCTGGCCGCGCACGGTACAGGCGTTCCGCGAGCTGTGGCTGCTGCCCGGTCTGGTTCTCTTCGCGGCCTGCTTCGTACCCTGGATGGTCGCCGTCGGAATGCGTCATCCGGATGCCTGGGATCTGTGGAACTGGCAGTACTGGCAGCGGGCCCAGGGCGATTACGAGGACTCCCGCCCCCGCGGCCCGCTGTATTACGTCCCGATCGTCGGCGGCCTGATCATGCCCTGGCTGCACCTGATCTTCGAGGCCGCGGCCGCTCCGTGGCTGGCCCGCTACGCCCGCCATCGCCAGGCCCTGCTGTATGCCGGACTGTGGGCCCTGATCGGATTCCTGGTCGTCTCGGCCATGTCGTTCAAAAAACCCTATTACGTCGGACCGGCGATTCCCGGGCTGGTGCTGCTGCTGGGCGCGGTGGCCGAGCGCTTCTATTCGACGCCGATCCGCCGGCCCCGACTGGCCCGGGCGGTGTGGATCATCCTGGTGCTCGGAGGCGTCGGCCTGGTCGCCGGCGGTTACTTCGCCCTGTCCAGGGAGATTCCGCGTGCCGCGGGCGGCCTGGCGGCCGTGGCCTCCGCGGCCGTGGTGCTGCTGGCCGCGGCCGGGCTGGTGTTGCGCCGGGGCCGGCCGTGGACGGCCTTCGGCATGACCGCCGCCTCGTCGGTCGTCGTGTTCCTGGCGGCGTGGTTCTTCTGCGGGGCCACGCTTGACAATGTCGGCAAGGTCGCCGATCTGGCGCGCGTGCTCGATGAGGCCGACATTCCCGATGCCACCCCGATCGCCTGGGTCAGCCGCCGGCCGGACGCGCGGCTGAGCTTCTACTTCAACCGCCGCACCCGGCAGATGATCCAGCCGGCCGAGATCGTGACCGCCTTCGTCGAGCGCACCGGGCACATGCTCTCGCTGGAGTCCATGGTCGCCCGCCGGGCCCGGGAGCTGCTGTCCTCGCCTCAGCCGGTTTACCTCATCCTGGACCGCGAGGAATACGAACGCGCCGCCATGCTCGGCATGACCGCCTCGGCCCGGGTCGTCGGCTTCGCCCCCGATCCCGACGACGTCGACAGCGACTGGCTGGTCATTACCCGCGATCCGGCCGCCTCCGCGCCGGCCGCCCCGGTACCCGGCGCGGCGCCCGGTCCTCACCGGCCGTCGTGAGCGTCGCGATGCGAGGCGCACGCGTGCCGGGGATGCCGGTCTCCGCCTCGCGGCCGGGCCTCAACTGCCGTCCCAGAGCGACCGGCACATGGCCACGAACAGCGCCGCCGACCAGTGGAAGTCCGACACGTTCGACAGGCCGCCGGCATACGCCAGCCGCGACTTGCGGTCGATCGCGAACGGCATGATGCGGTCGTCGGCGTCGTAAAACTCGTAGATGCAGCCGGTATGCCGGTACCAGCGGGCCACCGTCTCGACGGTGCGGCGGCGCAACTCGGCCGCATCCGCCGCAAACCCGCTGCGATCCAGCCCCAGGGCGATCAGGTGGTTCATGTTCAGCCACATCGGCCCGCGCCACATGTCCGGGTAATACGTCGGCTCGTCCGCGGCGACCGTGGCTGCCGGCGCGGCTCGCCAGAACTTCCCCGGGTCCAGCAGCAGGGCCCGCAGCCGCGACGCCCGGTCCGGCGGCGCAATTCCCGCGAACAACGGCAGGAACGCGGCGCAGGTCGACAGCACGCGGCGGTTCCCGTCCGGCAGGACGTCGCCGTACTGCCCGCAGGCCTCGTCCCAGGCCAGCCGGTTGATCGCCTCGGCGACGCGCCGCCGGGCCTGTCGCCAGCGGGCCGCCTCGCTTTCGAGCTTCAGCCGATCGGCCATGGCCGCGGCCTCCTCGAACTCGCGGGCCAGCGTGGCGCTCAGGTCGATCGCCCCGAAGTCGCAGCCGGCGTCGAAGCGGGGATTGTTGTCCATGGATTCATCGCTGTGCGTCCAGCGAAACAGTCCGCTGTCGGCGAAACCCCGGAAGCGCAGGAAATACTCCAGATAGGCCCGCACCCGAGGATACATCTCGGCCAGGAAGCCCGGCCCGCCGACGGCGCGATCGACCAGCTGCACCGCCCAGGCCAGCACCGGACTCTGGGTGATGTCCGGGAAGTTGCCGTCGGGCCGCATCAGCAGCGCGATCCGGCCGTCGGGCTCCTGGGTGTCGAAGACCGCGCGCAGCATGTCCATCGCCAGTTCCGGAAAGTGGAAGATGTGCCCGGCGGCGTGGTAGGCCGAGTCGTGCAGCCACATCCAGCGGTGCGGCCAGCGGTCCGGGGTCGTCCAGGCATGCCGCATCTGCCCCTCGGGCGAGCAGGTGTTGACCCGCATGATCGACACCGCCTTGCGATAGACGCAGGCGTAATCCGCCGGCAACGTCGGGGGCACGGTGATCGACTGCAGCCAGGCCTTGCGCCGGTCGACCAGCCCGTCGATGTCCGCCTCCAGCCCGCGACGGGCCTTTCCCGAGGCCCGTTCCTCGGATGTCGCATCATGGCCCATCGCGAAGCGCAGAGCCCCGTCGGCCGATTCCCGCACCTCCAGCACCACCGGACCCTCGGCGGCATGGTGCACAAACCGCCCGGCCGTCAGCGGGCCCGCCGGCGCACCCGCCGACCAGTACGGCGCGAGACGCCTGACCGTGCGACCGGCCACGGTGTCCTGATCGACCGACGCGAACGCCATGCTCCCCCCGTCGCCGTCCGTGAAGGTCACGGTCAGACGGATCGCGTCGCCGGAGACGATCTCGAACCGCGGCAGACAGCGCGGGTATCGCCGCCCGGGGTCCGGGTCGCGCACCGCCTGGCACCACAGGTCCAGCGGCGTCTGAAACCAGAAACGCAGCCCAAGCCGGTCGCCCAGCGTGTGGGCCACCATCGGCGAGGCGGCCCGCGTCGGCCCCTCCATCCCGCTATAGGCGAACAACTGGCCGGCGCCCCACGTGCAAGGCCGATCGCCCATCGCCGATACCCTCCCGTAGCCCGCCCGGCTTCTGGCCGGGCGCGAAAGGCGGATTATAATCGCGCCCATGAGGCCGTCCCGCATCGTCCAGATCGTCGTCGTCCTGGTGGCCCCGATCGCCGGAGGATGCGCCGCCCCGTCGCCTCGTGCCTGCGACGTCCCCTCGCGGAGTCTCACCATCGCCGCGGTGTCCATGGAGAGCCGCCTGCGCGACGCGGCCGGCAACCTCGCACGCGTCGAGGCCTGGACCGGGCTGGCCGCCGACGGCGGCGCCGAACTGGTGCTCTTTCCCGAAGCCACCCTCAGCGGGTGGTGGGCCAGCCGCGAAATCCGACGCTGGGCCGAAACGATCGACGGCCCCTCGATCCGCCGGCTGGTCGAACTGGCCGGCCGCCGCAACGTCGCCCTGGCCGTCGGCATGTCCGAACGCGACGGCGACCGCGTGTACATCTCGCATGTGCTGCTGGACGGTCGGGGCGTCATCGGCGTCCACCGCAAGACCCGCCTGGCCCCCGGCGAGGAGAAATACTGGGACCCCGGCGACGACGCCCGGGTGTTCGACTACCGCGGCGTCCGGCTGGGCATCGCGATCTGCTACGAGTCCGTGCATCCCGAAATGTGCGCCCGCCTCCGCGCCGGCGGCGCCGAGATCATCCTCGCGCCCTACGCCAACGGCACCGATCCCGATGAACTCACGACCGGGAAACGAGACTACGTCTATGCCCGGGCCCGCGAGAACGGGGTATGGTACGTGGCCTGCGACGCCCCGCCGCGCGACGAGCACGGCCGGCTGGGCCGCGGGGCGGTCTACTTCATCGACCCCTCCGGTGCCCTGCTGGAACGCACCGCCGTGTCGGCCGCCGGCGAAAGCATGATCATCCGCACCATCCGCCTGCCCGGCGCCGCGCGGCCCGGCCCCACCACCAGGGAGAACGCCTCATGACCCGTCGATGTTCCGCCGCCGGGCTGCTGGCGGCCATGATCTGCGCCGTTCCTGTCGCGGGATTCGAACGCTGGTACATGTACGAGGAGTGGTACGACTGGCATCCGCGATCGGAGTTCACCCGGCGGCCCGACGGAACGCTGGAGGTCGAGGTCCACTTCGTCGGCCCCGGCGCACTCACACCTCGGGGCATCTATGTCCACGGACCGGCCTCGGCGAACCTCGAACAGATCGGCGTCGAAGCCATCACCGACCATCAGGGCAGACCCCTGTCCGCGGATCCGCAACCCGTCGAGGCCGCCGGTACGCCGTCCGACCGAAGATGGGTGCGGCTGGCACGCGGAGCGTTCACCCGCGGATACCGGCCGCTGGTGCTGCGCCTTCCGCCGGGGACCGATTTCGACTGCGTCTGCCTCAGCCCCAACGAACGCTATCTGACGGACGGCCGCGCGGAAACCTGGATCCGCGACCGGCAGAGGGGAAAAGACGTACGATGCGGGCTGCCGCTGGGCGGCATCGGCGCCGGCAAGGTGGAGATCGCCCGTGACGGCCGGCTGCGCAACCTGACCATCCACAACAACATCGACGCCCCGTTCTACCACCCCGAAGGCTGCCTCCTGGCCGCCTGGATCGACGGCCATGCCCGGGTTCTGCGCGACGATCCGGTCGCGGGCCTTCCGGCGGTCGGGCGAATCCGGTTTCGGGGGCGGTATCCGATCGCGGAACTGGTCTTCGAAGACCCGGCCTGGCCGACACGGGCGGAGGTTCGCGCCTGGTCGCCGATCTGTCCCGGCGACATCGACGATTCGTCCCTGCCCGTCGCCGTCTTCGAGTTCACGTTCGCCAACCCGACCGACCGGACGCTTCCGGTCGCCGCGGCCGAGAGCTGGGAAAACCTGCTGGGCAGCACCGGCCGGTTGGTGACGCTGACCGTCCGTCGCACGTTCCGGGACGACGCCGTCATCCGCTCGATCCGCCGGTCCGGTCCGGTCCGGCCGGGAGCACGGGCATCGCCGCCCCCGACCCCATCCCCGCCTCCGCCGAGGGCGACCTGCTGCGGCTGGATCATCCCCTGCCGCTGCGGCCGGGGCTGCTGATGCGGTTCGTCGATCGCTGACAAGCCCGGCACGAAGCCGGATCATCGTGAAACGCACCGGCCCCGGCCGAGCGGGCCGGAAACGAACGTCGGGTGCTCCGCTTCTCTCGACGCATGATGCCTCGCCGTGAATGCCAATGAAAAAGGCGCCTCGCGCGGGGCGAAGCGCCTTGGGTTGCTGGCACACTCGTCCGGTTCACGGGCCCGTCGCGCCCGGCGTCATCCGACCGACGGCACCTGGTCCTTCTGCACCAGGTAGATCTCCACCCGGCGGTTGCGGGCCTTGCCCTCGACCGTGGAGTTGTCGGCGATCGGCCGGAACTCGCTGTAGCCCATCACGCCCATCTTGGTCATCGGCACCTTCTGGCCGGCCAGCAGGTTCATGACCGCGATCGCCCGGTGGGCCGACAGATGCCAGTTGGTCTTGTGCTCGGCCAGCGTCTGCGGCTGCACGATGCGGACGTTGTCGGTGTGCCCGACGATCACCGCGTCGAAGTCGGCGGCCTCCGGCGAGTTCAGGATCTCGGCCAGCTGGTTGAGGGCCTCCACCGACTCGCTGGGACCCTCCACGGTGTCTTTGCCCGTCGGGAACAGCAGGTCGGCCTTGAACCGCACCGCGCCCTTGGCCGCGTCGTACTGCAGCACATTGGGGTGCATGTCCGCCAGCTCCTGGATCTTGCGGTGCAGCGGCTCGGGCAGCTTCACCCCGGACTTCACGATCACCGTCTCGCCCGGCCCCAGCTTGATGTTCTTCTCCAGGATCGCCTGGGCCTTGGCCAGCGCGTCGCGCAGGTTCTGGGCCTCGGCGGTCAGGCTCGCGATCATCTTGTCCTTGGTCGCGATCTGATCGTTCAGCGAGGCGATCATCGTGTCCTTTTGCTTGTTCTGCAGCTCGCAGGCGTGCAGGTCGTCCTGCAGCTCGGCATTCTTCTCCTGCAGCACGCGGTTGGCCCGCTCGGCGGCCTGCCACTGGTCGTAGTAGCAGCCCAGGTTGCCGACCGCCAGGATCAGCGCGAGCCCCGCCCACGCCCGGTATCGCGTCATGACCTTGCTCCTTCGTGTCAATCGTGGACGACCGATCAACTCGTGTCAGATCTGCCGGTCCGGGAGATCCGTCCCCCGCCTGCGCCCCGGTCTTCACCGTCGAAACCGCCGTCCACCGCGGCCCCGACCCGCGCGCCGCGCCGACGCGCCGAGGCACCCTGTCACACATGCGGATCTGATGGCTGCCGTGCGTATCTATACCCCTGCCGACCGTCCGCGCCAAGGACCGGCCGCGGGCTCCGGTGCGATCAGGAGCCCGCAGGCACGACCGCCGCCCCTTTCTTACCCTTGGCGGCCTTGGGAGGCTTGGGGGCTTTCGGCGGCCGGGGCGGGCCCGGAGGCCGGCCCACAAACCAGCCGATGCCCGCACAGATTCCCCCGGCGGCCAGCGTGCCCAGCAGGAACACCCAGAATCGAGCGGCCAGCGCATCCAGGTAGGCCGGCCAGGCACCCATGCTCGTGGCGATCGAGGCGGCTCCGGCCAGCGTCAGCGTCATTGCGGCCGCGATCAGCAGGCCGGTAAAGGCCGGAGAGGCCGCCGGCACGGTCTGCGTCGAGACGACCATCGGCCCCAGGACCAGCGGCTCCGGGGCCGCCTCCGGCAGCCCGCCGACATCCCCCGCCAGGACCGGCTCGGGGACCGTTCCGGCGGCGGTCGGAGCCATCGTCTCGGCCGTGTCGCCCATGTCGATGCCTTCCAGCAGCTCGGCCCCCAACGAGGTGTCGTCGCTCTCCCGCGTCAGGTCCAGCAGACCCGACCCCCCCCCGCTGCCCTCCAGCGCCGCATGCTCGTCTTCGCCGGAGGTGAGCATGGTCTTGGCCATCGGGTCGGCCGTGATCTCGATGTCCGCATCCTCGAACACGCTGATCCCGATATTGGTGATCACCGTGTCGTCCTTCTTCAGCCCCTCCACCGAGGTGCTGTCCACCTCGTCGAGGCTGATCATGTCCCCCCCCACGCTGCCGGCCGAACTCCGACCGGACGCCGGGAGAGGTTTCACTGCGTCCTCGTCGGCCAAGCCGAGGATGCCGCTGCCGGAACCGCCGGCCTTGCCCGAACCCGAGCCGCTCCTGGACTGAGGCGGCGGGCTCGTGTCGGCCAACGAAAGCGCTCCGGTACCGGCCAGCCCCGCGGCGTCGCTGTCCTCCAGGCTCAGACCGGTGGAACCGCCCAGATCGATGCCGCTGCCGGCCCCCAGGCCCGAATCCGACCCCCCGAGCTTGATCTCGCCGCTGTCCTCGGGCGTCAGGGCCAGTTCGCCGGTCTCCGCCAGGCTCAGGCCGTCGGCGGAATCCGCCGGGCCGGCCATCTCGGCCGCCAGCCGGTCGATCTCCTCGACCAGGTACTTCAGCTTGCCGGCATCGCGAAACTCGCGGATCGGGACGCGCAGCACGAACCCGCGAAGCTGCTCCTTGGTGCAGCCGAGCTTCTCGAGGGCCTCTTCCAGCGTGTAGTAGGTCTTGGCCATGGCTGAGATTCCTTGCGGGTCGATGGCGACCGGCGGGGGGCGTCACCGGCTGGAACGCCGGGGCAGGCCCGAATATAAGCCGCGCGATCCTTGCTATTATTTCGCCGCCGGTCGGCCGAGGCAAGCCGGGGCTCAGGTCACTCATTGGCCGGCAACGCCGGGCCGACCGGAGACACGCCCGGGCCGACTGGACCGGTGGCCGGAGGGAACACAGACCCGGCCTCCGGAGGTCCCTCAGGTACGCCGGCGCCGGCCGGGAACGTCACGCCCTGCTCGCGGTGCGACCGCTGCTGCTGCACGATCAGCCGCACCTCGCTGGGGGTGGGCTTGGCGACGTTGAACTCCTCGAGATAGCGATCGAAAATCCAGCTGCGGGCGCCGACGAGCTTGAAGCGGTACTCGTCCTCCCGGCCTTTCTCCATCTCGTAGCACCAGACCGTGCCGGTGTCCACGTCGAGCATGAAAAGCCCGTAACTCTTGGTGCTCAAAGGCCCCGTGAAAGCGTAGATCCCGCGGGCCCCGGCCGCCGACCCCTCGCCTCCGGCCAACTGGGCCACCGCGGATCGCGAAACCGTCTCATCCCACCGCAACACCACCGCCGTGGCCAACACCGAAAACGCCACCGTCATCATCCACCAGGCCGTCTGCCGCCCGGGCCTCTCGACCACCACCACGCAGGGCGACCGATCACCGTGCCCGCCGGCCTCGTTTGCAAAAACCGCTGCGCTGTCTGGGGGTTCAGGTTTCATCGGAATGCCGCCCAGGTACTTGTCTCGCAATAGCTTACGAGAACAAGCCCACATGCGGATTATACCCGCCGGTCCTCTGGACGCAAGTTCCGACGGATCGCCGCCAGTTCCACGGGCACCTGCGAACAGATCCAACCGCCGCCGGCGATCGGCCAGGGCCGTGCGGCCCCCCATGGCCTGCCGGTCCTCGCAGGACTCGCGCCGGCCAACCGACGTCGTTCCGCCCAGTGTCGATCAGGCCCGAAGCACCCGCGCGACCACGTCCACGATCGCGTTCATGTTGTTCACCAGGTACCACATGGGCAGGCCCAGCAGGCATGCGCCGATGACCACCAGGCTGGCCCCGGCGGGAGAAGGCAGCAACTGCTCGCCCTTGATCTCCTCGAACAGCCCGGCCACCAGGCGATCAGCGGCCTCGACGCTGCCGGGGTCGCGGAAGATGAAATGCAGGGTGACGTTCCGCAGCCACGGAAAGCTCTCCAGCCGAATGTCCAGACCGGCCTGGGGAATGCTGCTGCGGCCATGAGGCCTCTGGTCGTCGGAAGTGACCACCTGCCAGCCGCACCGCCGGGCGGCCTGGCGGATCAGCCGGGCACACTGCGGCATGCTGGCGTGGTAGACGACCCACGACCCCCGCCGGGCGGGCAGGAGCCATGCAAAGGCCGCGAGCATGCCCGCCGCAGCCAGCGCCGCCCCCGTCGGGCGACCCTTTTCGATCAGCGTGAGCACCGGCCAGAGCATCACCGGATAAAAGGCGATGGCCAGAAGCACGAAATCGACGCGACTGCTGACCAGGTGGGGACGCGAGCGGCTGTTGACCAGCCCGAGTACCAGGAAGTAGATGGCCATCGGCCCCAGGCCGACGATCACCTTGAGAACGAACACGACCTGCCCGGGCGCATCCACGGCGTTTACCTCCGGCGCGGCGGGACGAAACACGCGCCATTGTAATCGGCCGGATGGCCCCCTGTCCAAGCAATCATTTCGGTCGCCTGGCCGATTGGTCCGTGACGGCTTGGGCCCGATTGTCTGCGGCCCCCGGAGGGACGCGCTCCGTCGCGTCCGGATCCGATGGCCCGGAGGGACGCGCTCCGTCGCGTCCGCGATCGCGGGCCTTCTCGTTTCTGCGGCCCCGACGGAGCGGGGCCCTCCGGATGCATGTTGCGGCCCCGGAGGGACGCGCTCCGTTGCGTCCGGATCCGATGGCGGAGGGACGCGCTCCGTCGCGTCCGGATCCGATGGCCCCGGAGGGACGCGCTCCGTCGCGTCCCCAACCGCTCGCCCCGTCGCGCGGCCCCGACCGCGCGGGGCCCTCCG
>CALLOB010000132.1 GCA_938005315.1 uncultured Phycisphaerae bacterium
GCCTCGGCAATCTGCCGGCCGATCTCCTTCTCCTCGGCCTGCAGCTTCGGCAGGCTGTTCAGGTGCGTTCGCATCGCCATACGGGTCTGAAGCAACTCGACCGCCGAGCGCAGGTCGTCGAGCGTCTTGTCCGAGTCGTGCAGGATGCGGACGACGTGGTCGGGGTCGGGCTCGTTGCCGGTGGCGATGGCGGTCACCAGCCCGCGGAAATCGTGGGCATGGGCCTGCTCCCGCTGCTTCTGCTTGCCGGCGATTTTGTCGAACAGGGTGGTCAGATTCATGGGGTCGTCACCTCTCGGGACAGTTGCGCCAGGTCGTCCGCCCACAGGCGGGCGAACGCTTCAGGCGCGGGGGATTTCAGAACCTCGTGGATCGTCGAGCCGGCCATCCGCTCCGGCTCGGTGCCGAGGGTATCGCGGTAGGCGTTGGCATTCGACAGGCCGTACTGGCGGTTCGGGCAGACCAGCGCGGGGCCGACGATGGTGCCAACCCGTCCGGCCCGGTGGCACAGGTGCAAAGCGATGCGGATGAACCGGTCGCCGTGCTGAAGTTGCGATTCGTTCAGGGCGGTTGCGGGCAGCGGATCCTGAACGTAGCTGGCCATGACGATGGACTCGAACAGCAGTCTCGCCGGTTCGACATTCTGGCGTTCGTGGTAGAGCCGGGGCCGTTCCAAGATGTGGGCCAGTTCGTGCAGCACCGTGGCTGTGACGGCAAGTTCGATGTCCTCGGGGTCTGTGCAGTCGAGGTCCAAGTCGTTGACGACCATGCACGGGCCTCGTCCGCGCCATGCCGGGCCGATGTCGTTCTGCAGGTACAAATCGAGCGAGGGGCTGGTGAAGCCGTCGCACGCACACGGCCCGCCCAACATGCTGCGGACCTGGGAGAGCGGGACGACGTACAAAGGCGTCTCGCCCAGGTCGCGCGGGACGATCCGTCGGCAGACCGTCTCGGCTTGGCGGCAGAGGGTGGCCACCAGTTCGCCCACGTTCGCCCCAGACGCGTTCTGTTGGTCGAGATGGGCCATTCGTCGCACCCTCCGTCGGTCGGCAAAAATCCGGACACACGAAAGCACGTCTGTCTACCTGCGTGGCTGTTCCCGCTGGGGTCGCGAGGAGAGCCGGTTTTTCCAAGTACCTACGCCGACAACGCGAAGGTGATCCGCCAAGATGGTCACAGGCTCCCCGTCGCTCAGGAGGTGATCACCTTCGGCGGGTGTGATCACCTTCGGCGGCGATGGTGGTGCGCTGCCTGCGAAGATGATCACCGGTCCCGAAGATGATCAACTCTCAACGGGAAGGGCCGGTGTGCATCTTGGTTGATCACCTTGCGTCGCCAGCGGCATTGCTCCGCGAAGATGATCACTCGTCCCGAAGGTGATCATCACCCAACGGTAGGGGTGGCTGATCACCTTGAGGATCACCTTCGCAGGGCAACGCCCACTGCCAGCCGCCGGCGAAGTCGCCCTTGGTCGGCTTGCCGCCCATCGCCTTGAACGCCCGCCGCAAGGTGATCAGCGTGAACCCCGCCTCCTGACCGTACTCGGACACTTCTTTCGACGGCCTCGGCCCGCCGGCGAGAAACTCACGCAGCCACCCCTCGGCCTCGTCGCGACGGGTCGGGCGGTCGGGTTTCTTCGGCCCTGCAGCCTCGGCGCGGAAGGCGTCGTCGGCGTGCATCGCCACCGGGTCGGGCTCCCAGGCGATCCGCCCGTCCTCAACGCGGTACGCCAAGCCGAGCGGGTCTTGAGCCAGGTTCAACTTGGCCGGCAGGAACAGCCGGCGGTGTCGGTCGTCGGGGTCTTGCACCACTGCCCAGACCGCCCGCGACGCCGCCGCGAACGCCAGCGAACCCATCGCCCGATACACCGCCTTCGGCCCGCCCGTTTTGTTCAGGTGCGTGACCGCCACGACCGCCGCGTGGGACCGGCCGGCGAGGTCGGCCAGCGGCGCGAGCAACGCCCGCACCTCGGCGTTCTTGTGGCTGTCGGTCTGGCCGCAGTACGCGCTGATCGGGTCGATCACGATCAGCCGCACGTCGGGCCACTCGGCCAGGGCTTCTTCCAACTGCGGCAGGTGGTGTTCCAGCGAGAAGTAGACGCGGGTCGGCTTGTCGCCGCCGGCGAACACCTCGACGCCCTCGACGGCGATGATCCGGGTGTCGTCGGCCCCGGCCTTGTCGAGCCGCGGCGCGGTCGTGTCCTCCAGCCCGTCCTCGCTGTTGAACAGGAGCACCTCGCCGACCGGCTGGGCCAGCAGCGGGCAGTCGGGCCAGGGGCGGCCGGTCGAGACGCGGGCGGCGATGTCCAGCGTGACGAGCGACTTGCCGAGGCCGGGGTCGCCGGCCAGGAGCGTCAGCTTGCCCAGCGGGATGCGGCCGGGCCAGAGCCAGTCGAGTTGTTCGCGTTCCACGGTCGAAACCCTCCGGGCGGACAGGCGATGGCGGCGTGACGGCGGATTCATGAGCCGTGAGACATCGACGCCGTTCGCCACCGGTGTCGCCAGTGGTTGGCCGAAGCCTTGAGAACGCAGCGCGGCGGCAGCGGCACGGAAGTCGCCGCCGTGTTCCAGCCGGGCGAACACGCCGAACGGCGAGTAGCCGCGGTTCGGCTCGAACGGTGCGGCGTTCGCGCTGAACACGTAGAAGACCCCGGCCTTGAGCGTCGCGCTCCAGCCGACATCCTTGCCGGGCCTGCGCCAGTACTCGTTCTCACCAGGACGAACGCGGACCCAGCCGTGCCGCTCCAGCAGGGCGCGCACGTCGCCGCGGTCGTTGAAGTCGTCGCCGGGACGGCCAGAGGGATCACCCGGCGGCAGATCGGGCAACGCCACCGGCGGCAGTTCGTCGAGCGACCAGGCGGCGTGGAGCAGCAACTCCCGCTCGGACGCGGACAGCGACGGCACGGCCAGGAAGTCGCCCTGGAGCAACTCGTACCCGGCGGTCGGGTGGCACAGGAACAGCCCGCCCTCGCCACGGGTTTCGATCAGCGTCAGCAGCACCTCGAACTGGTCCCCGACCTGGCGCGGGATGTACTCCTTGCCGTGCAGTTCGACCCGCTCGCCGGACGGCACGATCACTCGCCGCTGGGCCAGTTTGAGATTCGCGGACACGCCGTCCGGGCAGCGGTAGACGACGTGCTGCCCGCCCGAGGGCGACCGCTCGATCACCAGCCGGTCGAACAGGTCCGGCGATTCGCTTCGCACCAGATCGGCCCAGGCGCCAAACGCCGTGCCGCCGGCATCGAAGTCGAGCATCTCCAGATTGCCGGAGACCGCACCGGCGACGACGCACATCGCAGCTGCGTCGGCGAACCAGGTGTCGATCTCGGCCTCGTCGGGCAGCCGGTTCTGGAACTCCTTCCAGCCGACCAGTGCGGGCCGCTTGCTGTCGGTCCGGGCGGGCAGCACGCACAGTCCGGCGCGCAGCCTCGCCACGGCCATGTCGCGATGGCTCATGGGGCCTCCGGGTGGTGCGTGGGTCAGTTCCGCCAGATGGTCTTCGACGGCGGGTCGGCCGGGTCGAGCGTCCGCTTGACCAGCGTCCGGCCCTTGTGGAAGTGGAACGACACGGCGAAGGTGTGGCCGCGCTCGCACCAGAAGAACAGGTCGATCCGCACCCCGCGTCCGTCCGGCTCGGCGTTGCCGTTCCACAGCACGCCGGGCTCCTCGATCCGCACCTGGCCGGGCAGTTCGCCAGCCGGGTTGCAGCGGACACTGGTCGGATGCACTTCGACTTGTCCGCAGAGCGGGCAGGCCAGGACCGGCTCGGAGTCGAGGACGACCGGGATGAGGGAGATCAGGCGGTGCATGGTCGGTCCTCCGCGTCGGTAGGGGAAGTGGGGTCGCCGCCGGGGGCGTCATGCTCGGCGGCGACCCGGGCCACGGGCCGAGAGGGAGAAGTGGCCTCGTCGTGCGGTTTCGGTTCAGCCTGCTCGGCCTCGAGCCGCTCGTGGATGTCGATCAGCACCGTCGCCCAGGCCTCGGCCACGTCGTCGGGCAGGCCGGCGTCGGTCGGTTCCGGTTCGGTCGTGTTCATGGCAGCGATCCCCGTGTCTGGCTTCGGTGAACGGTGGGGGGCGTGACCGTTACATATGCCGTCCGTTGCCGAGTTGTCCGCGTTGTTGGC
>CALLOB010000133.1 GCA_938005315.1 uncultured Phycisphaerae bacterium
GCTGGCGGTTGAAGATCTGCCAGCACCCCAGCGTGCCGTCGCCCAGCAGATAGAGCTGGCCGGCGCCGATACCGCCGACGGGCATGCCGATCGTCGCCAGGTCGTTGCCGGCGAAGACCTGGGGCGTGCCGCGTTCGAAGAGGCGGCGCAGCCATTCCTCCGACAGCCGCTTGTCGGCCGGCACCGTGTGCCCGGCGGCGTCCGGGGTCTGGGGGGACTCGGCCATCAACGCCGGCGGCCCGGGGAGGATGGAGGCGATCGCACCGGTGCCGGCGATCTTCAGCAGTTGCCGGCGGCTCAGGCCGCAGCGGCAATCCGGGTGGCGGCATGCCGCGATCGGGTCCGGCGAAGGTTTCCCGCGGGACGGGCGTCTGGCGTCGCGTCGCATGGTGGTCCTCCCTGGTCGGCCATGCCTGTACGGTTCCCGTTCGGCCGCCTGCCCGTGGGGCTTTCGGGGTTTCGGGCGATCCCCGGGAGCGGCTTGCGACCGGATCGAAGGTTCGCGACCGCGCGGGGACCCTGGCCCGCGACCGGCGGCCGAAGGTTCTTGCCCGGGGAGTTCTGAACCGGTACGATACAATCGGGCGCAGGCGCCTGCGAGCATGTCCATAACGGAATGCCGCACCGGAAGCAAGGAGCCCCTCCGGGGCGCGGCTTCGTCGGGGGCGTCCGGTCAAGCCCGGGAGCGTCCCGGCCGATGCATACTTGCAGGGCTCCGGGGCGGTGCAAGTCGATGAAGCCGCGTCCACGACACCTTCGGCGATCCGCCTTCACCCTGATCGAGGTGCTGGTGGTGGTGGCGATCATGGCCCTGCTGCTGGGCCTGCTCGTTCCGGCACTGGCCCGTTCGCGCGAGCAGGCTCGCAGCGTGGTCTGTCGCAGCAACCTCGGACAGCTGCACAAGGCCAACGTGTTCTACCTGCAGGCCTATCGGGGCATTTTCCCGCCGCACCGCTACATGGCGACGGTGACCGTGGACGGCCGGAGCGAAGAGGTCGAGAAGCAGTGGTTCCACCTGCTGGAGTCGTACACCAAGAGCCGGCAGCTCCCGCGGTGTCCGAGCCTTTCCACCGGCATACAGCGGGACCGCAACTACTGGCAGTGGGGCTATGACGGGCACAACCTGGGTTACGGTTACAACGCCTTCTTCCTGGGCAACCACCTGCATCCCGACGGCAACACCAGCGGCACGTACATCGCGACGCGCAACTGGTGGCCGGAGAGCAAGGTGAAGGTGCCGGCGGACAACATCCTGTTCGGGGATTCCAACCCCAAGCCGGACGGCATGTGGAGCAGCACGTTGTGGTGGCCTTTCGTCAACAAGTTCGGCGAGGGCCTCAACGGCAGCCGGCACGGCACGGGTCGCAAGAGCCACATATCGAGTCAGGTCGGCGCCGGCAACCTGGTGTTCAACGACGGGCACGTGGAGTTCCGTCAGTGCAGGACGGTCAACCCCGCGCAGGACAACACCGACCAGCACATCCGCTTCTGGGATCCGCTGCAGCGGCGCAAGCCGAAATGAGAATGGACGGCCGGCCTGCAGGGCGGGCGGTCGCGGCGAACGGTCCGCGACAGGGAACCCCGGGCGGTTGCCGCTGCGCACGGACTTCGGCTGACGGTCCGGGGCTCAGGCCGGGGTCCGGTCAGGCCGAGAGGATGCCGGCCTCGGTCTGTTCCAGGACGTCTGACGGCACGGGACAGCTGCGTCCCGGGGTGATGACCGGCTTGAGGAAAAGGCTGGGGAAGGTGGATTCTCCGGTGGAGCGCATCTCGAGCAGCTTGGTCATCGCCACCTTGCCGGCCTCCTTCCAGGACACCCCCAGCGAGGTGATGCTGCACCGGAGCACGGCCTCCTCGGCCCACATGGAGCAGTCCACGCCGAGCACCCCGACATCCTCGCCCGGGCGGCGGCCCATGCGGGTGACGGCGACCATGGCCCCCACGGAGGCGGCGCCGTTGACTCCGAACAGCCCGTCGGGCCTGGTTCGCAGCAGGCGGGGTATGAGCAGTTCGCCGATCTGGGAGGGGTTGGAGGTCGGTTCGACGCGAATCACGCGCACCGTCGCGCCGTGGCGTCTGGCGGCCTCCTGAAAGCCCCTGCGGCGGGCCTCCTGGCTGAGGGAATCCGACTTGAAGCAGATGATCGACCATTTCTTCCGGCCGTTGCGGGCCAGAATCTCGCCGGCCAGTCGTCCCATGCCCACGTTGTCGGCATCGACGACGTTGGAGGGCCACTTGAAACCGCATTCCGGGAACACGACGACCGCAGGATAGCCTTCCTGAATGTGGTCGTGCAGCCGGTGCACCAGCGCCGGGGGGGGCGTGCGGGCGATGGTGCCGAAGACGCCCCCGGAGATGATATCGTCCACCGCCTTGATGCGGGCCTCGGTGGCATCGGCGGCCAGCGTGAGCACGATGGGGTAGGTGTTGGTTTCCGCAGAGACGGCCAGTACGCCGCCGACCAACAGGCTCTCGAAGGCCTCGTAGCTCCAGCCCTGCCAGGTGTCATACCCGCTGCCGGGCACCACCAGGGCGAAGAAGGGCGTCTTGTGACGTCCGAGGCTGGAGGCGAAAACGTTGGTGCGGTATTTCAGCGCCGCGGCACTCCGGCAGACCTTGCGCACCGTCTCGGGATTGAACAGTTTTCTGTAGCCCGCTCGCCCCGAGAGGATCATCGAGGCGGTGGCCTTGGAAACGCCCGCGTGGTCCGCCACGCGCTGCAACGTCAGTTGTCGCCGTGGCTTTTTCTGGGTTTTCACACCGGCTTCCCCCTGTGGCGGTCGCGCGTCGCCGCGCGTCGCCGCGATAAACGCACCGCCCGGTCGCCGCCCGGAACTGGCTGCGGTCCCCTGCACCGGGCCCACTCGAGTAAGTCCTGCTGCCCGGGGCGGCCGGCTCGAACACCGGCACGGGCGACATGTGCGATCCCGGGCGACGGTTCTCCCTGGAGTTATCATATCGGATGCTCGACGATCCCGGAACCCCTGTCCTAGCCGGTCTTTCGAAGACCGGACCGCACGTCGCGGCGGTGCTCGGACCCACTTTCCTGCAGGACGCTCGGCATGCCCGGCTCCCGTGGTTGGGGGGCTCGGGGCTTCCCTGGCGACCGATGGGTTCCCGGGGGACTGAGGGATCCTGCGACCCGCGTGCTATTATATCCGCTTGAACCGGGTCAAACAAGACTGAAAAAACCTTCGGGGATTGCCCCGGCCCCGCCGAGCCGTTAGGCTGGCGACCCGGCCGGCGGGCGGGTGGCCCGCCGGCGGCCTGGAGGAGTGATATGGCCATGGTTTACGTTCGGCTGGTCGTTTGCGGGTTGTGCTGTCTGGGGCTGCCGGCCCTGGTCCAAGTTGCCGCCGGGCAGTCTGCCGGGGGTGCCGGGCAGGGTGGAGCGGCCGCCTGGCTGAAGCTATCGGACTATCCCCGACCCCCGGCTCCGGACACCGGTTGGGGCATTCATGACAACCCCAACTGCATGTGGCAGGCCTCCCCGGAGCTCTTGCGGGAGATGAGGCAGCGCTACGGCTTCAGCTGGTTCAAGGTCCTGGCGTGCGGGGCGAACAAGCTGGAGGTGGTCAAGGCCGCGCGGGCCGCGGGCATCGAGCCGGTGGTCCGGCTTTACGTCGATCGGCCGGCACCGCACTATCCCCGCCCCGGCCAGGAGTCGGCGGAGTTCCGCCGGCTGGTCGCGGCCTATGTCAAGGCGGGGGCCCGGTACATCGAGGCCGGCAACGAGCCCAACCTCGAGCTGGAATGGGCGGCCGGCGAGTGGGAGAAGCCCGAGCGGGTCGAGCGGCTCTGCCGGCAGTGGCTCAACGCCCGCCGGCTGATCGCCGCGGAGGGGGCCATTCCGGTGTTCTACGCGATGAGCGTGGGGGGAAGCGACGGGCGCTCCGCCGGTCAATGGTGGACCGACTGCTTCGAGACGTTCCGCAAGTGGGGGGCCATCGACGAAGCCTTCGCCGGCACGGCCTTCGGCGTGCACCTGGGGCCGCTGAACCACCCGTTGGACTACCCCTTCGATCCGCAACGCAATCTTCCGCACGCCACGCCGGCCGAGCGGTTCGAATCGCTGATGAAGGACAACAGCTGCTACCTGGGCGTAGAGCTGCTGATTCATCTCATGGACCGTTACCTTCCGGCCCGGATTCCGATTCTCAGCACCGAGGGCGGGGCCTTTCCGGACAACCAGGCGGATCCGGACTATCCGAAGGTGACGCCTGAGCTGCACCGCGATCTGAACCTCGGCATCTTCCAGCGGATGAATCCCCGGCATCCGCAATACTGGGGCGATCCGTTGTTCGCCCAGATGAGCTGGATCTGGCACACCGAGAGCGGCATGTTCGCCATCGACAGCTGGCACGACAACCCCAAGTACGGCCGCATGCCGATTCTCGATGCCCTGGAGAAGGAGCCGCGTTTCGACCGCGGCGTCATTTTCGAAACGACGACTTCGGCCCCCGCCGGGCCCTGAGGACGGGCGACCGGGCCGGAACCGCGCTTTTCGAGGAGCGATCATGACCCTCAGGCAGCGCTGGACCGTCGCTGCGGCGCTCGCGTGGGCGTTCTGCACGCCCGCGGCCGTGGCGGACTGGAAGCTGGTGTTCGAGGACGACTTCGAGCGGGACGAGCCGGGCGAAATGTACCGGCTCAAGGGCGAGGCCCTGCGGATAGAGAACGGCCGGCTCCTCCTGGTGGGGTCCGGGGCGGTGGTGCTGATCGACCGGCCCCTGGCCATGGACGTGCGGCTGGAGTTCGAAACCATGGCCTGGCCCGAGCGGCTGGCGTGCGACCTGTCGGTCACGCTGAACTCCAACGTCGACGGCATGTGGCAGTACCTGCTGGGCTTCGGGGCCCGCAGCAACCGGGCCAACCACCTCATCGGACCGGGCGTTCACGTCGTCGATGAGCATCCGCCGTTCGTCATCGAGCAGGGGAAAACGTACCACATGGTCGCCCAGCGGGAGGGGCGGACCATCACCTACACGGTCAACGGTACGAAGATCCTGGAGGGCGGCGGGGAGCTGGTGGGCGGTCCGATGTTCAACCGCGCCGGGTTCGTGACCTGGGGCGGGATGTACGTGGACAACCTGAAGGTCTACGAGCGGTCCGAGCCGCATCCGGACACGCCGACGTACCTCGAGTCGCTTCCGGGGCTGCCGCTGGAGCGCGAAGGTCGGACGGTCAAGGCCCTCGCGCCGCTTCCGCCGGATGCGGCCGCGGCTCTGGAGGCTCTGAACCGCGGGGATTATGACCGGGCGCGTGAAGCATTCCTGGCCCTGGACGACGTCCGGCTGAAGCTGGCGGGCCTGGCGCATCTTTACGGCGATCTGGACTACCACGAACGGCCGGTATATGGCAACCTGGGGACCAGCGTTGATTTCGGGGAACTGGGGGCCTTCGCCGCCCTGTGGGAACGCCAGGCCGCGGCCCGGCCGCAGGACGAGGTGCTGCAGGCCTACCTGCCGGCGGTCCGGTCCTTCGGCCGGCTGGTCCTCAACCGCCAGGGCAGTAACGACGCCCTGGTGCTGGTGGGCGTCGGGCCGCGCGGCAACCCCTTCTACCACAAGGCCAAGCTCTTCAGAGCCCGCTACACCTACTGGAACGGGGCCGAGAGCGGCAGCCAGCCGCTCAAGGAGACCGCCCGCGGCTGGATGCGCGAGCTGCTGGAGCTCTGGCCGGACAACCGGGTGCTCAACGAGTACGCCGGCCGGCCGGTGCCCTGGGGCGAGGAGCTGACCGCCGACACGGAGCATCACCCGGCCTGGGCGGCCTATCTGCGGGAAGTCTACGCCCGCGAGCTGGCGGTGCTGGAACGCATGTGCGCGCTGCGGCAGATGCCCGACGGCCAGTTCGGCGGCGGCTGGGGCGACGACGTGGAGATGATGCGCCGGTGGGTGCCGATCGCGGCGGTATCGACCTGCGCCGGCAGGGTCCTGGACGGAATCGACCGCCTGGCCGAGGGGATCTGGACGCACGAGTGCACCGACGGTTACAGCCGGGAGATCGGAGACGTGGAGCACTCCGCCGAGCCCTCGGCCGACACGTTCCCGACGATGCTGCTGCTGCGCTACGGCGACCCGCGCTATTACGCGTTCAATCTGCGGTCGGCCAGGACCATCCGCGAGCGGTTCATGGGGCTGGACGCCCACGGCTACCCGCGATTCAAGTCCACCGAGTTCGGCGCCAACGGCGTGCACGAGTCGCTGATCGGCGGCGGCGACACCGGCTACCACGCCCGGGCGATGAAGCACTTTCTATGGCTGGCCTGGCACGGCAACGAGGAAGCCCGCGACTGGCTGGTGCGCTGGGCGGACGGCTGGCGGCGTGCGGCGATGATCGACGAGCCGACCAAGCCGGCGGGCATCTTTCCCGGCACGCTGTGGTACCCCGGCGGCGACTACAACTGCCCCAGCGGCGAGCCGTGGTACAGTCCCAGGGCGGCCAACTACTACGGCCCGATCGGCATCCCGGTGAAGCTGCATGAGACGATGCTGGCGGCGTACGCCCTGACCGGCGACCGGCGTTTTCTGCACCCGTTCCAGCGGATGATGGATCTGGCGACGGCTGGTCCGCTGGTTCGCGGCCCGACCGAGCCGGGGACGCGGGCGTGGCACTTCTCCGAGGCGGTCCATCAGGCCTCGCCGCAGCTGACGGCCCTGTATCGACACCTGACCGGGGAGGGCGCATACGACGAGTACACGCGCCGGTCGGGCTCGGCGCCGCTGCTGTACCGGATCGACCGTGACCTGCAGCGCTACCTGGACCGCTTCAAGGGAGCGGCCGAGAGCCTGCGGCACAACCTCTGGTTCATGACCACGGAGGTGCAGTCCACCGACCGGCTGCACCTGCCGGCGGTTGAGGATCTCTGGGGGGCCTATTGCGGCGCGATCACCATGACGGTGGATGCGGACTACCCGACGTTCGCGGTGACCTACGAGACGCCGTCGCCGGATTTCGCGGCCCTGGTGGTGGACCAGTCGGCCACGCGGCTGCGCGTCTGGCTCTACACCTTCTGGGATGAGCCCGTCGAGATCGTCCTGCGGCCCTGGACGCTGACGACGGGCCGTTACCTGCTGACCTCGGGCGCTATTCTGCCCGGCGAGCACCCCGCCCAGCGCCGCTACGCCTGGAGCGAGCCGACCGGGATCGACATCCTGCACCGGGCCGAAAAGGTCCGGGTGACGCTGCCGCCCCGAACCGAGGTGGCCGTCGATCTGCGGCTGGAGGAGGCAATGCCCGTGCCGCCGCGGGCCGCGGACCTGGCGATTCATTCCCGCGATCTTCGGCGCGACGGGCGACGGCTGACGGCCGTCGTCCACAACATCGGCAATGCCGCAGCGAATGGGGCTTTCGCCGAGCTTCAGTTCCGCGGGAGTTCGGGGTTCAAGCCCGGCCCGCGGGTTCGGATCCCCGATCTGCCGGCACCCCGGAACCTCGAACCTTCATCGGTGGAGATCTCCCTGGAGCTGCCGGCCGAGGCGGCGGAGTCCGAGGTGCGGGTGGTGGTGGACCCCGGGGACGGGCTGTACGAGCTCTCCGAAGACAACAACATGGCCCTGGCAGCCGCGGGCCAGTGACCCGATGTGCGGTCTGGTGACGCAGTTCCCGGCCGCGCGAGGCGGCAAAAATGGAGTTCGTCGGCACGGCGGGCGAGAGGCCAACGAGCCTAACGCACTGTTATGTCGAAGCTTACGGGATTCGAGCCGTCGCCCGGCCGCCTGTCTGACCGGCTTGCACGCCCCGGTCGGTGGCTCATTGTTACAATACTGGCGTGTGACGGCTCCTGCGGATACCGGTTTGAGCGGAGGACGGCATGCCAGTGCGATATCTGCCGATTCTGGTGTGTGCGATGGTGCTGACCTTCCCCGAGGTCGTCCAGAGCGAGCCGCGGAAAGGCGGCAGCCCGTCGGGAGTAGCGGTCGCCGGTCGGTCTTCCGGCGCGGCCGCTGCGGGCGTCAAGCCCACCCACACCGGCCGAAGAGTCGATCAGGCCACCGCCGGTCCCCTGGGCGGGCTGAACTATCATGACGCTTCAGGCCGGCGGATCGGCTACAGCACTCCGCGTCCCTTCGGCGGGCTGAGCCATTACGACGCATCGGGACGTCGGATCGGCTACACCACCCCCAGGCCCGACGGCGGTTTCAGCTTCTACGACTCATCGGGCCGTCGAGTCGGATACAGCACGCCGCGGCCGTTCGGCGGACTGAGTTACTACGATCGCTCAGGGCGCCGTACGGGCTACAGCGACCCGTCAGCGATGCACGGCTACAACGACTACGACTCAACCGGCCGCCGGACCGGCTCCAGTACCGCCGGGGTCCCCGGCGGGCCCGGCATCCTTGACCGCTACGACCGCTACGGACGAAGGGTCGGTTATATGTCTCCATCGACTTCCGGCACGTCCCGGTACGACTACAACTACTATCCGCGCTGAAGGAACTGCTATCCGCGCTGAAGCCCGTGCGCCGGTGTCCTGCCTCGATGCCCGCCTCGGACCGGGATTCGCGGGCCGTCAGTTGAAACAGGCCGGGCCGGGCAGGATGCCCGGCGCGGACATGCACCGCAGGAAGACCTGGAGGTCGTCGGCGTCCACGTCGTTGTCGCCGTCGAGCCTGGCGGGCTGGCAGTCCGGCGGAGGCTGCAGTCCGGGAAGGTCCAGGCATCGCTGGATGAACGCGTAATCGAGCTGGTCCACATCGCGGTCGCCGTCGAAATCGGCCTTGACCGGGACCGGACAGCCCCGATCGTCGACCGGATGCCAGGGCGGGGTGTCCGGGCAGGCGTCGCAGAGGTCTCCCCGGCCGTCGCCGTCGCTGTCGCCCTGGTCGGGGTTGTGGATCGTCGGGCAGTTGTCCACGTCGGAGCAATACCCGTCGGCGTCGGCGTCATTGAGCGGGTCGGCGGGGCAGATGTCGCACACGTCGCCCGAGCCGTCGCCGTCGGCATCGGCCTGATCGGGGTTGGCGTCCCGCGGGCAGTTGTCGTCGATGTTGATCACGCCGTCGTCGTCGAGGTCCTGGTCGCAGATGACGCCCGGCGGGCAGATTTCCATCAGTCCCACAGCGTAGCCGCTGAACGACAGATCGTAAGGCGGCGAACCGGTCAGCACGGTGACGGACGGCTCGCCGGCGGTGTAGGCTGCCTGGTCGATGGTGTAGAGCACCGCGCCGGCGGCCGGAGTGCCCTGCACGGCGACCTGGACGGACACACTGACGTCGGCCTTGTGGATCAGGATGAGACTGTCGCGCACCGGCGTGCGGGTGGCCAGCACCTCCAGGGTGGTCGAGTTCGAGGACGAGAACGCCCGCTGAGCGTTGCGCGGGGCTCCGATGGCGAACAGCCGCTTGCCGAAGAAGGCCGGGCTGCGGAGGCCCGCCTGCTCGCCGACGCCGAGAAACAGGCCGTAGTTGGGCCAGGATTTGTCGGTGCCGACGAAGAACATCTCGATATCGCAGCCGGCCAGCAGCATGTGCCGCATGCAGGAGGCGTACCAGGGTGCGCACATCATTGCCCAGATGCGCGAATCGATCGGGCAGCAATAGGCGTTGAGGTTCAGTTCGCCGCAGATGTTGAGTATGCCTTCGCCGGGGCGGTAGCTGTTGATCCAGCCCTCGACGGCGGCGGCCGCGGAGCCGAAGCCGGGCGTTTCGTTCATGTACTGGGCGTCCGGCTTGCTCAGCGTCGGGTCCCACGAGCCGTAGCGGTGCCAGGTGATGAACTGCACGTCGTGGCCCTGCAGCAGGGGGATGATCCAGCTGGAGGGAATGCCGTCGGTGCTCGGTCCGCCGACCGGAATGCCGGGGTAGGCGGCGCGGAGGGCCGCCGCTGCGGCGTCGTAGACCGTCAGATAGCCCTCGACGGACCAGGGGCCTGAACCGCTGTAATTGTTGGGCTCGTTCCAGATCTCCCAGAGCCACTGTTCGACGGGATAGCCCAGATCGCGGAAATGATCCACCACCGCCACGCAGTAGGCGCCCCATTCCTGCAGGTCGCGCGGGCGGTTCCAGCCGGGATGGCCGGTGGGCGTGACGGCCATCCAGTCGGGGATGCCGGCGAAGCAGATCATCGGGCGTGCGCCGGCGGCCAGGATCCGGCTGATGCCGAGGTTGGCCGTGCTCCAGTTCCATGCGCCCGGGGCCGGGGCGATGTCGGCGCCGAGCCAGTAACGGCTCCAACCGGTCCGCAGTTCGGCAAGGCGGGCCGAGGCCACCGGGCTGGGCGGAAGCTGGCCGGACACCTCGTTGGTGCCGTAGGCCATCGGCTGGGCGCCCAGGATCTGCCCGTAGTTCGCCTGGACCTCGACCCCCCGGACCGCGGTTGTCGCCGCCAGAAGCGCCGCCGGGAGCACAAACGAGGCGCCGGACCGATTAAACCAGTTCAGCACGCGGTCTGTGAAACATGATCGTGGGCCCATGGCTTCGTTCCTCCGGCCGCATGGATGTGTGTTCCCCGCAAAGGCTCCGGGTTGAGGATAGCCGAAGAGTCAGGGCCGTTTCAACCGGTTGTCCGGCCGGTTCAACCGCAAGGCTCGGCGGCTTGCGTCATGCCGGACCGGTCCTGATAATCCTCCGCGATCAGTATTCGCGGCAGGGGAGGGGCGCATCGGGGTTGTCCCGTCCCGGGGCTGCGGGCCGGAAACACGGGGAGGAACAAGATGCGATTGGGACATGTGACGATCGTTCTGGGGGCGATGCTGATGCTGATGACCGGGGCCGACGAGGCTCCGCAACCGGCGGCTCCGGCCACCGCGCCGGCCGCGCGGCCGGGGGACGACTTCAGCCGCACGGCCATCGACGTTGGGCTGGTGGTCCGGGACATCGAACGGTCGGTTTCGTGGTACCGCGACGTGATCGGCCTGAAGCCGCTGACCACGATCGACATCGAGGCGGACTTCAGCGGGCACGCCGGCCTGACCGACTACAAGCTCTTCCGCGTGCATGTACTGGCGCTGGGCGAGGCCGCGGAGGCCGCCAAGCTCAAGCTCATGCAGATACCCGAAACCGAGCCGGCGACCTGCCCGAGCGAGTTCATTCACAGCGCTTACGGCATCCGCTACCTGACGATCTTCGTGAAGGATCTCACGGCCGCCCTGCGCCGGGCGGCGGATGCCGGAGCCAGGCCGCTGGTCAACGGGCCGGTGCGTTTTCCGGAGGAACTGGGCGACCACAACTGGCTGGCGTGCCTGCGCGATCCGGACGGCAACATCGTCGAACTGATCGGGCCGGTCCGGAAGCCTTGAGCCCGCCGGGCGGCGGTCCGGTCCGCGACACGGGCGGGGACGCCGTGCACCGCGCGAGGAGCTTTTCATGAAGGCGTCCGCATGGGTCCCGATCGGGCTGCTGGTCTGCGCGGCGGCCGGAACGCAGCCGTCCGCGCGGCCCGCGCGGCCCGGGCTTTCCGGGGCGTTCTTCGCCATGGACACCGCCACGCAGGACGAGGGTCACCGGACCGTCCGCCGGCAGGCGGAAATGCTCGTGGAGCTGGGTTACGGGGGCTACGGGCCGGCCTACACCGCCGAACTGCCGGCGATGCTGGAGGTGCTGGATGAGCTGAAGCTGCCGCTGTCGGCGCTCTACCTGGTAGTCACCTTCGACGCCGACGGTCCGAAGTACGATCCGGCCTTCGCTTCCCACGTCCCCCTGCTGCGCGGCCGAGGGACGGTGGTCTGGCTGGTGGTCCGCAGCGAAAAGCGGGCGGCGGTCTCGCCGGAAAACGACCGGGCGGCCGAGGCGGTGCTGCGCGAGCTGGCGGAGGTGCTGGCCGCCGGGGGAGTCCGGGCGGCGATCTATCCCCACACCGGCGACTACATCGCCAGCCACCGGCACGCGCTGCGCATCGTGCAGGCGGTCGGGCGGCCCAACCTCGGCGTGAGCTTCAATCTCTGCCACTGGCTCAGGGTGGACGGCGGCGGCGACCCGGCGCCGTTGCTGAGGGAACTGCGGCCGCATCTGTTCGTGGTGTCGATCAACGGGGCCGACCGGCAGGACCCGGACTTCCGGGACTGGAGCCGTTTCATCCGGCCGCTGGGCGAGGGCGACTTCGACGTCCTCGGCCTGCTGAAGGAGCTGGTCGAGCTGGGTTTCGACGGTGCGGTCGGACTTCAGGGATACGGTTTGAAGGGCGACGTGCGGGTGCACCTGCAGCGGTCGATGCGGGCCTGGCGGGAGTACCAGGAGCGGCTGGGACGTGAACGCCGGCCATGAACGCCGGGCGAAAAGGCCCGATGCCTGACCCGGACCGCGCCGCAGGAGCGGCGGCGGCTCCGAACGCGAGGTCTTCGAAACGATGAGCGATCCATATTTTCAGCGACTGTTCGCCGAGCGCATCGGCGGCGCCGGGTACGGCAAGGGCACGGCGATCTACAAGTTCGAGAAGATCAAGCGGGCCAAGCGGCAGGCGATCGCGGACTTCCCCGACCGGCCGCTGCTGGACTTCGGCATCGGCGAGAACGACGAGATCGCCCCGGAGATCGTGCGTTCGACGATGAAGGTCGAGATCGACCGGCCCGAGAACCGCGGCTACGCGGACAACGGCATCCAGCCGTTCAAGGACGCCGCCGCGGCCTTCATGCAGCGCGAGTTCGGCGTCCGGCTGAACCCCGAGACCGAGGTCCTGCACTGCATCGGCAGCAAGCCCGCCCTGGCGATGCTTCCGGCGGCGTTCATCAACCCCGGCGACATCACGCTGATGACCGTTCCGGGCTACCCCGTCGCCGGCACGCACACGCGCTACTACGGCGGGCAGGTGTTCAGCCTGCCGTTGCGGGAGGAGAACGGCTTTCTGCCGGACCTGGACGCGATTCCCGAGGACATCGCCCGCCGGGCCAAGCTGCTGGTGCTCAACTACCCCAACAGCCCCACCGGCCGGCTGGCCGACGAGGATTTCTTCCGCCGGGTGGTCGATTTCGCGCGCCGCAACGAGATCGTCGTCGTCCACGACGCCGCCCACATCATGCTGACCTACGGGCGGCGGCCGCTGAGCTTCCTGCAGATCGAGGGGGCCCGCGACGTCGGCGTCGAGGTCCACTCGATGAGCAAGGGCTTCCACATGATCGGCTGGCGCCTGGGCTTCGTGGCCGGGCATGAGCGGATCGTGCGGGCCTTCGGGGACATCAAGGACAACAGCGACAGCGGCCAGTTCATCGCCATTCAGAAAGCGGCCATCGCCGCCCTGGCCGACCCGTCGATCCCCGCGGCCGTGCGGGCCAAGTACGAGCGGCGTCTCGGCAAGCTGGTGGCGGCGCTGCGGCGGCTGGGCTTCAGGGCGGACATGCCCGGCGGGACGTACTTCCTGTACGTGCCGGCCCCGCGCGGCGTGGAGGGCGGTCCGACGTTCGCCTCCGCGGAGGAGGCCTCGCAGTGGCTGATCCGCCAGCGATCGATCTGCACCGTGCCCTGGGACGACGCCGGGCCTTACCTGCGCTTCTCCGTCACCTATCAGGGGCCTACCGAGGCCGACGAGGACCGGCTGATGAACGCCCTGCTCGAGCGGCTGGCCGACGACCGGCTGGTCTTCTGACCGTCGGGGCGCGCAGGCGATCGCGCGTGGCGGTCGGCGGCCGGGAAGCCGCGTCGGAGTGCCGGTCGCTCATTTCAGAGCCGCCCGGATCGGGGTTTCGGCTCTGGCCGTGGCCCGGAGGTCTTCCCAGATCTTCTGCGCTTCCCGGACGCATCGCAGCAGCTCGGGGCCCTGGACGGCCAGCTGCTTGAGCGTGCGATCGTCCTCCACGCGACCCTGGGCGTCGGCCTCGGCGGCGTCGGCGACGAGCTTCTCGACTTCGGCAAGCGACGCCAGGCCCTTGTCGATCAGCCCGTCGGCCTGGTCGTGTTTCCAGAAGCGCAGGCCCTCGCGGATGACGTAAACCGGCGTGGTGTGGGCCCGTTCGCCGTGTTCGCCCTCGGCCCGGGCGGCGATCCAGAATCCCGCCCCGGCCGGGATCTCCATATCGACGGTCAGTTCCGAGGGGGTGTCGCCGGGGGCGGGCTCGACGGTGCGGATCGCCTCGCCGTGGCGGACGATCTCGAGGCGGGTCGGGCGCACGCGCCGCGGGTCGCCCCAGGCTCTGGCCCGGACGCGCAGCATGCGGTTCCCGGTCACGGTGATCTCGTCGCCGGGCAGGGCGTCGTCGACGGTCAGGGTCAGCATGGGTCCGTTGGTCACGAAGGTCCGGCCCCGGCCGAAGGCCTCGAACCAGGCGTCGGCGCTGAAAGGTTCGTCGCCGACATGGGCATAGACGCGACCTTCGCCCATGGTTCCGCCCCAGGGGATGTCGGAACCGGACGAGGCGGTCAGTTTGAAGCCGGTGTTGAGGAACCGGTACCACAGGTCGGTGCCGAGGTTGGCGAACTGGAGCACCTCGCCGAAGTCCACCTTGCCCTTGGGAACGTTGATGGCCATGTCCCGGTGGACGCTGAAGATGCCGGTGTTGACGTGGGCGTATCCGCACAGGCCGCCCTCGGCATGGACCTGGTCGAAGACCCATTCGTAGATGTAGTACCGGTCGGTGTCGCGGATCATGCGGCGGGTATTCATCGCCAGGGTGTGTCCGATGCCGCCATCGTGGGTCCGCGGGCATTCCTGGCCGGGCGAGAGCACGTGGTGGCCGGCGATGACGCGGTGCTGGGGTCCGAAGCCGCGCTGCTCGAACCAGGTGCGGTAGATGTCGCCCATCTTGACGACATTGACCACGTGGACGTCCTCGGCCCGGGCATAGGCCATGAGGTTGGCCGCGTCCTGGTCGTCGAGGATCCGGCAGTGCACGTGGTCGTCGCCGGAAAACCAGCCCAGGCGGCGCATGTCCACCCAGCGCGGCGGGCGGAGGGTGAGCCGGGTGGTCTGCCCGGATTCCACCGTCACCGTGGCGGCGGCCGGGGCGTGCTCGACGCCTCGCCGGACGAGGACCTTCCATTCGCCCGGGGCGACCTCCATGTCGAACGGGCCGGTGACGCACCAGTAGTCGCCTTCGACCGGGCCGGGGATGATGGCACGCCGCCGGCCGCTGAGATAGCCCTGGCCGTCGAACTGCGGGGCGAACTCGATGGCATTCGGCGGCCTTCGGACCACCCCGTCGGGTCCGTAGACCAGCTGCACCATGGCCGGCGTCGGTTCGCCGGTGTCGTCGTCGAGCACCGTCAGCGCCAGTCGGCCGACGGGGGCGCGGCGATAGTCCAGGAGCACGCCCCAGGTTTGCGGGCCGGCCTTGATCCCCAGCCGCTGGTGCGTTCGGTCCTTGGGCAGGCTCATCAGGCGCAGCAGCAGCCAGGTGGTGCCGTCAGGTGCGATCGAGGCGGTGGTCATGGCCTCCGGCTGGTTGGCGTGATCCAGAATGTGCACCGCCCCCCGGACCGGCCCGGGGGCTCCGGCGATCTCGATGCGCATGAGTATCGCCCCGACATCGCCCTGAAACTCGACAGGCGGAAGCGGCGGCAGGATGCGTTTTTCGGGCGATATGGACAGGGTGGCCAGACCTTTGACTTCGCCCAGCGCCTGCAGCACGGCTGAGGTCGTGGTGGCCTGGGTGGCACCGTCCCCGGCCTGTTGGGCCTCCTTGGCCCGGCGGTACAGCTCGTCCAGTCGCCCGCGCTGGTCGGGATTGAGGAGATGGCTGTGGCTGGCCAGGAGCTCGCCGGTCATTTGCAGGATGCTGCCGACATCCGGGTCAAGGTCGCCGGCCGGCGCGGCACGGGTCGCCAGCAGCATTGCGGCGGTTGCGAGCATGGCGGTTGGGACGGCGGTTCGTCGTCGGGTCATGGCG
>CALLOB010000134.1 GCA_938005315.1 uncultured Phycisphaerae bacterium
CGCCGTGGAGCGGGCCCGGGCCCGGCTGGCCGCGGGAGCGCGCTTCGAGGACCTCGCGCGCGAGATGAGCGGCAACCCGCTGACCGCGGCCCGCGGCGGGCTGATGCCGGCTTTCGCCCGCCACGACGCCGCGGTGCCGCCGCTGCTGCGGCAGGCGGCTTTCGCGCTGACGCCCGGCGAAGTGCCGCCGGCGATCTATGAGAACGGGCAATACCACCTGATCACGCTGGCCGAGCGCATCGCGCCGTGCCCGGAATCCTTCGAGCAGGCCGACCGCGTTCTGCTGCGAGGGCGGGTGTCGGCGAGGCTCATCGAACGTCGCATGGAGGCCCTCGAGGAGGAGTTGTTTCGCGGCGCCGGAGTTCAGATTCGCGACCCGGACCTGCGGCGCGCGTTCCGGGCCCGCCGGGGCCGGGCTTCGCCCTGAACAGGCCGGGCCCGCCCCCGTGTCGCGGCCTACAGCTCCAGCACCGGCCCGACGTCGTAGCGCGTGGCCACGTGCAGCGGCAGACGCGGTCCCACGATCTGACGATAAGTCTGCAAAGCCAGCTCCGGCTCGTTGTTCTCCGCGCTGAGGTGGGCCAGGGCGACCCATTCCAGCCGGGCTCCGGCCTCGCGGACCAGCCGCGCCGATTCCTCGTTGGAAATGTGGCCGGCCGCGCCGCGGATCCGCTCCTGCAGCCGGAGCGGGTAAGACCCGTTCTCGAGCATGAACGGATCGTAGTTGCTCTCCAGATAGACCGCCTGCAGCGAGGCCAGCGTCTCGCGCAGGCCGGCGAAGGGGTGCCCCAGATCGGTGAGGATGCCCAGCCGCCGGCCGTCGTGCTCGACGACGAAGCCCACCCCGTCCGCCGCGTCGTGCGGCGTCGGCAGGGTGTGCACCTGCACCGGGCCGAAGGACAGCGTCCGGCCGGCCGGGAAGTGGTGCAGGGCGGTGAAGCGGCCCAGGTCGCAGGGGGCGGCCTCGAACGTCCGGCGGGTCATGTACACCGGGATGCCGAACAGGCGGTGAAACACGCCCGCGCTGCGGATGTGGTCGGCGTGGTCGTGGGAGATCAGCAGGGCGTCCACCTCGCGCATGTCGCGGCGTCGCAGGCGCATGCGGCCCTGGGCGCAGCGGCCGGAGATGCCCGCGTCGAACAGCAGGCGCACGCCGCCGGCCTCCACGAAGATGGCGTTGCCGTTCGAGCCGCTCTGCAGCGAAAAGGTGATCATCAGCCCGTCCGCCTCGTCGGACCGCAAGCGTAGCCCGCCGGTCGGAGCCGGGCAAGCCGCCGCCGGGGCCCGGGGCTGTCGATCCGCGGCGGCGAGGCTATACTCCAGCCGGAAGTCCGGCCGCGATGCTGATCGCCGTCGGGACCCAGGAGCCCTTTGCCATGCCCGAGCCCACGGTCCGCCTGCTCGACCGGACACCGGCCCCCGACGACAGCGTCTGTCGGGCCACCGACCCGGTGGCAATCGTGATCTTCGGCGCCACCGGCGATCTGACCGCCCGCAAGCTCATGCCCGCGCTGTTCAACCTGCACCGCCGCGGCCTGCTGCCGGAGCGGTCGGCGATCCTGGCCGTCGCCCGCCGGCCGTTCACCCAAGAGGCTTTCCGCGCCATGATGCTCGAGGCCGTGCGGGCCCACTCGCACATCCCGCCCTCGCCGGACGAATGGGAACGTTTCGCCGTCCGCCTGGCCTACTACGCGCTGGTGTTCGACGACGCCTCCGCCTACGCGGGCCTGGCCGCGGCGCTGGGCGAGGGCGGCGAGGCGCGGGTCTTTTACCTGGCCACCGACCCGGCCTTCTTCATGCCGATCATCGAGAACCTCGGCCGGGCCGGACTGCTGCCCGCCGGAGATCCGGCCGTCCGCGTGGTCATCGAGAAGCCCTTCGGCCGCGACCTGGCGTCAGCCCTGGACCTGAGCCGCGGGGTCGCGGCGCTGCTGGCCGAGGATCAGGTCTACCGGATCGACCACTACCTCGGCAAGGAGACGGTGCTGAACATCCTCTCCTTCCGGTTCGGCAACGCGATCTTCGAGACGCTCTTCAACAGCCGCTACGTGGATCACGTCCAGATCACCGTCGCCGAGACGGTCGGCATGGAAGGGCGGAGGGGACAGTATTACGACACTTCAGGGGCCCTGCGCGACGTGGTCCAGAACCACGCGCTGCAGCTGCTGGGACTCGTAGCCATGGAGCCGCCGGCGGTCTTCGCGCCCAAGGAGATCCGCGACGAGAAGGTCAAGGTGCTGCGCTCCCTGCGGCCGCTTCGGGCATCCCAGGTCGGCCGGGAGGTGGTCCGCGGCCAGTACGTCGCCGGGGCGGTCGAGGACCGGCCGGCGCCGGCCTACCGGGCCGAACAGGGCGTGGATCCCCGGTCAAACACCGAGACCTACGTGGCCATGCGGCTGCTGATCGACAACTGGCGGTGGGCGGGGGTGCCTTTTTTCCTGAGGACCGGCAAACGCCTGGCCCGACGGACCACCGAGATCGCGGTGCAGTTCAAGCAGCCCCCGCTGCACCTGTTCACCACCGTCGAGTGCGTCGGCGACGTCTGCGACATCAGCCAGGCCAAGCCCAACGTGCTGGTCTTCCGCATCCAGCCGGACGAGGGCATCAGCCTGCTGTTCTCGGCCAAGCGCCCGGGCATGCTCTTCCAGCTCCACCCGGTGCAGATGGACTTCTTCTACAACCAGGCGTTTTCCGCCGCCCTGCCGGAGGCCTACGAGCGGCTGCTGCTGGACGCCGTGCGCGGCGATTCGACGCTGTTCACCCGCAGCGACGAGGTCCAGGCCGCCTGGGAGTTCCTCGACCCGATCCTGAAGGCCTGGAGCGGGCCCAAGCCGCCGCCGCTGCATTTCTACGAGGCTGGCACCTGGGGCCCCCCGGCGGCCGACGACCTGCTGGAAGCCTCCGGGGCCACGTGGAGGAACCGGTGAATCCCCTGCCGCCGGAGGTCCGCGTGTTCGGGGATTTCGCCGGCCAGGCGGCCGCGCTTTTCGCCCGCTGGGCACAGGACGCCGTCGCCGGCGGACGTCTCCCGGCCGTGGCCCTGGCCGGCGGGCAGACGCCGCGCGACGTGTACGCCCGCCTGGCTGCTCCACCGTGGCGCGAGACGATTCCCTGGGCATCGCTGCGGTTCTTCCAGGGCGACGAAAGGCCCGTCGGGCCCGATCATCCCGACTCCAACTGGGGAATGGCCCGCCGCGCGCTGCTGGACCGCGTGGCGGTGCGCGGCGAGCACCTCCACCGCATGATCGGCGAGGCCGCGGACCTCGACGCCGCGGCGGCCGCCTATGCTGACATCCTTGCCGAGCAGCTGCCCGCGTCCAACGGCGTGCCGGTCTTCGACCTGGTCCTCCTGGGCATCGGCACCGACGGACATACCGCCAGCCTGTTTCCCGGCACGCCTGCCCTGCACGAGACCTGCCGCTCGGTGGTGGCGAATCCTGTCGCCGCGCTGGGCACGACCCGGCTGACATTGACGCTGCCGGTGCTCAACGCCGCGGCCTCGGTCTGGTTCCTGGTCTCCGGGGCATCCAAGGCCGGCATCGTCCGCCGCCTGCTTGTCGATCGCGACCCGGAGCTTCCGGCCTCCGCCGTCCGCCCGGTCACCGGTCGATGCCTGTGGTTGCTGGACGCCGCGGCCGCAGCTGGCGTCCCGAACCCACCGCAGAGGTACTGACAGCGCCAGGCGCGAGGTCTCCCGCCTCCCCGCTGCACCGGCGTCCCGATCTCCTGACGCTCTCTTCGTCTGCGCCGGCCTGCGCGATCTGCGGGCATGTCGGGTCCCTGGTCGCCGAAGAGGTGACCGACGACCGGGCCGTCAGACGTGGCGTTGTCTCGTACCCCTCTTCGCGTGACGGCTGTCGGGCGGCCGGCGGCGCGGCTGCAGCGCCTGCAGATCTGCACGCCGGGCCGGTTGTGGTCCGAGTGCCCCGCGCGGATATAATCCCGGCCTCGTGAACCCTTGCCGGAGAGCGGGCGCATTCGCCGCGTCGCGAGGCGCGCGGTCTTCGCCTCGGGGTTGAGGTCCCGGGCCCCGGGCGCCGGTGGCAGCCTCAAGAGCCGGTTCCTTCCATTGGACGCACGGGCATGTTGCCACGAGTCGTGATTCTGCGTAACCCGGCCAAACCCGATGCCGAAGCCAAGATGGCCTCGCTGGTGGAAGCCATGGCCGGGCGGGCGGATGTGATCGCCTGCCGGCTGGTCGGCGACGCGGCCCGCTGCGCCGAACTGGCCCCGGACCGCTTCATCGTCCTGGGCGGCGACGGCAGCATTCTGGCGGCCGCCCGGGGTCTGGGATCCCTGCAGCGCCCGATCATCGGCGTCAACTTCGGCAAGCTCGGCTACCTAGCCGAATTCAGCTTCGAGGAACTGCTGGCCCATCTCGAGCAGGCCCTGGCGGACCCGGCCATGATCACCCGCCGGATGATGATCGAGGGGTCAGTGAGCCGGGAGGGCCGGGAGCTGCGCCGGGGCCTGGCGGTCAACGATTTCGTGCTCAACGCCGGGCCGCCCTACCGGATGATCGAGCTGGCCCTGCTGGTTGACGGCATCCAGTTGTCCACCATCAGCGGCGACGGACTGGTCCTGGCCACCCCCAACGGCTCGACGGCCCACAACCTGGCGGTCGGCGGACCGATCCTGCAGTCCACCGTGCGGGCCATCGCCGTCTCGCCGATCGCGGCCCACTCCCTGACCCACCGCCCCCTGGTGGTGGATGGAGACTCGACCGTCGAGGTCGCCGCCCTGCGGGTCAACGAAGGCTCCAGCGTGGTCGTGGACGGACAGGTTACCTGGCCCATCGGGCCGGGCGACCGCTTGACGGTGGGGCGTTTTCCCAATGATTTCCTGCTGGTGCACAACCCCACCCGCCCCTTCTGGTATCCTCTGACGACCAAGCTCAAATGGGGCATGTAACCACCCGGACGCGGGCGCCCGGCGCTCGCGGATCCGCCCGGTTTCAGCCGATCGCCGAACCGGCGCCGTCGTTCCGACAGGCGTCTTCGTGCCGGTTTCGGCCGGAAAACTCCGCGCGGCGCACAAAAAACCTGAAAAACCTTGAGTTTTCAGCGCGCGCCACTGGACGCCAGCCGGAAAAGTGCTATATTCCGCTGAAAATCAGGGGCTGGCGGTCGGCCCCGGGGCAAGTACAAGGAGGTCACCATGGCCAATTCCAAAAAGATGTCCAAGTCGGCGATTGCCGCCGCGCTCGCCGAGCGGACCGATCTGCCCAAGAAGCAGGTGGTGTTGCTGCTCGACGAACTGGCCCAGCTGGCTTACAGGGAAGCCAAGAACACCTTCACCCTGCCGGGGCTCGGCAAGCTGGTGCTCAAGCAGCAGAAGGCCCGCATGGGACGGAACCCGATGACCGGCGAACCCATCAAGATTCCCGCCAAGAAGGTCGTCAAGTTCCGCGTCGCCAAGGTCTGCAAGGAGGCCGTGCTCGGCATCGCCCCGGCCAGGAAGGGCAAGAAGGCCCCCAAGAAGAAGTGAGTTTTTCCACCGTTGTTCGCGCCACGGTCCTGTTGATGCCACGGCCAGGTTGACGGGGCTCGGAGCACCCGCCCGATGCGACAGTCGCTGGCCGCCCCGTGGGGGCGGCTCCTGAAGCCGACATCAGGACGCCATCCGATCGTTTCAGGCCGCAATCGTCGCGACGCCCGGGCAGTTTCCCGCCTGAGGCGTCGCGGCGGTTTTTCCTGCGCGGCCGCCGGAGGGCGATCGCGGACGATAAAGCCTTCGCCGAAATTAGCCCCTGCACGGCGCCGTCCCGGAACATGCCGCCCGGAGAGCGGGTAGAGGCCATCCGCACTCGGCGTGTCGGGCCGTCATCGGCAGCGAAGTGCTGCGACACGCGCCCGATGGGGTGTCCTGTTGGTTCTTCCATTGCCCGTGCCCGATCCCTCTGTTGCGGAATACGATCGAGGGAGCCGGAAAACCGGGTCGGGCGGCGGGACGTCACGAGGCGGCGGACTGCCAGGACCGCCCGACCGGCTGATCGGCGGGAACCCAGCGGGCCCGACGGCACAGCTGAATCAGCTCCTGCAGCTCGCCCTGGACCTGCTCCAGTTCCTCGCTCGCCTTGCAGGCCGCCTCCAGCCGCCCGGCGGCCTGCCCGATCACGTCGAAGCCATAGCCCCCGCTGGCGCCCTTGAGCTGGTGGGCTAGCGTCCTGATGCCCGCCAGGTCGCCGCTTTCTGCGAGACCCTCGAGCTTCTCCACCCGTTCCGAGAGCCCGGCGACGAACTCGCTGATCAGCTCGCCCATGTCCGGATCGTCGCGGTAATCGCTGAGAATCGGAGACGTGTCTTCCGCACGCATGAACCTCTCCTTGCCCGCCTTTGTGCGGGAACCGCCGCCCGTCTCCGCCCCGCCCGTCGAGCCCTGCAGGACCGGTGCGGCCCGGGCCGGCTTCAGTCCGGTTATCGGCGCGCGGCAACGCGGACATGATGTTCAGGCGGCGGCGCGGGCGGAGGTCGAGACGCCGCGAGACGGGCGACCCCGGGGCATGGGCGTTATCGGGCCCGCCGGCCGCGACGGGCCGGCGACGGGCGAAATGCACGGCCCGGCGGCGCCCTACTTGCCGGCGTAATCGATCAGCCGGGCGATCTCGGTGCGAAGGTGGCGACGCTCCACGATACGGTCGATGAAGCCGTGCTCGAGCATGAACTCGGCCGACTGGAAGCCCTCGGGCAGCTTGGCCTTGATGGTGTTCTCGATGACCCGCGGACCGGCGAAACCGATCATCGCCCCGGGCTCGGCCAGGTGCACATCGCCCAGCGAGGCGAAGCTGGCGGCCACGCCGGCGGTCGTCGGATCGGTCATCACCACGATGTACAGGCCCCCGGCGTCGTCCATCCGGGCCACCGCCGCGGAGGTCTTGGCCATCTGCACGAGAGAGACCATGCCCTCCTGCATGCGGGCTCCGCCCGAGGCGGTGACCACCACCAGGGGGATGTTCTCGTCCGTGGCCCGCTCGATGCTCGCGGTGATCTTCTCGCCGACCACCGCACCCATCGAGGCCATGATGAAGAAGGGGTCCATCACCGCCAGGATCACCGGCCGCCCGCGGATGAAGGCCTTGCCGGTGACCACCGCTTCGATCTCGCCGGTCCGTTCGCGCACTTCCCTCAGCCGCTCGCGGTAGGTCTTGGTCTCGACGAATCTCAGCGGATCCGTCGAAACCAGGTCGTCCAGGAACTCCTCGAAGGTCTCGGGATCGACCAGCTGGCGGATGCGCGTCCGCGCGTTGATGCGGTGGTGGTAGCCGCACTCCGGGCAGACGTACAGGTTCTCCTCCAGAGCTTTCTGATAGACCGTGGCCTGGCAGGAGGGACACTGTTCCCAGGTGCCCTTCGGAACGTCCACCCGGCCGGAGGATGCCGCCGGCGAAGCCCCCGGCGGCGTGGCAGCGGAATGGGTCGGTAGGTCTTCGGCCAAAGGCCCCGCCTCCTGAAAAGAACCGGCTGCCGGAAGCTGAAACGCCGAATCAGAGCTCCCGCGCCAAACCTTGTATATAAAACCAATCACCCGCCAAGTCCACGCTCTGTGGACGGCTGGCGCACGTGAGCGGGCCCAGGAAACCTGCGCTTTCAGGGCACGTCGGAGCCTCCAGAGCCCCTAAGGCCATGGCCTGCATGGGTTTCCGTTGACATCAACCGTGCCAGGGCGTAGGCTGGCCGGTCGGGGTGACGGGTCCTGATGCGACGCCTGATGTCTGAACCGCCAGGATGCTCCTCGGGCTGGGGTGCCCCCCTGCGCCGCGCGGGGCGCGAACAGGTCGGTCACCGCGGCCCGCTGCCGACGGCGATGGTTCTGGGCGCGATCTTGGCTTGCGGCTGCCGCCAGACCGGGTGGGGGACCGACTGGCTGGCCCCGGGCACCCCGGCCGCCGGCGAAACCCGCGCGACGCCGCAACCTGATCCCGCCGACGGGCCGGAGGGCAACAAGACCGCACGACGGAGACCGGTGGAGGTTCTGCAGGTCAGTTTCGATATCCTGCAGGTCCGCGCGCCGGCGGGCTCCTTCAGTGCTTCAGGCAAGATCTGGAACCACCTGGACGAGGAGGTCCTGCCGGCCCAGGTCTCGAGCATTCTCCACCGCAACGGCTTTCGCGTCGGCCGGGGCAGCCAGAACGCCTGGCATCCGATCCGTGCGATCCTCGGTTCCGATGACGCCATCCGCACGTCCAGAAGCTGCATGACCATGAGCAACGGCTACCCGTTGCTCGTGGAACTGGCCGACCGGCCGGGCGGGCGCAACCTGTTCCTCATCCGACGCGACGGAACCACCGGAGGCGTCACCCTGCCGGCGGGGCGCAACGCGCTGCGGGTCGAGTACGCCGTGCCGCCCGAGGCCCCGGACGCCCTGCGACTCAACATCTGCCCCGAAGTCCAGCTGCTCGCCCCGCCGCCGGAAACCGTGGTCACCGACGAAGGGCTGCGACGCGTCGCTCCGGAAACGCCCACGCGGACCCTGCGCGAGCTGGCTTTCCAGGTCCAGGTCGGCCCCACGGAGTTCCTCGCCGTCGGCCCCGCCCCCGCCGCCGCAGGCCTCGAACTGTTGCCGGGGTCCTTCTTCCTGCAGGAGGAGCTTGACGGAACCCGTTACGAGTCGATCTATTTTCTGACCCCGCGGGTGCTCCGCAGGTCAGCCAGCCGGAACGAGGCTGCACCGTGAACGATCGCCCCGTCGATGAATCGCAGGCATCCTCGCCGTCCGCCGCCGAGCCGTCGCTGGCCCGGCTCCTGCGCGACGCGGGATTCGGTCTGATGGCCGTCGATCGCGATCTGATCGTGGGCTTCTGCAATCCGGCGGCGGCCGCTCTCCTGGGGAAGCCGACCGAGGAGATCCTCGGAAAACCCGCACTGGACTTCGTTCCGCCCGAACGCCGGGCCCTGGCCCGCCGGCAGCTCGAACGCACCCTGCGCGGCGGCGAACCGGCGGACTTCGAGGTGCTCCACGAGGTCGGCTCCGATCCGCGACACCTGGCAGTTACCGTTTCGCCGGTGCGCGACGGGAGCGAACTGACCGGCCTGTCGATCTGCCTCCGCGACATCACCCGCTCGATCAACATGCTGCGCGCCGTGTCGGATGCCCGGAAAATGGCCGCTCTGACGGCCATGGCCGGAGCCGTCGCCCACCACTTCAACAACCTGCTCGGCGGCGTGATCACCACCCTGGATTTCGCCCTGGCCGGCGAAGACCCCGACGCCCTCCGCCGGGCGGTGACCGGCAGCCTGTCGGTCCTCGGCCGGGCCAACCTGATCTCCTCCAACCTGCTGGCCTTCGCCGAGGGCGACCACTCCGACAGCCCGCTGGTGGATCTGACCGAGGCGGTGAAACGGCATGCCGCCGCTCAGCGCGCCCGGCTAAGGCCGCGCGGAATCGCCGTGGAGACACGACTCGAGCCCATGAACACCCTGGTTCCCACGCGCTGCCTCGAACTGGTGCTGACCAACCTGACGGCCAACGCCGTGGAGGCCATGCCGAACGGAGGCATCCTCCGACTGGAGCTCGGTCGCAACGCCCACGGGGATATCGTACTGGCGGTCTGCGACAACGGAACCGGCTTGCCTCCCGAGCATGCCCACAGGGTCTTCGAGCCGTTCTTCACCACCAAGCACGGTCCCGGCTATGAGGATGGCGGGCATTGCGGCCTGGGGCTGGCCGTGGTGCACGGCATCGTCAAGGATCTGGGCGGAACCGCTACCCTAGCCACGGAGCCCGATGGGTGGACCTGCTGCCGGATCACGTTGCCCAATCCCGCAGCCGACTCCGCGATGCCTCAACCGCACGACTAGTCCGGGCATAAATCGCTACCCGGCATGAGCTTGCCCCTATGCATCCACGATCAATACGGCCGCAGCGCAGCAGAAAAGCGCGCGGATATACAAACACCAGACGAAGGGCCGTCAGTCGATTCCAGAGGGCGGCGCAGTAGAATTCAACCGTTTATCCAGCAAGGACTTGAACCTGCCGCGACCGCTGAGGTATACTACCTTCCCGCTGGCAGGCCGGGAACGGGCTCGGCGGGCGCGGCCACCAGCCTGTTCAAGCTGCAAAGGCGCGGTCGCATCAAGGTCCCTGCAGGCGAGTGGAACGCAACGGATCCGGTTGTGCAAGGATCAAGCCGGTCTGATACGGAGGTCGATAGATACCTTCGGAGGATGGCGATCGTTCGGCCGGCGGAGCCGGTCGCGGCGGTCACAGGCAGAGCGAGGTGCCCCTCCGGAATGTGCCGATTCTTGTGCCTATCCCGGGTGTCGCGAGCACTTCGGGCGGGCGAGCGGACGGCATGACGATATCCGCCTGCACAGACGGCGAACGACTGGCGATCGGCCGGTTTTGCGGCGGTGACGTGAAAAAGGCTCGCGAGAGACGATCGACGACATGATCACCATGCGAATGACGGGCGGCCGACTGCGGGCCGTGCTGGGCGTCGGGTTGGCAGCGGGCCTGGCGCTGCAGTGCGGTCGGGCGTACGAGGCGCGACACGCCGCATCTCCCGCGGCAGCCCGAGCGGCGGCGGCCCGGCCACAGCCCGGACAGGCGATTGCGGCGATGGTGCCTGCGGCGACCCCGGGGGCGATCGACCTGGAAGCGTTGGCCGCGGCGGACCCCATCGGCTTCTTCGAGATGGCCCTGGACCGCTACGACCGCAGCGTGCGCGATTACACCTGCACGTTCAGCAAGCAGGAGCTCGTCGGCAACCGGCTTACGGAAGAGCAGGTGATCCGCGCGATGTTCTGCGAGAAGCCGTTCAGCGTGCGCCTCGAGTGGATCAGGAACGAGGACAAGTGTTCGCGCGTCCTCTATGTCGCCGACCGCTGGGTCAAGGACAACCAGCAGCTGGCGGTGGTGGAGCCGGGGGCGATCGCCCGGTTGTTCGTGCCCTATGTGATGCGCCCGATCCACGGCCGCGACGCCCAGAAGAGTTCTCGCCGCACGATCGACCAGTTCGGGTTCCGCAACAGCCTCTCGCTGATCCTCAAGTACTGCAAGCTGGCGAGGGAACAGGGCGTGCTCGAGTCGTTCAGTTACGTCGGAAACGACCGCGTCGAGGGGCGAGACACGCTGGTGTTCGAGCGGCGCCTGCCCTACACCGGTGAAGAGGGCTTCTGGCCCGACCGGCTGCTGGTGGTGCACATCGACCGGGAGACGCTGCTGCCGATCCTCTGTGTCGCCTACGCCGACGACGCCCGCCAGGTGCTGCTGGGGCGGTACATGATGACCGACGTCAAGCTGAACCCCAACCTGCCGGACTCGGTCTTCACCTTGCAGGGCATGGGCCTGAGCGAGAACTGAGGCTGCCTCACCTTCCTTCCAACCCCATGCGGCCGCCCGGCCGCGGGTCCGTGCCGTTCTCCATGCCGCGCCGGGACGGATATCGCCCTGACCGCGCAGGCGCGCCAGAAGCGCCGCTTCATGCGGAGGCGGTAGCCGTTACTGGGCCTGACGTGCCGCAATGATCGATGCCTCTGCCATGATGATCCCTGCTCCCGGACATGCGGTTCGGGACAGCCGCCGGGACGCGCAGCCCGCCATCGGTGCCCCGAATGCACGAATCGCCCAAGTGATCCGCCAGCGGCTGCAAGCGCTCATCCGGCAGCTCGACGGTGAACCGGCCGGGATTGCCGGAAATGGCGTGAGCCGGGGGAGGCGGGATACTACCGAGCCGCCGACTGCCTGGCCGACGATCCGGATCGCTTCTGACCTTCTATGGGTTCCCCAAGAGGCTCACAGGCGGCGACTGCTGACGACCAGTCCGATCGATCGGTGTTCCGGTCTACGGCCGCGGATCTGGATGGGACGCCGCGCGTCCAACCGGTCCGGCCCACGCCTCACGGCGTGCTCAGCCCGCCCCCGGGAAGGTGGGAAACCCCGGCATGCGGCGAGTCGGCCTCGTCGCGGGCTCCGGCTGCCCGAAGCCAGACATGACCGCGGCCCATACGATCGGAACCAAGGCCGCCTTGCGGGGCGGCGAACGTTGCCGGACAATGGCCGATCCCCGATCCGACGCGTTGTTCTAGGCAGGGGACGGGTCGCGCAGACATGGCCGAAGCATTCGAAATCACCGAGGACTACGCGGCCATCATGGGAGCCTGCGGCCTGACCGGCCTGGCGGAGGTCTTTGCCTGCAAAGGCGGCAGGCCGTTGGACAAGCCGGGTCTGGAAGCCTGGCGCCAGCGATGGAGGCTGCGACTGGAAGCCCCGGGCCAGGCCGCCCGCACCGTCTATCTCAAACGATTCGACCGCCCCCCCTTCGGTCGCCAGTTGCAACGCTGGTTATGCGGGCACCTGTTCCGCAGCACGGCCGGCATCGAGTGGGACAATGCCCGTGCGCTGGAGGCGGCCGGCATTCCGGCGGCCCGGGCCGTGGCCTGGGGCCAGTGGATGGCCGGCCCGTGGGAAGTGCGCAGCTTCCTGGTGCTGGAAGAGGTTCCGGGAGAATCGCTGGAGCGCTGGATTCCGCGGGCATTGGCCGATCGCACGGCCCGGGGGGACCATGTGCCTGCAGGGGCCCTGATCGAGGGTCTGGCACGCTTCGTGGCCGCCTTCCACCGCGCCGGCTTCGTGCACCGCGATCTTTACACGTGCCACATCTTCATGGTCGACGGCGACAGCCCTTCGGCCCATCCGGTCACGGCTCCGTCGTTCCGGCTGATCGATCTTCAGCGTGTCTTCCGGCCGCGGTTGAGGGTCTGGCGATGGAGAATCAAGGACCTGGCGGCCCTGGACTACTCGACGCCGGCCGACCGCATCGGCCGCACCGACCGGCTGCGGTTTCTGTGCCGTTACGCCCGTTGCATGGGCGGCAGAGCACTGGCGCGACGGCTGGTCAAGCCCATCGCGGCGCGAACCCGGCGCCTGGTGCGCCGTCGCGGCCCGGTACTGGCGGGTCCGCCGGCGACAACGGCCCCGGGGGACGACGCGGCGAGAATCCTCGCCGACAGGGGTCGGCCATGAAGGTCGCCCTGATCATCGAACGCATCGAGACCTGGCGCGGCGGAGCGGAAACCTCCACGGTGCAGTTCGCCTCGCACCTCGCCCGTCAGGGCTGCCGGGTTCACGTTCTGACCGCCTCGGTGGCCCCGTCGACGCCGGACATCGAAGTGATAACCATTCCGGCCAGCCCGGCGCTGCGCGGCGTGCGGACCTGGCTGTTCGCCCGCCGGGCGGTGGAATGGGCCCGGCGTGAAGGATTCGACATCCTGCACGGCGTCACGGCCTGCCTGGGCCTGGACGTCTATCAGCCGCGCGGCGGAACCGCGCCTGAGACGCTGGCCCGGACGGTCGCGGCCATCCGGAGCCCGGCCGGCCGCTCACTCAAGCGGGTAGCCGCGACGCTGAGCCTCAAGCAGCAGGTCGTCAGCCGGCTGGAGCGGCGCCTGCTGGCCGGCGGCGCGCCGCCGTTGGTGATCGCGATCTCCGATTACGTCCGCCGCCAGCTGCGGCAGCACTACGGGCTGGGCGAATCCCATGTGCGGCTGGTGTTCAACGGCGTCGATCCGGACACCAGTCCGCCCGCGGAGCGTCGCGCGGACCGCACCCGCGTCCGCCGTCAACTCGGCCTGGCCGACAACGACATCGTCGTGCTGTGCGTGGCTCACAACTTCAGGCTCAAGGGCGTGTGGCCGCTGGTGGAGGCCCTGGCCCGCGTGCCGCGGGACGATGTTTACGCCGTGATCGTCGGCCGAGACGACCCCCGACCCTTCGCCCATCGGGCCGAGGAGCTGGGCGTCGGCCGGCGGGTGCTGTTCGCCGGACCCACGCAGGGCACGCCGGCGTTTTATCATGCCGCGGACATGCTCGTGCACCCGACGTTCTATGACCCGTGCAGCCGGGTGGTGCTGGAGGCCATGGCCGCGGGGCTGCCGGTGGTCACCACGCGCTTCAACGGCGCCGCCGAGCGGGTGACCGACGGCCGCGAGGGCTATGTGATCGACTGCCCGCGGCAGGTCGAGGCTCTGGCCGACCGGATCACGCGGCTGCTGGATGAAGAACGCCGCCGGGCGTGCGCCGCACGGGCCCCGCTTGCGACGACGGATATTTCCATGGCCGAGCACGCCCGTCGCGTGCTGGCGGTGTACGAGGAGGTCTGCGCCCGGCGGAGCTGACCGGCCGGCGCGTCGGGGCGAGGTGAGTGATGGAGTGGACGAACCGGGAGCTGGCGGCCACGATCGCGGCCTGCGCGGCGGCCTACCTGTGCGGGTCGGTGCCGTTCGGACTGCTGGTCGGCCGGGCCCGCGGCCTGGACATCCGCGCCCACGGCAGCGGCAACATCGGGGCGACCAACGTCGGCCGGGTGCTGGGACGGCGGTGGGGCATCCTGGTGTTCGTCCTGGACGTGCTCAAGGGGTTGCTGCCCACGACGGCCTTCGGACTCCTGCTGCGGCACTGGGCCGGCGAGGCGGCCGCCCGCCAACCCGGGGAGTTCCTGGCCTGGCTGACGGTGGGCGTGGCCTGCGTGCTGGGACACACGTTTCCGGTGTTCCTCGGATTTCGCGGCGGCAAGGCGGTGGCGACCTCCCTGGGCGTGGCCCTGGGCATCTGGCCGTATTACACCCTGCCGGCGCTGGCCGCCGGGGCGGTGTGGGTTGGCGCGACCCTGCTGACCCGGTATGTATCGGTGGGCTCGATCACCGCGGCCGGGGTCTTTCCCGTGCTCTTCGGGATCATGGCGACCGTCAGGGCCGAACAGTGGGGAAGTCGCCGGCAGCTTTGGCCGATGTATGTGTTCGCCGTGGCGGTCGCGGGCCTGATCGTCCTGCGCCACCGCAGCAACCTTGCACGGCTCTGGCGGGGCACCGAGCCCCGCATCGGCGGCGGCAGACGGACCGGCCGCCCGAATGAGCCCGAATGAGGATCAGACCAGGACATCGCAGGAGCCCGGATGATGATCACGCGGAAAACCGTACGACTTGGTGTGGCGGCGGTCTTGCTGACCGCCGGTTGTCTGTCGGCCGAGGCCCAGGAGGCGACGGCCTCCGCTTCGGCCCCGTCCGCGCCTGACGATCGGCCGGCGCGAGAGATCGTCATCGTCAAGGTCGGACCGGTCCTCATCACTCAGGCCGACCTGGACGAGGCCACCCGCGGGATGCGTCCTGAGGTCTATGCCGCCCGGCGGGACGCGATCATCACCACGCTGGTCAACGACGCCCACCTCGATCTGTATCTCAAGGACCACCCCGAACGCGTTTCCGAGGAGCAGGCCAACGAACGGGTCGACCGCGATCTGGCGGCCCGGAACGCCGGCACCCGCCAGGAGCTTCAACAGCGGGTGGCCGCGGCGGGCCGCACATGGGAGGACTACCTGCGCCACGTCAAGCGGCTGGTGCTCCTCGACCTGATCGCCAGGGAGTGCGAGGAACGCGCGGGGGATCCCGAGGTGGTGAAAACCCTCTGGGAACAGCGCCGGCGCGATTTCGACGGGTCCAAGGTCCAGCTCCGCCAGATCATGCTCAAGGCGCCGCTGTACTGGCCTCCCGAGCGGCGAGAGCAGAAGCGACTGCAGCTCGAGCAGATCCGCGAGGACCTGCTGGCCGGACGTCGAACCTGGGAGGAGTGCGTCACCGAGAGCGAGTCCGCCCGCAAGCATGCCGGAGGCAGCGTCGGGTGGGTGGGCCGCCACGAGGACATGGCCGAGCGGCTGATTCGCGAGGTGTTTCACCTCCCGGTCGGCGAGCTCAGCGAGGTCATCGACGGCGGCGACGGCTTCCACCTCTTCAAGGTCGCCGACCGGATGAACGCCTCCGAGAACAAGCAGCCGGACCGTCGCCGCATCGCCGCCGGGTTGCGCCGCGAGACGATGATGGCCATGGGCGATGAGTTGCGCGCCAAGTATCCGGTGATCGGCGTCGAGGAACCCCGGACGCCGGCTTTTCTGGGCGCCCCCGCCAGCCGCCCCGCCGGTACCCGGCCGGCCGCGACCCTTCCGTCCGGCACGACCGTAGAGTCCGCGCCGGCCCCGTAGAGCTCCGCGAACCGCTGCCGGTCGCCGCGGAAAGCCGCGGAAAGTCAGGGCCGCCAGGCCCCCGAAAGCTCCAGCCGCATGTTGCCCAGCGACGAGGGGCTGTAGAGTTGTCGCCGGGCGCCGGACCACGAGGAATACTCGCCCAGGCCGGCATGAAAACGCCCGAAATTGACGCCCATCAGCGGTTCGTGAGGTCCCAACGCCGCCATCGGGATGCGGATCTCGACCGTCCAGGCGTTGCTCGACGCGCGGTCGTCCACCGCCGCGGCGATCCGGGCGGGCCAGTCGCCGTGCTGCCCGAGCACCCGCAGACACGCCGCCCCCCGCTCGGCGATCACCGCGCCGTTGGCCTTGACCACGATGTGCAGCAGTTCGCCGGCAGACACCGCCCGGCCCGTCGGGTCCAGCAGCACCTCCACGAGATCCTCCCCCACCGGCCACAGGTCGTCGTACCGCACCTGGTTGCTGCGGCTGACCGACCGGCCGCCGGGGTGATCGTCGCGGCAGTTGAAGGCCAGGTAAAGATCCTGCCCGTGGTGGCCGACCAACACCACGGTCTGCTGCGAGGCCCGGTCCGGGCTGGGCCGGCCCTGCTTGGGAACGTCCGCGGCCCCGACCAGCACGAAGTCGCCGGCCACGTTCGTCGTGCCCAGCGGCCAGTCATCCAGCCGACCGTCCAGCACCGGCGCCTCCGGCAGCGATTGGGCGGTCAGCAGGCACAACCGGCCCGGCGCAGGGATCACCCGCCCGTCCGTCAGCGTAAACGTCAGCTCGGTGGAAACCACGCCGTCGGGGTTCGGCTCGATCTCCGAGGCCAGGGCCCGCACGATCCGACGGGCGAATCGCAAAGGCTCAAGCGCCGTGATGGGGTTCGGGTCGCCCGCCGGCTGCCAGCCGGCCGGGGTTCCGGCGAAGGTCGCAATGCCCCCCACAGGCCGGGGAGTCGCGTTGAACACCGAAACAACCGCCTCCAGGCCCGGCGAGCCTCCTTCCGCCGGCCGTACACGCACGCCTTCCACGTCCACCCGCACGCGCCGCACGGTCTCCGTGTAGCGCGCCCAGTCCAGTTCGTGACGGGCCAGCCCCGGGCCGTCCTCAGGCGTCGCGGCTGCCCGTGCTTTTGCCCCGCCCGGCATGGAGGCCGCCAGTTCGCGGGCCATCACTCGCCGGGCCAGCGCCCAGGCCGCAGGGTCAGTCACCCATCCGCCCGCCCGGCCGTCAAGAAAGTGCTCGACGTAGCAGTCCGTCCCCCCGAACGCGAACAGGTCACCCGCAAAACGCCGGGCCAGCCCCGGCGAGCCGTGACGCTCCAGCAGCCAGAGGTACTCGCGGTCCTGGGCGCCGCGCCGCAGGCGCTTGAGCCTGACCGAGGGAACCGGGCGGTCCAGCCCGAACGGCTTTCCAGGCCAGATCAGACACCGCTCGGAGGCTGCCCCGGCCTGTCGCTCGCTGTCCGGCCAGTCGTTGCCGTCGGCGATGAGAAGAGCCTCGCAGCCCAGCAGATACGCCTGCCATGCCAGACTGCGGGCGTCGGCCGGCGGAGCCGCGCAGCATAACGAGCCCGAGTACGGCGGGCGGGAAGGCTCCAGCCAGAGCCGCTTGCCGGCCTCCAGCTGGGCGGCCATCTGCCTGCGGTCGGCGTACTGTGCCTGGACCGCCCAGATCGAGGTGAGCGGGGAGACGTCTTTGAACGGATGTTCCGTCCAGCCGTAAGGAGCCATGCTCTGCGGCGGCAGGGGACAAACCGTCGCCAGGCGCGTGTCCGCCGCCCGAAGCACACCTCCCAGCCACTCGAACTGCCGGTACGCCTCCGCCGGATCGGCCGCCGGCACCGCGATCCGCACGAAGTGACGATTCATCCAGCCCTTCTGAAGAAAGTGGGCCACACTCAGGCGAAGGTAGTCGATGAGCATCCGCTCATGGCCCGGGCTCCCCCAGCCGCCGTACACGCCGGGATCCGGCGCGGTCGAGGTGATGGGCATCGGCCAGAGCCCCGCGCCGATGCGGTCGTCGAATCCCGAACCGTCGATCGCCGGGCCCATCAGCCGGTCGTAGTCCGTCCAGTCCAGCGTCAGGCCGCCGTCCGCCCCCACCGCCCGGGCCGGCTGCACATCAGTGACCATGGCGGTGCAGCGGTGGTCGTGCAGCAACCGAAGGGCCTCGACCAGCAGCGCCGCCGCCTTCGGATACATCGGGTCCTCGCCGCTGAGCCGCTGCGGGGAATACGGCCGGCCGGCGACGTCCAGGTGCCTCTCGAACAGTCGCCCGGCACGCAACCCCACGAGCGTGTGCATGTGCCCGGCCTGCGGGAGGGCGAAAGGCCAGACTTCCACGTTCAGCGTCAGGCTCGCCGGCCAGCCGCCCCGCGGCCGGACGCTCAGCCTGCATCGATAGCTCCCCGGGGCGGTCCCCAGCGGCACCTGCACATCGCACCAGACCGCTTCGGTCACCCCGGGCCGCAGGTCGATCGGCAGGGCACCCCGGGGAGCAGCCAGCGGCACCAGAACGTCACCGAACAGCCGGTTCTCGCGCAGATGCGGCGTCAGCCGGAGGTACCAGCCGGGATACTGGTCCAAGGCGATCCGAACCTGCCGAAAGAACCGGATACGGTCCGCAGGGATCCGGGCCCCGTCCTCGCGCACTGCATCCTGGGCGGAAATCTCGTCGATTATTTCAGCTACAGCGTCAGATCTAAACGCAAGCTGGAAGGATGCAGTTTCCCCGATGGCCGACTCCAAACGAATCGTCCGATCCGCGGCACTGAACAGGTCCGTCTGGGTTTCGGGCCGGCTGTCGGTCGTGATCGCTGAGTCTTCCGACTGGGCCCAGATGCGCAAACCCACCGGGGCCTGGCCAGTCAAGCCGCACCCGCACACCGATAGCAGGACAACTGTAAGTAGCCACAGCCCAAGGCGCAAGCGTTCTGATCCTTCCGGGTTGGGAACCATATCGGTGGCCGGACGGAAAAGCAGCCCCTATTCTGAAGTGGTATTATCAGTTGCGCGGTGTGAATCTGCAATCGAATGCGGTCGGTCGGGCCTCTCGGAACGAATCGGCGTTTGCAGGTTGATGTCTGCGGGCCTTTGACAGGTCAGGCATTGATCCGCAGCGCGGAAGCTTGATGCCGAATCGGGGCGTCCGGACTGGACGGTCGGCCATCAAGGCTTCGCGGGAATGCCCGAAAGATATGCGGAATGTCTCAATTTGGCAGAACTTGAGGCAATCGCAAGCCGATAAGACAGGTGGAAGCAGCGCCAGCCGGAGGGAGCCGGTGGGATTGATCAGCTTCCAAGATCATTCATGAAAAGAATTTATCGCAGTTCAGCGTGCGTCGGTCTGTGATGGCACGTCTGTTGCTGCGTCCGGATACGAGTGGATGCTCGCCTGAAAGCCCGCCGTCAACCGTGCGGCCTGTCCGGGCGGAGACCCGGGACTGACGGGAGGTTGCCGACATGGTCACCCAGGACGTGGATGGAACTGTCTATTTCTCTTTCTACCGCCCTGATGCCTGTTCAGTGTCGCTGGTCGGTGATTTCAATGGTTGGCAGAAGTCCTTTCAGATGAAGCGTGAGAACGGGGGCTGGTGGGTCAGCCGGCTGCGGCTGGCTCCGGGAACCTACCAGTTCAAGTATCTGGCGGACGGACAGTGGTTTGTGGACTATGCCGCCTTCGGCGTGGAACACGGCCCGTTCGGCGTCAACTCGGTGGTTTGCGTCGAGGAGCCCGAGCTGGCGGGGCTTTCCGAGGGCTCGCAGGCCGTAGCCGCCCGCATCGGCTCTGCGGAGCACTCGCGGGTTCTGGCCATGGCCTGAGCGTCGGCTGGCCGTCGGCTCCGGTGATGCCATAAAGGGCTGGGGTCGCTCCGTCACGCGTCCCGGCGCGGCCTGCGGGATGGTTTTTTCCGTTTCGATCCTGCCGCTCGATTACGGTAACGCCTTTCAAGCCTCGCGAACGCCCGATCCGATGCACCTTTCATGGCGGTGCTGGGGGTCATCTTGGCTCGGGCCGGCAGCAAGGGCCTGCCCGACAAGTGCGTCCTGCCGCTGGCCGGCAGGCCGGTGATCGTCTATACGTTTCAACACGCCCGTCAGAGCCGACGGTTGACCGACACGTTGCTGACCACGGATTCGGCCCGCGCGGCCGCCCTGGCCCGGGCGGAGGGCATTACGGTGGTGGAGCGGCCGCCGGAGCTGGCCACCGATACGGCGAGGGTCGATGACGTCGTCCGGCACGCCGTGTCGGCTTGGGAATCCGCACGTTCGGCGATCGCCGACATCGTGGTCGTACTCTATGGCAACGTGCCGGTGCGGGCCGACGGCGTGATCGACCGGTGCATCGACCTGCTGCTCTCCAGCGGCTGCGATTCGGTGCGCAGCGTCGCCCCAGTGACCAAGCAACATCCCGACTGGATCCACCGGCTGGAGGGCGACCGCCTGATCCAGTTCCGCCCCAACAGTATCCATCGTCGCCAGGACCTCGAGCCCCTGTATTACCATGACGGAGCGGTGGTGGTGGTGACGCGGAGAGCACTGTTCGCGGCCGCCGGCCAGCCCGATCCGCACGCCTTCTTCGGTGCCGACCGCCGCGCCATCGTGGGGCGCGAGGAGGACACCGTGGACATCGATACCCCGGCGGATTTCTACCGGGCTGAGGCGGCCATCCGCCTACGGGCCGAGGCGATTGCGAAGCGGCCTGCCGGAGGCTCGGCCGCGCCGTCCTTCACGGCGGTCCTGAACTGCGGAAGCGGGCATGAGCAGCGCTGACCCGGTGGCCGGCTTTACCATCGGCCCGGCGCGGATCGGCCCGGGCGAGCCGGTCTATGTGATCGCCGAGATCGGCGTGAACCACAACGGATCCGTCCGCACGGCCGAGGAACTCATCCGGGCGGCGGCCGAGGCCGGAGCCGACGCGGTCAAGTTCCAGGTCTTCGCGCCCCAGCGGCTCGTTCGCCGCGACGCACCGGCCGCCGATTACCAGAAGCGTGCCGGCCAGGGGGACCGGCAGTTCGAGATGCTCGCCCGGCTGGCGTTGCGCGACGATGATCTGGGCCGGCTGGCCGAGGCCGCCGACCGATTCGACGTCGAGTTTCTGGCCACGCCCTTCAGCGTGCCGGACCTTCAGACGCTGCTGGCTCTGGGCGTGCCGGCGATCAAGCTGGCCTCCCCTGATCTGGTCAACTGGCCGCTGCTGGAGGCCGCGGCCGCCAGCCGCCTGCCGGTTCTGGCCTCCACCGGGGCGGCGGAAATGTCCGAGGTGGAGGAGTCGGTGGAGCATTTCCGCCGGTTGGGAGGTGGTCCGCTGGCCCTGCTGCACTGCGTGAGCCGCTATCCGACGCCGGAGCACGAGGCCAACCTCGCGGCCATCGGGACGCTCGCCCGGGCGTTCTGCTGCGTGACCGGCTTCAGCGACCACACCGAATCGACGGCCATCGGCGGTTACGCGGCGGCGGCCGGGGCGGCGATCATCGAAAAGCACCTCACGCTCAGCCGCGCCCAGGACGGGCCGGACCATGCCTTTTCGCTCGAGCCAACCGCGATGGCCGAGTATATCCGCGGCATCCGCCAGGCCGAGGCCATGCTGGGTCACGGGCGGATCACGGTTTCGCCCGGCCAGGAAGAGGTCCGGGCCCTGGCACGCGGCAGCGTGGTGGCGGCATGCCACATTCCCGCGGGCCGGCGGCTGTCGGCCGAGATGCTGGCGGTCAAGCGGCCGGGCGACGGGATCAGCCCCCGGCAGATGTCCGCGCTGATCGGACGGACCGCAGCGAGGGACATTCCCGCCGACACGCCTATCACCTGGGAGGCTCTGCAATGAGCGGTTCGGCCGACCGGTCGGACATTCGCGGGCCGACGACGACCGGGACGCGCGTCGGCCGGTGCGATGCCGTGCGCGGACCCTGGGGCTTTCGGCCGGCCCCGTGGGGAAACGATTCATGAGTCCGGCGCGCACGGCAGGCAAGCCGCCGCTGCGCGTGGCGGTGGTCACCGGCACGCGCGCCGAGTTCGGCCTGCTGGCCTCGCCGCTGCGCGAGATGCGGCGACGGCGGCGCCTGGAGCCCCGACTGGTGGTCGCGGGCATGCACCTGCTGACGAAGTTCGGGCGGACGCTGGATCACATCCGATCCTCGGGATTCACGATCGACGCCACGGTCAGCATGCAGTCGGGCCGCGACGACCCGACCGGCGAAGCCCTGGCGGTCGGGCGCGGCGTCATCGGCTTCGCCCGTGCGTTCCGGCGGTTGCGGTCCCAGGTGGTAATGGTGCTGGGCGATCGGATCGAGGCCTTTGCCGCCGCCTCGGCGGCCGCTGCGGCGCGTCTGGTGGTGGCCCACATCCACGGGGGCGATCGGGCCGCCGGCGACGTGGACGACGCCCTGCGGAACGCCATCACCCGCCTGGCCCACGTCCATCTGGTGGCCTCGGCCGACGCCCGGCGGCGGCTGTTGCGCATGGGCGAGCCGGCGGACCGCATTCATCTGGTCGGCGCTCCGGGTCTGGACGATATCCGGGCTCTTCGAGACACCGACCGTACCCCGACGGGAAGGGCCCAGACCGATCGCCGGGTGCGGGATCTGCTGGGCGACCTGGCGGACAAGCCTTACGTGTTGGTCATGCAGCATCCCTGCGGCCACGGCCCGCGCCGGGAGGCCGCGATCATGCGGGCGGTCCTGGGCGCGGTGGTCCAGGCCGATCTGGCCGGCGTTGTCCTGTATCCCAACAGCGACCCAGGGCACGACGGAGTCGTGGCGGTGATCCGGGGGCTGAAAGACCGGGGGAGGTGGCGGGTGTTCCGGTCGCTGCCGCGCGAGGACTTCATCCGGCTGGCCCTGCGTGCCCGGGCCATGGTCGGCAACTCCTCCAGCGGAGTCATCGAGTCGGCCAGCCTGGGCCTGTGCGCGGTGAATGTCGGCGACCGGCAGGCCGGCCGGCTCAAGTGCGGTCGGGGGGTAATCGACGCGCGGGAGACCCGCGAGAGCGTCTTATCGGGCCTGCGGCAGGCTCTGCGGCGACGGCAGCGTGTCGACGAAACGTCGGTTTACGGCGACGGCCGGGCCGGAGCGAGAATCGCCGAGGTGCTGGCGGGTCTGATAATCACACCCGCAGTCACGCGGAAAACACTGACCTACTGATCCGCAAAGCCTATTTATCTAAACCGTAGTGTGGGGGTGGACGATGCTTCTGGGGCGTGCGGAAGGCGTCCGCAACGGCCAGAAACCGGCACCAGCAAGGCGGTTCACATGACGACATCCGCGACGGCTGACCAGGCCCAGACCATCAAGCTGGCCCTTTCCCGCATCGGCGACATCGCGACGCTGCCGGAGGTCACCGCCAAGATCATCACCATCGTCGACGATCCCAAGAGCACCGCGCGCGACCTGCATCTGGTGATCAAGAACGATCCGGCCCTGGCCACCAAGATTCTCAAAGTCGTCAACTCGGCCTTCTATGGGTTGCCCGGGCAGGTCGCGGAGATCGACCGGGCGATCGTGCTGCTGGGGCTCAGCGCGGTGAAGAACATCGCGATCTCGGCCTCCATCAGCCGACTGTTCACCGGCGAGAAGTTCTCGGACAAGTACAGCGCCCGGGACATCTGGCGGCACTGCATCGCGATGGCCGCGGCCACGCGGGAGTTCGCGGTGCTGATCGGCAAGCGGGCCCACGCCGAGGAGGCCTTCCTGGCGGGGCTGATCGCCGACCTGGGCCTGCTGGTCGAGCGGCAGGCCTTCCCGGACCAGTTCAAGGAAGTGATCCGCCAGGCCTCCCAGAGTCCTGCCGAGAAGCCGTTCTGCGTCATCGAGCAGGAACTGGTCGGCGCCGACCATCAGGCCCTGGGGGCGGCCCTGGCCAACCGCTGGAAGTTCCCCCGGGGGCTCCAGACGGTGATGGCCTACCACCACAGGATCGACAACCTGGCCGAGGACTACCGGCTGCTTCCCACCCTGGTCTACATCGCCGACACCCTCTGCTCGCACGAACGGGTCGGTTTCCACCTGATGGCCAGGGGCCAGACGCTGGAAGACACCCATCTGGAGTCGGCCGGCCTTTCCGAGAGCGACTTCAACACCGTCCGCGAGCAGCTGCCGGGGCTCATCGCCGACAGCGAAGCCCTGTTCAGCGGCTGACCGCCTCGGGCCGGGCGGGCCACCGGTACGGTGGCCACGGGACCGCCCCGCGGCCTTGCCCGGCAAGCCATCGGCCGCAACTTTCTGTTCCAAAAAGCATTACGGAAAACAGAACCTCTTGTCGGCCCGGCCACTGCAGGCCGTGCGCCGGTCGGGGCTCGGCCCAGAGATACCCGGGGGCTCCATCGACACTTGCACTTGGGATACAATGCCAGCGGCGGGTTCTGGAGAACGATCGGTTCTCGGGAGCCGTCTTGCACTCAAGGAGGTCGGCATGGCCGTGCGCGTGAAGGATGGTGGTTCAGCTGGTTCCTCTGGATGGCGCGGGGCCCGCCCGGCCCTGGTGCCGACCCTGCTGCTGATGACTTTACTGCCGCAGGTCGCACGGGCCCAGCCGGCGATCGGTGTCGCGCCCGCGGCGTTGACGCCCGCGACCGTGACCCGGCCGAATGTCAGTCCTCCGAACCTGCAGCTGACCGTGACCAACACCGGCGACGCTGATCTGACCTATCAGATCGCGTTTCCCGGTGACCAGTGGATCAGGAACATCTCGCCCCCGGCAGGGACGCTGACGCCCGCGGCGTCGCGCATCCACACCGTGTCCTTCGACACCTCCAGAATGACCTTCAACGGGCTCTTCCAGCTGACCATCCGCGTAGCAACCTCCCAGGCCGGCGTGCTTGTGCCTTATGTCGATGTGCCTGTCAACCTCACGGTGGATCTCATTCCGTTGCCGCCGGACGCGGACCAGGACGGTGTGCCGGACGCACTGGACGGATGCCCGCTGGACCCCAGGAAGACCGCCCCGGGACAGTGCGGCTGCGGCTGGCTGGACACGGACACGGATCGGGACACCATCGCCGACTGCAACGACAACTGCATCTACCATAAGAACCCGCTGCAGGAGGATGCCGACGGCGACGGGATCGGCGACGTGTGCGAGCCGCTCTACCTGGAGGAACTGGCGGAGGCCGAGGCGCAGGGCGGAGGGTTTTCGAGCTTCGCGGCCCCGACGGTCCCGGGACGGGCCCCGGCGTCATCGGGTTCATCCGGCGGCGGAGCCCAACCGGTCGCCGGTGCTCCCGACGGCGGAGTAAGTGTCAAGATTGTGACGCTTGATAGCGGCGAAGGGCCGGTCGGCGGTTCGACGGCCGCCCCGCTGCCGGCCGCCTGCGGACTGGGCCTGCTGGAGGCGGCGCTGGCGGGCCTGGCGGCCCTGGGCTCGGCGCGGGCGGTCCGGACGCGCGCGGTCCGTCGCTGAATCGCCGGTCCTCCGGCCATGCCGGTGCCCGGCGGCGCCCGGCGTGACCGGGCCTGTGGGACGCACGCGGCGCATGACAACCTCCCCGTCTGATCGTCCTTCGGACCTGCCGTTGCGGCTTTTCGCCAGTCACTCCCGCCACTGGCGCGACAACCTGTACGTTTATCCGGTGATCAGCCGCCGGGCCGCGGGTCTTTCGATCGGAGTGAATCTCAATCCCGACAAGGCCTGCAATTTCGACTGCCTCTACTGCCAGGTGGACCGATCCCGGCCGTCCCAGGTGAGTAAGGTGGACCTGGACGTGCTGCGCAGCGAGCTGCGGCACATGGTCGGCCTGGCGGCCTCGGGCGAGCTCTTCGCCGACCCGTACTTCGCCCATGTTCCGGAGGCCTACCGTCACTTTCGCGACATCGCCTTCTCCGGCGACGGCGAGCCGACGGCCAGCCCGCAATTTCTGGAAGCGGTGCGGATCGCGGCCGAGACCCGGCTGCTGCACGGGCCGGACGCGGTCAGGATCGTGCTGATCACCGACGCGGCCTACCTGGACCGGCCCCGCGTCGTCCAGGCGCTGGAGATCATGGACCAGTCCAACGGCGAGGTCTGGGCCAAGCTCGACGCCGGGACGGAGGAGTACTTCCGGCTGGTCAACCGCCCCAACGTGCCCCTGGCCCGGGTGCTGGACAACATCCTTCAGACCGCCCGGCGGCGCCCGATCGTCATCCAGTCGCTGTGGATGCGGATTCACGATTCCCCGCCGCCGGAGGCCGAGGTCGAGGCCTTTGCCGAGCGGCTTGCCGAACTCGTCGAGGCCGGCGCGCAGATCCGCCTGGTGCAGGTCTACACCATTGCGAGGCAGACCGCTGAACCTTACGTGGCCCCGCTGGACGAGGCGGCCCTGGAGGTCGTGGCCGGACGGGTGCGGGCCCGGGCGGGGGTGCCCGCGGAAGTCTTCGGATAGCCCCGGGCGGCACGATCGCACCTCGCGCGCGTGCCCCCGGCAGGACCGGGGAAGTCCCGCGGCCGGGCGTCCGGCGGCGGACCCGGCACGGACGTTCCCTGTCCGGAAACGCGGCGGCGGGCCGGTCCATATCTCGTATGCCGGGAATAATGTATACTCCAGATGTGGCGCCTGGTCGGGGGAGGCAACCGTTGGCCCGCGGCGCCTGCGGGCAGCGGCTTGGGCGTCGCTGGATGGTGGCAGCGACCTCGACTCAGGGCCCCCGGCGGAGGCCGCGGCGAAACATGCGCTGCCCGTTCTGCAAGGAAATGAACCAGGACAAGGTCATCGACTCGCGCCTCAGCGAGGGCGGCGAGGTCATCCGCCGCCGGCGGGTCTGCATGGCCTGCCACAAGCGATTCACCACCAAGGAACGCCTGGACAACGACGTTCGTCTGACGGTGATCAAACGCGACGGCCGCCGCGTCCCCTATGAGCGCTCCAAGATTCTCAACGGGCTGCAACGGGCCTGTTACAAACGGCCCATCGACGACCAG
>CALLOB010000135.1 GCA_938005315.1 uncultured Phycisphaerae bacterium
ACCGTCATCACCCACCTGCCTTTCCGAGCCCGAGCCTACCCCCTCCGGCCAAAGTTGTCAATGATAAATGGGTGTCCTTTATTTTCTCCTATAAATGGGTGTCCTTTATTTTTTCGCTGACAGGTTGTGGTCGATCGCGAGGAACACCGCCTCGGTGGAGCGGTTGAGGGTTTTCCAGTTCTTCAGCGTGTAGCTGATGGCCCTGCCCAGCGGGCTCCTAGGCAAAACCTGCACGGACAGCTCGTCGAGGCAGCGGCGCAGCCGTGCCAGCCGCGGCCGGCTGAAGCGCCGCCGCGAGGCCGGCAGCCTCTCCTGGGCCACGCCCGGGGCCCCGGCCCGCGACTCCACGGCGTACAGGCTGGCGATCATGCTCAGGACGCGCTCCGCCCGGGCCGAGTAGTGCACAAGGTGTCGTAGAACTTCCGCCGGGCATGGACCCAGCAGGCCACCTCGAAGATCTCGCGGCCTGCGTAGAGCCCGACGTACACGCTGAATGCATCGGCCTGCAGATAGCCGCGACAGCCTACCAGGAATGAGGCCGGGCCGTCGGCGGGCTTGATGTTGATCAGCGGCGACCAGGTACGGCCCCGGTCGGGGCTGACGGTCGCCACAACGTGCTGGCCCTTTTCGCTCTCCTCGCCACGGCCGGTGGTCCGCGTGCACAACCCGTTGCCGCCGGCGCTAATGACCACGCAGGGCTGGTCGCAGTAGCCCTCGTCGGGGATGACCAGCCCGTTGCGGATGTTGCGCGGATCGGAGGACGGGCGGGTTTCGACTCCTGCCGTCGGCTGTGCCGCGGCGGCCCAGACAACGGCCAGCAGAACCGTCATCATGTGCAATTTCCGCCAGGGCGGCCCGCGTCGCAGCGGACTGCCGGAGCGAATCCGCCGGCGACGTCAGCCGCGCGGGAAGGACGACCTGGAGCCTCCTGGGGTCTTCGCTTGCCGGCGTGGATCGTCCTGCGGGGCGACGGACGCACCCGGGCGATGGTCGGCCATCGCAATGCGCGAGGCGGGAGTCGAACCCGCACACCTTTCGGTACAGGATCCTAAGTCCTGCGCGTCTGCCAGTTCCGCCACTCGCGCGGGACGGTCGCGCGGGCCTGGGCGTGCGACCCGGGCAAACGCCGCGGCCCGGCACAGACCATCTGACCGCCAGTGTAATCGACCGGCCAGGACACATAAATATCACGGCGGCCACTGCCGGGCCGCACCGCAAGTCGCCGGTGGTTCCTTGACAAGCCCGGCGGCCATACATCGCCATGGCGCGTCTCCCCTGGAGGGCCCCGCTCCGTCGGGGCCGCGAGAAACGACGCAGGAGGGCCCGGGATCGCGGACGCGACCCGGCGCGTCCCTCCGAGCGGCCCCGTCTGTCGGGACCACGGATCACTCTGCCCGGGCTGTCATGCACCTGCAAGCTCAGGATCGGTGCCTTCCGGCGGGGCGCAGACACTCTGGGACGCAGGGCGTCGGTGAAAAGCGGCGACTTGTCGCCGGCGTGCAGGCCGGCCGGTCGCGACGCCCGGACGCGTGGCTCATGAGGCCGTTTTCGCACCATCCCGCGTGGCCACCTGGAGGTCGGGGTCCTTGAGGCGGACGCTGGCCTGCTCGGGCGTGCTGGTGGTCAGGAACACGGAGGCCCCGATGACCGAGCCGCGGCCCAGGACGGTCTGACCTCCGAGCACCGTTGCGTTGGCGTAGATGGTGACCCCGTCGCGGACCGTCGGATGGCGCTTCTGCCCGCGGATCAGCCGGCCGCGCTCGTCCTTGGGGAACGACAGGGCTCCCAGCGTGACGCCCTGGTAGAGCTTGACGTGGTCGCCGATCTCGGTGGTCTCGCCGATGACCACGCCGGTGGCGTGATCGATGAAGAACGAGCGCCCGATCCGTGCGCCGGGGTGAATGTCCACACCCGTCACCGCGTGGGCCCACTCGGTCATGATCCGGGGGATCAGCGGCACCTCCATGACGTGCAGCTCGTGGGCGAAGCGGTAGACGGTCACCGCCAGGACGCCGGGATAGGCCATGATGATCTCGTCGCAGTTGACCGCGGCCGGGTCGCCGTCGTAGGCCGCCTGGACGTCGGCGGCGAGCATTTCGCGGATCTCCGGGATGCGTTCCAGGAAACGCATCGTCCGCTCGCGCGCCAGCCGGTCGCAGGACGTCAGCTGAGTGCTCTCGCAGGCTGGGCCGTCCGGCTGGGGGCAGCCCTCGAACTCCCTGGCCCAGCACAAGGCCTGGAAGATCTGCTCATAGAGCTTCTCGGCGATCTTGGGCAGCAGCTCGCCCACGTGGAAGCGGACGTTGTGACGCGTCAGGTTCTGCCGACCGTAGTAGCCGGGGTAGACCAGCTCCAGCAGCATCTGCACGATCTCGATGGTCTCCCGCCGGCTGGGCAGGTGAACGCGGTCGAGATGGCGGGTGCGGTCGTCGGCGTAGTAGCTCTCGACGATGCGGTCCACCAGGACGGGAAGCTGGTCGCCGATCTGAAACTTGCGCGGCATCGCGGATCTCCGGTACGGCCATGACGCTCGGGAACGTTCGTCGGCGGAGTCGTGGGGGTCGGCCGGACTCCACGCGGGCCATGGATGACCGGCGATTATAGCCCGGCCCGCGGCCGCGCGGCAATGCGGGACCGCCCCGCCTCCGCCGCAGGGACCGGCCGCCCCGGTCTCGTGCCGCCGCATGCCCCCGCGGTACAATACCGGCCCGGCGGATGCTTCAACGACCTGAGCTGGGAACCATCGTGATCAGCGACGCGGCTGCCGTGATTCATCAACCCGACGTCATCCTCTTCGACTGGGGCGGGACGCTGGCCGACGTGGCCTACCAGGAGCGGCGTTTCCGGAACGCGGCCGCGGCACTGGCCTCCGGGATGGAGGTGGATGCGGGCGATGCGATCGCAGACAGCCTGGTCGCGCGGATCTACGCCGCCGAAGACGCCGCCGCCGGCGATCCGGAACTCCGCGAAGCCGACCTTCGCGCGGTCATACGCGAGTGGGCCGACGCGCTGGGCCGGCCGCTGGCCGGCGCCCCGCTCGACGAGGCCCTCGATCGCGTGGGGCATGCCTGGGTCGGTTCCCTCGAACCCTTCCCCGGAGCCGCCGAGGCGCTGCGCGTGCTGCGCGGTCGCGGTTGCCGCATGGGCCTGGTGAGCAACTGCCTGATTCCACGGCCCTACTGCCTGATCGAGCTGCGCCGGCAGGGCCTGCTGGACCTGCTGGACTTCCAGATCATCTCCAGCGACGTGGGCTACCGCAAGCCCTCGCCGGTGATCTACCGGGCCGCCCTGCACGCCGCTTTTCCTGACGGTGCACCGCCTTGCCTGTCGAAGGTGCTGTTCGTCGGCGATTCACCGGCCTTCGACGTGGCCGCGCCGGCCGCCATGGGCATGCGCACCGCCCTGGTCCGCTGCCGCCGCGGGATCTGGCCGGCCGAGGACTATGCCCGGGCCCGGCCGGACCTGCGCATCGACTCGGTGGCCGAACTGCCCGGACTTCTTCAACCGCACTGACCCGACCCGCAACCGGACGCTTCCGCGGACTCGCCGGTTTTCCGACGGAAGGGCTCCAAGGGCAATGCCGGGCGTGCGAAACCGCCCCTTCCGCCTGCCAGCCCGGCCGGCACCCGATGCGGCGGCACGCCCGCCGGAACCGGCCGTACATGCAGGTCCGGCCCGGGGCTTCCAACAGCTTGCGATCGACTTTTTTCCGGGGTTTTGGTCTGGCGTCGGAGTCTGCCGTCCGGTACGATAGTGCGGCGGGCCCTTTCACCTCCCATTGGAGCCTCGACGGTGCCGGCGCGGAGACCGGCAGCAGTTCAAACGGAGGCGGTGCGGCGAAGGGGACATGAGGCGTCGGAGCGAACGACTTCTGCCCATCGGCTGGCTGATCCTGGCGACGGCCGGGTCGGCCGGGGCCATCGCTCCTTCGCAGGTCCTGGTGGTCTACAACAGCGCCTCCACGGACGCCGTCGCGGTCAAGGACGCCTACCTGGCCGCCCACCCCGACATTCCCGCGGCCAACGTCCTGGACCTCAACAGCACCGCGCTGGCCAACCGGGCGACGATCACCTACGCCGAGTTCGTCTCCGGCATCCGCAATCCCATCCGCACGTACCTCAACAGCGGCAGCGGCCCCACACCCACGGGCATCGTCGCCATGGCCCTGATCCGCGGCATCCCCCACCGCATCGACGACACCGACGCACCCGGCATCGGCGACATCCCCTACGACCCGGCGGGCCCGGACATCGGCGACGAGCTGGGGGCCGGCGACGTCACCTGCGCGGCCTTGGATGCCGAGCTGGTGCTGCTGTGGCAGAACCTCGAAACCGGCGAGGCCGGCAATTCGATGGACAGCAAGTCCGATAACCTGATCGACAACCCCTATCACAACAGGTTCAACGAGCCGATCGGCAACTGGTCCCGGACCTACATCACCACCGCCAAGACCTTCACCGCCAACAATCTCATCTGGCAGTCCAATGCGGCCCAGACCCGCTACCGCCTCACGCCGGGCGACATGTACCTGGTCTGCCGGATCGACGGCCGCACGGCCGCCGACGCCATCGCGACGATCGACCGCGCCGTCGGCATCGTGCACAACCGCCGCTACGGCTGGATCATCCTGGACGAGGATGACGGGGACGACCTCGACGACGACGACTACCTCGGGCTGTTCAGCGCCGGCAACGACTACGAGGAAGCCCGCGACGCCCTCCTGGCCGCCGGCTGGCAGGTCCGCTACGACCACACCTCCGACTTCATCGAGGCCCACGAACACACCGAGCCGCTGATCGCCTACGCCGGCTACGGCGAAAACCACGTGGTCAACCCGCCGGGCAACGGAACCTACATCGACGGCTTCCGCTTCGCCCGCGGAGCGGTCTTCAACACCCTCGAAAGCTACAACGGCCGCGCGCTCAACGGCCTGGGGACGCTGTTCAACCAGGAACAGGTGGCTGACTTCATCGCCGCCGGCGGCACTTTCGGCATCGGCAACGTGTGGGAGCCGTTCTCCTTCACCGTGGCCGACAACGAGCTGCTGCTGGTCAACTTCCTGGTCCACCGGCTGACCTGGGCCGAGGCGGCCTATTCGGCCCTGCCGGCCCTGAGCTGGATGCAGATCGTGGTCGGCGACCCGCTGGCCCGGGTGATCGACGTGGTCGACTGGATCGGCGATTTCGACGCCGACGGCGACGTGGACTCGTCCGATGCGGACATCCTCGCGGGTTGCGCCTCGGGACCCGGCGTTCCCCACCCCCCGGGCGACTGCGTCCGGACCGACCTGGACGGCGACGGCGACGTGGACCAGGCCGATTTCGGCATTCTGCAGCAGTCTTACGCCCCCCGGCCGGCCCCCTGAGCTTCCTGGTTCGGCCCCCCGGAGGGACGCGCCGGGGCACGTCCTGGTCGGCGCCCCCGGAGGGACGCGCCGGGGCACGTCCTGGTCAGCGCCCCCGGAGGGACGCGCTCCGTCGCGTCCGCCATCGCTTGCCTGGCCACCGCCACTTTGCGCGGCCCCGACGGAGCGGGGCCCTCCAGGAAGACGCGCCGGGGGCGATATATGGCCGCCTGCCTTATCACGGGGCCGGGACCCTTGCCCGGAGGCCCCGAAAACTTGCGGTTTTGCGTTCCCTCGGCAGAATACCGCTTTGCGCCGCCGGTGCCGGGGCCCCGGCGGCGCGCGTTCCGAGTCCCATGGCGCTGCCGGCCATCCAATGCCGGCCAGGCAACCCGCCTGGCACGCGAAGAAGGAGCCAAGTCCATGTCCGCAACTGCATCGATCAAGGCGCTGGCTGTTGTGTGTCTGGCTGCCGCTCAGCTGAGCGCGGCGATCACCACTGAAACGCTGTTGGACGAGCTGACGGATCTGAAGCGGCTGGCGATGCTGCCCGATCCGCCGTACGTCACCCGCCAGTTCTCCAGCTATGACCGGGCCTCCAAAAGCCCGGCGGAGGACTGGTTCGCCAACGGCGACGCGGGCCAGTACCTGCGGATCGAGGAAGTCGACGGCCGCAAGGAACACGTGATGATGGATGCCGACGGCCCGGGTGCGATCGTCCGCATCTGGTCCGCCAATCCCCAGGGCGTGCTGCGGATCTACATCGACCACGCGGCCGAGCCGGTGATCGAGGCCCCGATGAGCGAACTGCTGGGTGGCATGGTGACCGGCCTGCCGGTCCCGCTGGCCGGCATGCGGGCCCGCGGGTGGAACCTGTATTTCCCGATTCCCTACGCCACCCACTGCAAGGTCACCAGCGACCACGGGGGCTTCTACTACCACGTGAACTATCGCACCTGGCCGGCCGGGACCGAGGTCGTCAGCTTCCGCCCCGCCGACCTGATCGCACTGCGACACAAGATCTACGGAACCGCGGCCCGGCTGCTGTCCATACGCGAGGACGTGCCCCCGCCGGCCGACCGGCAGAAACAGACGTACGAGCAGACGCTGGCCCCGGGGGCCGAGGCGGTGCTCTGGACGGGCACGGGCCCCAGGGCGATCGTCGGCTTTCTGACGCGACTGGCGGCCGACGATCTGGAGGCCGCCGCCCGCGCCGTCGTGGTGGACATGACCTTCGACGGCCAGCGGACGGTCGAGTGCCCCATCGGCGACTTCTACGGCACCGCGCCGGGCCTGAACCCGTACGCCTCCGTGCCGATGGGCATCGCCGAGACCGACGCCGGCACCGAGCTGTGGAGCCACTGGTGGATGCCGTTCGCCCGCGAAGCCGTGATCCGCGTACGGAACCTCGGCAAGCAGGAGGTGCGGCTGTCCGGCGGCGTCTCGACCGTGCCGTGGACGTGGGACGACCGCAGCCTGCTGTTCCACGCCGGCTGGCGGATCGAGCGCGACCTGCCGACCCGGCCCTTCAGCGACTGGGTGCACCTGGAGTGCAAGGGACACGGGCGGTTCGTCGGCGGCCACCTGCACGTCCAGAACCCCTACAAGGGCTGGTGGGGCGAGGGCGACGAGAAGATCTACGTGGACGGCGAGCCCTTCCCCAGCCACTTCGGCACCGGCACCGAGGACTACTACGGCTACGCCTGGTGCTGCAACGAGCGATTCGTCCACGCCTATCACAACCAGCCGCGCTGCGACGGACCGGCCAACTACGGCAATACCTCGGTCAACCGCTTCCACATCATCGACGACATCCCCTTCACCCGGCAGTTCAAGTTCGATATCGAGAACTGGCATTCGGTCGGCGACGCCGCGTACACCCGCGCGGCAGTAAGCTACTGGTACGCCCGCCCCGGCGGCAGCAGCTTCTTCGCGCCGCTGACGGCCGAGGACGTGCGGCTGGACGTGATGGAGCCTTTCAGGGTCTTCCAGGTGCCCGGGGCCCAGGAGGGCGAGAGCCTGCCGGTCGTCGAGAAGACCGCCGGCAAGACCATCGTGCAGGGCCTCGGCGGCGGCCAGCGATGGAGCAACGAGCAGCACCTCTGGTGGACCGATGCCGGACCGGGAGCCGAGCTGACCCTGGCGTTCGAGTCCCCCGAGGCCGGACGTCGCAGGGTGACGGTCAACCTCACCAGGGCCGGGGACTACGCCCAGGTGCAGCTGCTGATCAACGGCCGGGAGGCCGGCGGCGTGATCGATCTTTACCACGACGGCGTCACCGTCAGCGGGCCGATCGAGCTGGGCGAGTTCGACCTCGAAAAAGGCCGGAATCTGCTGACCATCCGCATCGTCGGAGCCAACGAGGCGGCCAAAAAGTCGTACATGTTCGGCCTCGACTACATCCTGGTCCGCTGACCGGCCCGTGCGCGTCGGTCCCCGGGGCCGCCGCCATCTGCGTGTTTTGGCGGGCGGGCTCGACGCTGTATAATCGGCCATCACCCGGGTGCCGTGGCCGCTTGGCCGGCATCGCGAGCCCCGGACCGGGAATCGCCGTCGGCCGCGTCGCGACCCGGCGCCGGACGCCATAGACGGAGAGAAGTTTCCATGGCCCGTGAGATCCGCCCGCAGCACGCCAGACTCGAGACCGTGGAGCCCCTGGGCAAGCGCGTCCTGATCCGCAAGGACGAGGACAAGAAAAGCACCAAGGGAGGCATCGCCCTGCCGGACAGCATCGAGATCCCGACCATCACCGGCCGGGTGGTCTCGGTTTCGGCCCAGGTCCGCAACGACGAGAACTTCCCCATCCGCCAGTACGACAAGGTACTGTTCAACCCCAAGAACTCCATCCCGGTCGATTTCGAGCCGGGCAACCAGCTTTTCGTGGTCCCCATCGAGGACGTGGTGGCCGTGTTCCGCAGCAGCCGCCGCCCGGCCGCCAACACATGACCGGCCCCGGCGAACAGCCGGCCGGCGGCACGATGCGGTCCGCCGGCGGCGGATGACGGGCCTCCGCGCCGGGCAGCGGCAAACCGGACGGGCGAATCGGCCATGCCAACCGCCATCCCCTCGCTCATCGGCATGATCCACCTGCCGCCGCTGCCGGGCAGCCCGGCCTGCGAACAGTCCCTCGCACAGATCTGCCGGCAGGCCTGCCGCGATGCCCGGGTTCTGGCCGAAGCCGGATTCGACGCGGTGATGATCGAGAACTTCGGCGACGCCCCCTTCCGGCCCGACCGTGTCGATCCTCACACCGTGGCCTGCATGACCGCTGCGGCCGATGCGGTCCGCCGGGAGATCGCCATTCCCGTCGGCATCAACGTGCTGCGCAACGATCCGATCGCCGCCCTGGCCGTGGCCGCGGCCTGCGGCGCCGCGTTCATCCGCATCAATGTGCACGTCGGAGTCTGCGCCGCCGACCAGGGCCTTCTGCAGGGCCGGGCCGACGAGACCCTGCGCTTCCGCCGGAGGATCGGCTGCGACGCGGCCGTGCTGGCGGATGTCCACGTGAAGCATGCCCGGCCCCTGGTGCCCCAGTCGATCGCCGAGGCCGCCGAGGAAACCGCATACCGCGGCCGGGCCGACGGCCTGATTGTCAGCGGCCCGGCCACCGGCCGGCCCGCGGCCATGGAGGATCTCAAGGCGGTGCGGGCGGCGGTGCCGGATCGCCCCCTGCTGGTCGGCAGCGGCGCCTCCGCCGGCACCGTGCGCGAGCTGCTCACCGTCGCCGATGGCGTGATCGTCGGCACTTCGATCAAACGCGACGAATGCACCACGTCGCCGGTGGATCCCGACCGCGCCGCGGCCTTCGTCGCCGCCGCCAGGAGCAAGCCATGAACCCCGGAAGGCCCGCCGGTCGGCCGCGCATCCATCTGACATCCGTCGCCAACCCGCCGCTGAACGACGTGCTGCGCCTCGGCGTGCGCCGCCCGCAGGAGCTGGGGGACCTGGTGCAGGGCGCCGTCGGCGACGCCTTCGAGGTGACCATCAGCCCGCGAATGCTGTTCGCCAAGGATCCGCCCGACGGCAGCGGCCGCACCGACGACGCCGAACGCGCCGCCGAGATCCAGCGCTGCCTGGCCGACGACCGCGTCGCCGCACTGGTCACGCTGCGCGGCGGAGCCTGGTTCACCCGCGTGCTGCCCAGGATCGACTTCGACGTGCTCCGCGCCCGGCGTCGGAGCATCTTCATTTTCGGCTTCAGCGAGATGACCACGCTGGTGGCGATCGCCGGCCGGTATCCCTCGGCCATCGGGCTTTACGACCTCGGTCCGGGCTACCTGTTCACCGGCATGCGCCACGAGGCCCGGCGTGACATCGACCGCCTGACCTCCGGCATCGAGCTGCCCGAAGCCCAGCGGCCGGGTTTCGCCGCCGGCTGGGCCGCCGCCCGTTTTCCACAGGCTTTCGCCTCGTTCTTCAGCGAGGTGGCCGACATTCTCATGGGCCGGGGCAGCCCGCGCGTACCGTCCGGACGGCTGCTCCAGGGCCGCATCCCCCCTGCCGGCCGGATCACCATCACCGGCGGCAATCTGAGCCTCATCCTGCCGATGCTGGCCTCCCCTTATGCCGGCGCGTTCGATACCCGCGGCAAATGGCTGGCCATCGAGGACATCAACGAGGACGCCGAACGGATCGACCGGATGATGGCCGGGCTCTCGCTGGCCGGTCTTATGGCCAGAGCCGAAGGAATCATCCTGGGTGACTTCCGGCACGACGGCAAGGACCTCTCGGAGACGGCTTACCGCATCCTGCGGCGCCACCTTCCGCCCCGCTGGGCCCGCCCGGTGATCGCGCTGGAGAACTTCGGCCACATCCACCCGATAGCCCCGCTGCCGCTGCACCGGCCGGTGGAGCTGCTGCGACGGGGGGGCGTGCGGGGCGAGCCGGCGGTGGAAATCAGCATCCCATGGAGCTCGTGGGCGGGACCGGCGGCGGGTCCGCCAGCGCCGACGGGCCGTGTCCGGCATCGCATCGCTCGTAGATCTCGTAGCCGTGGATCGTGGCGATCGGGCCGCGGTAGCGGTCGCGCAGCAGCCCGGCCACGCGGCCGACGTCGACTTCGCCCCACCGGCCGGTCTGAAGGAAGCAGCGGTAATCGGCCCCCACCAGAATGAGCTTCGGCGGGAAGGCTTCCAGGGCTGCGGCTACCTCGTCGACCATGAACGCCAGCCGCCGGCCGAGAAAGGTCACCTTGGAGAGCTCGGCGAATCGCGTCGGGGCCCGGCGGGCGGCAAAGCGATAAAGCGCCGGTTCATAGCCCCACACGTAGATGTGCTCATGCCCGGCCGTGCGCGACCGGACGAAGTCGGCGATTTCCAGGAGCCTGGCGCGCTCGCTGTCCTCCGTGCGGTAGTACTCGGCCTGCAGGAGGTCCGACCGCTGGCGCACGGCCAGGGGCTTCCACAGCGAGACGGCGGACACGGCCACGGCCGCCGCGAGCACGAGGCGTGTGGCCGGCGGGCCGGAGGTCAGCCCGCGGCCGACGGCATGCAGCGCCTGAGCATGGAGCCACAGCAGCGGCACGAAGACGGCATGCCAATAGCGGGTCAGATGGCAGCCGCCCGGCAGCACCGTCCAGGCCGCCAGCAGCGCCCAGACCGCCAGCACAACCAGCAGCGGTGACGGCAGGGTCGCCGGGCGCCAGGGCTCGTCATCCGCCGATTGCTGCCCGGCCAGGCCGGCCGCCAGCCCGACGGCGGCGGTCAGCAGGACGGGGGTCATCGGCCGCACCTGCTCGAGCAGGATGCCGCCGACGCCGGGGGCCAGGGGATTCCACCAGCACAGGCCGGCCTCGGCGAAAAAGAGGTTCGAGCCGTACACGGCGAACCACGCTTCCCGAAGCGCGCCCTGACGATGGAGGACCATGGCGATCGCGCCGCTCACGGCCGCAAACCCGCCGGTCAGGCCCAGGCAGGTCCTCACACCGGCCGGGCGCAGCGGCCTTGCGCGCGCGGCGGCGATGAGCATGACGATGAACACCGACGCCGGGCCGGCGACGTAGTTCTGCTTGCAGGCGAACGCCGCTGCGAAGCTGGCTCCCGCGGCCAGCAGGCCGGGCAGGGCCGGCCGGTGCGGGCGGCGCCATGCGGCCAGCAGAGCCAGGGCTGCCAGACTTTCGAACATGGCCCCGTACAGCTCGGTGCCGTTGGTGCAGCCGTCGTAATACCGCAGGGAGAGCAGGGCTGCGGCGGTCAGGGCGGTGAAACAGGCCTCCGTCGGCCCGAACCAGAGAAAGGCGCCGGCGGCGGTGGCGGCTGCAGTCACCGCGGCGGCCGAACCGGCGGCAACGCTGACCGCGACCGTCGATTGGTCGGATACGCCCAGCACGGCGGCGTTGATCCACGGCACCAGCGGCGGCTTGTTGTCCCAGCAGTCGAGGTAGATTCTGCCGCCGCCGAGGATGCACTGGCCCATGTACTCGAAGAGATGGCGGTCCTGGCGGTAAGGCCAGTGGTGGGCGGCCCAGGTGCCCGAGACGATGAGGGCGGCCGAGGCGAGAAGAGCCAAGGCACAGGCAATTCTGGTGATCGGTCCCATGCAGGCGGCACCAGGGCGAACCGCGCCTGCCTCCGGATGCGCAGGTGCACAGTGCGGATGCTTATAGTGGCCTTCGGCGGACCGGTCAAGGCTTCGAAGGTTCGGTCATCCGCCGGTCATGGGCAGTGCGACGACCTCGGCCTGCCCATCGGTCGGGAAGGCCAGGCTCAGGCGTGTTCCCGGGGCGGCCCGGGCGGTCTTGATCATTCCCAGCCCCACCTCAGCGCCGAGCCGCCAGGAATGCACCACGCTGGTGACCCGGCCGACGGGGTCGCCGTCGGCGATCAAAGCCGTGCCGGGGGCGACCAACCGGGTTGCTGAAAACCGCAGGCCTGCCAGCACGCGGGCCGGTCCGCCGCGGCTGCGCATGCGTTCGACGATCTCCTGGCCCAGGTAGCAGCCTTTGGTGAAGCTCACGGCGGCATGCATCCGGCCGGTTTCCGCGGGAAGCGTGTTCTCGTCGATGTCGCGTCCCCAGGCCGGCAGGCCCTGCTCGACCCGCAGAACCTCCAGGGCCTGCGGCCCGGCGGGGATCAGCCCGTGCGGCCGGCCGGCCTCGAGCAGGGCCTGTTGCCACGGCGTCTCCAGGGCGGGCGCAAGCAGCAGCTGGTAGTTTTCGGCCGCCGGCCCCTCGTGGCGAATGAGCATCGCGGACCCTTGGGGGCATTCCACCTGCCGCCAGGAAGGAACGGGCATGGCGGCAGCGTCGACGATGCCCAAGTCCGCCAGCACGGCGGAGGCTTTGGGGCCGGCAAGGCCGAGGCACGCGTATTGTCCGCTCAGATCATGCAGCTCGACCCGTTCGGTGATCACGTAGCGAATTAGATGCCGGCTCGCCACCTCCACCCGGCGGGGGTCGGTCATCAGCCACAGGGAATCCTCGCGGGCCAGGACCAGCGTCTCGAAGAGGATCCGTCCCTTGACGTTGAGGGCGAAGGCGAAAACCGCCCGGCCGGGAGCAAGGTCGCTTACCGCGTTGGTCAGGAGGTTATGCAGCCATGCGGACCGGTCGGCCCCGGCCACCTCGATGAGTCCCGGGGGTGGAGAGCAGGTGAGCACGGCGGCGGTGCGGGCGGCCACGTACTGGCGGCGAATGTCGTTTTCACGGCTGCCGGGCGGCGGAGCGGCCTGCGGCCCCGTGAGGTCTGCCGGCCGTGAGTCCTGCGGGAGGGAGGTGGTCATGGTCGGATCCTGCGGCATCGGGGAATTCCTCCTGGAGAGCGCTCCCCGGCGGCCACCGCCGGCGACTTGCGGACGACCGCTTGCGCATTAGAATAGACCCGCCTCGGCCGTTCGGCGCGGGTCGGGTGCGGTCCCGCCGGGCGGCGTCTATCCCCCGGCCTGGAGCCCTGGAATGCCCATTCACCCCACGGCGATCGTCGACCCGCAGGCGGAGATCGATTCCACGGCGGACATCGGGCCTTACGCGGTAGTCGAGGGGCCGGTGCGGATCGGGGCCCGCTCGAAGCTGCGGGCGCACGCGTTCGTCAACGGCTGGACTACCATCGGCCGGGACTGCGATATTCATCCTTTCGCGGTGATCGGCAACCTGCCGCAGGACTTCCACTACGGCGGCCAGCGGAGCTACTGCCGCATCGGCGACCGGGTCGTCATCCGTGAAGGCGCGACCGTCCACCGGGGCACGCAGCCGGAATCGGCCACCGTCATCGGAGATGAGTGCCTGCTGATGGCCTACGCCCACGTCGGCCACAACTGCATCCTCGATGCCGGCGTCAAGGTGTACAATATGACCGCCCTCAGCGGGCACGTCGAGGTCGGCGCCCTGGCGATCATCAGCGGCTATGCCCTCATCCACCAATTCGTCCGCATCGGCCGCCTGGCCTTCGTCGCCGCTCAGACGCGACTCGGAATGGACGTGCCCCCGTTCATGACCGCCATGGGCGAGTCCACCATCGTTCAGTACAACTCGATCGGGATGCGGCGCGCGGGCTACGACAACGATGACATCGGCGAGATTCGCCGGATCCACCGGATTCTGTATCGATCAGGGCACCTCTACAGTCGGGCGATGGAACAGGCCGCCCGGGAAGCCCGGACCCGCGCCGGCCGGGAGCTCATCGCCTTCCTGCAGGCGCCTTCCCGGCGAGGCCACTGTGTCGGCGGCAAACACCTCCGCGCCCGATTCCACGCCAATCAAACCCCAGGGCACGCCGACCAGGCCCACGCGACGACTGAAGGATCCCTGCATTGATTTCGCTGGCGTCCACGGGCTGGCGAACCTGGCGATCATCCACGGCAATGCAATCAATAACCATTTTCAGGGCAATGACTTAAGAAAGATCACCCACGACGCGGCTGACCGTCCTCTTGCCGCTGAAGACCGCGAAGATCGCCCTTGAAATCGTACCTCTCAGGTACTATATTCTTGCAGAACCGGCTTTGGTGCCGGAAAGTACAGGCAACAGTTGCAGGGCTCTGGCGATGCTTTCGCTGTCACGCAAGACCGATTATGCCCTGATTGCACTGACGCACATGGCCCGCAGCCCCCAAGCCTGCAACAGCGCCCGGGAGATCGCCACGCGCTACGGGATCCCGCTGCCGCTGCTGATGAACGTGCTCAAGCAGACGGCCCAGCGCGGCCTGACGAGAAGCGTACGCGGCTCGAGGGGGGGCTATGCCCTGGCCATGCCGGCCGACCGCATTACGCTGAATGCGATCATCGACGCCGTGGAGGGCCCTATCCAACTGGTGCAGTGCGTTGACTGGTACGAGCACCGCCTGCGCGGTAGGGCCCGAGCCGGATGTGAACTGATGGCCGCCTGCCCGGTCCGCAAGACCATCCACCAGGTGCACCACCGGCTGGTGGAATTCCTGGACACGGTCTCGCTGGCGGACGTGATCGACGGCCGCGGCACCTCTGGGCCCCACCCCGCGTCCGAACCGGATGAACTGGTGGTTTCGAACACTGCAGGAGGCAAGACCGATGAAGCCCATGATCTACCTGGATAACAACGCCACGACCCCGCTGGACCCGCGGGCGCTGGAGGCCATGATGCCCTACCTGAAGGAGAAGTTCGGCAACGCCGCCAGCCGCAACCACGCCTTCGGATGGGAGGCCGAGGCGGCCGTGGAAAAGGCCCGCGAACAGGTCGCCGCGGTGATCAACGCCAGCCCCAAGGAGATCGTCTGGACCAGCGGCGCCACCGAGAGCAACAACATCGCCATCAAGGGCACGGTGCGGATGTACCGCGACCAGGGCCGCCACGTGATCACGCAGGTCACCGAGCACAAGGCGGTTATCGACCCGTGCAAGTACTTGGCCGGTGAAGGCGTCGAAACCACTTTCCTGGGTGTCGATCGGCAGGGCCGGATCAGCATGGATGAGCTCCGGGCCGCCGTCCGGCCCGATACCGTCCTGGTTTCGATCATGTTCGCCAACAACGAGATCGGAACCATCCAGCCGATCGCCGAGATCGGGGCGTTCTGCAAGGAGCGGAACATCATCTTCCACACCGACGCCACGCAGGCGTTCGGTAAGGTCCCGATCGACGTCGAGGCCATGGGCATCGACCTCCTGAGCGTGTCCGGCCACAAGATCTACGGACCCAAGGGCGTGGGGGCCCTCTATGTCCGCCGCAGGAAGCCCCGGGTGCGCTGCGAGGCGGTCCTCCACGGCGGCGGGCACGAGCGGGGAATGCGATCCGGGACGCTGAACGTCCCGGGAATCGTGGGCCTGGGCGCCGCCGCCGAGATCGCGCTGCGGGAGATGCCCGCCGAGCGCGTCCGCGTGGCCCGGATGCGCGACCGGCTGTGGCAGATTCTCGACAGCCAGCTCGACGACATCTACCTGAACGGCGACATCGTCAACGGCCTGCCCGGCACGCTCAACGTGAGCTTTTCCTACGTCGAGGGCGAGTCACTGATGATGGGCTTCAGCAACATCGCGGTCAGCAGCGGATCGGCCTGCACCAGCGCGTCGCTGGAGCCAAGCTACGTGCTCAAGTCCCTGGGCGTGGGCGACGAGCTGGCCCACAGCTCCATCCGTTTCAGCCTGGGGCGCTTCAACACCGCCGAGGAGATCGAGCAGGCCGGCAGGCAGGTCGTGGCCACGGTCCGCAGGCTCCGGGAGATGAGCCCCCTGGCCGAGATGGCCGCCGAGGGCATCGACCTGAGCAAGGTGCAGTGGGCCGGTCATTGACATCGAGGCACCGCCTCGCCCGGCAGACAAAGCCGGAGCGGGCTTTTTGCGAGGTATCGCCATGGCATACAGCGACAAGGTACTGGATCACTACAACAACCCCAGGAACATCGGCTCTCTCGATAAGGACAACCCCGCGGTCGGGACCGGCATCGTCGGCGCCCCGGAGTGCGGGGACGTGATGAAACTGCAGATCCAGGTCGACGAGAACCGCAGGATCGTGGACGCCAGGTTCAAGACCTTCGGCTGCGGGAGCGCCATCGCCAGCAGCTCGCTGGCCACCGAGTGGGTCAAGGGCAAGACTTTGGACGAGGCCCTGCAGATCAAGAACACCGAAATCGTGCGGGAGCTCGCCCTGCCCCCCGTCAAAATCCACTGCAGCGTGCTGGCCGAGGACGCAATCCGCGCCGCGATCGCGGACGTGAAACGCAAGCTGGATGGAGCCCGGCCCGGCAACCCGGACGTCGCCGCGACCGCCTCGGCCGGCTGAACCCCCGCCGGGCGGCTTTCCCCCCGGCCTTTTGAGAGGACGCCCATGGCATTGCAGCTGACCGAACGCGCCGCCGAGGAAGTCAAGACCATCCTCCGGCAGCAGAACCTCTCCCCCGAGACCACCTTTCTGAGGCTCGGCGTCAAGGGCGGAGGCTGTAGCGGCTTCACCTACGCCCTGGACCTGACCGACACACGCGGCGACCTGGACGAGGAGTTCGAGTCCTTCGGCATCAGGCTCCTCTGCGATCCCAAGAGCCTGCTCTATCTGGACGGGACCACCCTGGACTTCAAGGACGAACTCATGGGCCGCGGATTCGTGTTCAACAACCCCAACGCCACCAGCAGCTGTGGATGCGGCAGCAGCTTTGATGCCTGATGCAGGCGGCAGGCCGCCGGAAATCCGTCGGTCGGCATTGACGACCTGTGCACCTGGATGTCCGCCGCCGAAGGGAGCAGTATCCGTGCCCACCGACATTCAACACGACACACGCCCCCAGAAGGACGGTCCGTCGCGGCCGCTGCTGTGCGAGTCGTGTAGCCGCCCGATGGAGTCGCCGTTGTGCTGCGCCGGCTGTGGAGCCCTGAATCCGCTGCCCCCCTCGATGTTCGACTATTTCGAGCTCTTCGGCATCGCTCCGGAATTCGACATCGATGTGGCCGACCTGCGGCGGCGATACCTGACGCTGAGCCGCTCCGTCCACCCGGACCTCGTCGCCAAATCCTCTGAGGAGAACCGCCGCCGCGCGCTGCAGCTGAGCTCCGGTTTGAACCGCGCCTTCGACACACTGGCCGACCCGGTCCTGCGGGCCGAGTATCTCCTGAGCCTGGCTGGCGGCCCCGAACCGCACCAGGACAAGTCCGTGCCCCCCGAGCTGCTCGAGGAGGTCATGACCCTGCGCGAGCGGATCGATGAGGCCGTCCGGGACCGCGAGGAAGCCGCCCTCGCCGACGTGCGGGACCGGATCCGCCAGGGACGGACCCACAGCCTCGACCGCATCGCCGGCCTGTGCCGCTCGGGCCTGGACGATCCCGCGACCCGCCGGGAGCTCCGGCTCGTGCTGAATGCCGTGAAGTACTGGAACAGCCTGCAGAACCACCTGCCCGCCTCCGCCGCAAGCGGCCCGGAGCACCCATGAGCCCGGAATCCGAACCCATCGTCGGCATCGATCTGGGCACCACCCACTCGCTGGTGGCGGTCTGCGACGAGACCGGCCCGCGGGTGATCCGCGACGCCGACGGCGAGGGCAGGGTGCCCTCCGTGCTGGCCTTCGGGCCCGACGGGCGGGTGACCGTCGGCTGGGAAGCCCGCCGGCACGCGGAGGAGAACCCGCTGGCCACCGTGTTCTCCATCAAGCGGCTCATGGGCCGGGGTTTCGACGAGCTGGCGGCCTCCGGCGAACTGGCTCATCTGCCCTACCCCGTGGTCAAGCGGGCTTCCGACACCCCCGGACGCGACATCGCCGCCGTCGAGATCCACGGGCGGCTTATGACCCCGCCCGAGCTCAGCGCCATCGTTCTGCGCGAGCTGCGCGACCGGGCCGCCGCATACCTCGGCCGGTCGGTTCGAAAGGCCGTCATCACCGTCCCGGCCTACTTCGACGACGCCCAGCGCCAGGCCACGCGCGACGCCGGCCGCATCGCCGGCCTCGAGGTCGTGCGGATCATCAACGAGCCGACCGCCGCCGCCCTGGCCTACGGACTCGGCGTGCGCCAGCTGCTCGGCGAGCCAGTGCGAAGGCCCTCGGCCCCGCGGACGTCGCTGCCCGTCGGATTGTCCGGCGCCTGCCCCTCCGCGCAGACCGGCAGCGCGGCTCCGCCCGCGGACCCGGAAAGCGTCATCGCGGTCTACGACTTCGGCGGCGGCACTTTCGACATCTCGATTCTGCGGCTGTCCGACGGCGTGTTCGAGGTGCTGTCCACCCACGGCAACACCCGTCTCGGCGGCGACGACCTGGACCGCGAGATCATCGGCCTGATCTGTCGCGAGGTCCGCGAGCGTTTCGGCCTGGACATCGAATCCCCGGCCACGCGCCAGGCGGTCCGGACGCTGGCCGAGAACGTCAAGATCCGCCTCAGCGATCACTCCAGCGCGGATATCGAGATCGACCTCGGAGGCGACCGCATCTACCGCCGCACCATCACCCGCGAGGAGTTCGAGGGCATGATCACCCCCTGGATCGACCGCACCCTCGATTCCTGCCGGCAGGCGATGCGCGACGCCGGCGTCGGACCCGGAAACATCCGCCAGGTTGTCATGGTCGGCGGCTCCACCCGCATCCCCTTGGTCCGCCGCCGCGTCGAGGAGCTCTTTGGCCGGCCCGGATACACCGCCCTCAACCCCGACGAGGTCGTGGCCATGGGCGCCGCCGTCCAGGCCGCCGTCCTGGCCGGCACGCGACGCGACGCCCTCCTGTTGGACGTCATCCCGCTGTCCCTGGGCATCGAAACCATGGGCGGCGCGATGGGCAAACTCATTCTCCGGAACACCCGCATTCCCTGCCAGGCCACCGAACGGTTCAGCACCTTCGTCGACGGACAGACCAGCGTGCGGATCCACGTGCTCCAGGGCGAGCGCGAACTGGCGGCCGATTGCCGCTCCTTGGGGGCGTTCGAGCTCCGCGGGATCCCCCCGATGCCCGCCGGGATCCCCAAGATCCTCGTCACCTTCCTCATCGACGAGAACGGCATTCTCAACGTCTCGGCCATTGAGGAGCGCAGCCGCCGGCAGGCCGGCATCCAGGTGGTGCCCGCCCACGGACTGACGGCCGCCGAAGTCGAGCGCATGACGCGGGAATCCCTGCAGCATGCCCGTGAGGACATGACCGCCCACCGCCTGATCGACCTGCGCAACCAGGTGGCGTTCGACACCGCCAAGACCGAGGACATGCTCGCCAAGGTCGGCTCGCGGCTGGAGCCGTCCGAGCAGGAGGCGGTCCGCCGGGATATGGAGGCTTTGCGCCGGCTGGCAGCCCAAAGCGACGACGCCGACGCGATCTTCAAGGCCCTTCAGGCCTTCGACCGCCGGACCGTGCGGCTGGCCGAGCTGGCCATCTTGGCCACACTGACCGAGTCCGGCCCCTGATTCGCACGGGCCCGGTGAAAACCGCCGCGCCGGTCGCGTGTGCCGGTGCGGCGCCGGAAAAAGAAGGCGGAACATGCCTATGATCCGTCAGAAACGCTCAACAGCCGGAATGCACCAGGGAGCCTGAACATGGGCGGTCAGAACCCTTACATTCAGGATGTCGATCTGCGGCTTCCGACCCGCAAATACCGCATCACGTTTCTGCCGGCGAACGTCACCGTGGAGGTCGATCCGGCCGAGCTGCCCTACGGCGACCATGGCCTGCCGGGAAGCATCCTCGACATCGCCATGAAACACGGCATCGACCTCGACCACGCCTGCGGCGGGGTCTGCGCGTGCTCGACCTGCCACGTGGTGGTTCGCCAGGGCCTGGCCAGCTGCAACGATCCCTCCGAGGAGGAGGAGGACCAGCTCGACGACGCCTACGGCCTCACGCCGCAGTCCCGGCTGGGATGCCAGTGCATTCCCGACGGCACGCAGGACATCGTCGTGCAGATCCCCGAATGGAACCGGAACCTCTCGCGCGAGGGCAAACCGCAGTCGTGACGGCCGCTGTGCGGGCCGGCCTGTTTCGACGCGTCGCAGGCCGCCCGCGCAGCACGCAGGGAGCGTGATCATGGCGCTGAAGTGGACCGATTCGGAGGACATCGCCGCGGCACTGTTGGAAAAAATGCCCGATCAGGACCCGCTGGCAGTGCGGTTCACCGACCTGCGCCGCTGGGTCTGCCAACTGGAGGGCTTCGACGACGATCCCAAGGCCTGCAACGAGGCCAAACTCGAGGCCATCCAGATGGCATGGGTCGATCAGCGCGAGGATTGACCGGCTCGCCCGGAGACCCCGGCCCGGAGACCGGAGATGCCGGTGATCCGCGCAACCGCCGGCGGCACTCCTCCATCCAAATGCGCAGTCGCCGTGGATCACCGGTATCGGAATCCCCCTTGTTGGCTTTTCCGAGCCTGTTGATAGAATCGGCCCGGAAACCCTTCTGCCGGCGGCCTCCCCCCCGATGCCGGCCCGAGGAACATCCATGGGAGCCACGCGACATTTCACGCTGCTCTTCCTGGCGTGCCTGATCTGTGCGGCCCAATGCCGCCAGGAGAATCCGCAGCCGCCTGCAGCCGAGGGGCCGGCCGGAGCCGCGCCGGACGGGTCGTCCGTCGCCCCGGGCCCGGCCGGCGGACGGATCGACACCCGCGGCCTTGTTGAAGTGCCCGACCCCCTGGCCGCCGACAACCCCGTTTTCCACCTGCCCGTCGTGCCGGCGCCGGCGGTCGGCGAGGAGGTTCCCGACGCCGCCTTCCATACCTCCCAGCGGCGGGTCGTAAAGACCGAGGGCCTGCGCCACGAATACTCCCGCTTCGACCCGTTCAACGCCGACCTGACGCTGGTGCTGCTGCAGCTCGTCGCCGCCGGCGAGTGGCGCGTCTGCCGCGCGTCATCCGTGCCCTACGACCGGCCCGCAAACCTCGTGCGGACCCTCGACATCTCCGAACCCCGCTGGGATTCCGCCCGGCCGGAACTCATCTGGGGTCTGATGAACTTCACCATCGTCACCGTGGATGTCCTCTCCGGGCAGATCACCGTGGTCAAGGATTTCGCAACCGACCCCGTTATCGCCCCGATCCTGGCGGCTCATCCCGACCTGTACCGCGTCACCACCTTCGAGGAAGGCGAAGCCTCCATCGACAGACGCTACTGGGCCCTGCTCCTCCAGGGGTCCGATCAGGATTACCGGGCCCGCTACCTGTTCACCTGGGACCGCCTGCTCGACCGGGTGCCGGGCATCCGTGAGCTGCCGGCGACGGAATCACGCATCGACTGGGTCGGCATGTCGCCCACCGGTTCGAGCGTCCTGATCGGGGCGGACTACGACAACGGCGGTGCGCTTGCCGGGTTGACCTTGGCCGACCGGGAACTGACCCGTTTTCACCGACTGGACTACGGCACGGGCCACTCCGACGTCGGCTTCGATTCCGACGGGCGCGAGGTCGCCGTCATGCAGAACGTCCGCACCGACTGCGTCGATCTGATACCCCTGGACGCCGCCACGCGACCCATCATGGAAAGCAACGGCGGCTACGACGGGACAGGACATGTGCCGCTCGTGCGGCTCCACTACGCTGCCGGCTCGCCCCTCGCCCTGCACAGCGGAGTGCATATCTCCTGCAACTGTCCCGGCTGGTGCGTGATTTCGACGTACACCGAGCCGAACGAGCCCGAGCAGAACTGGCTCGACCGGACCGTCATTCTGGTGCGGCTCGACCGCAGCCGCCCACGTGCCTTCTACCTGGCCAAGGTCCACGGCACGCGCGGAGCCTACTGGGAGGAGACCCAGGCGACCATCACCGGTGACGGAAGCCGGGTCGTCTGGGCCACCAACTGGGGTCGTCGGGTCGGCCAGGAACGCGTCTGGCTCATGGAACTGCGGTTGCCTCTGATCGCGCCGTGAGGGGACGGCCTGCCTGCCGTCTATCGCCCGAAGCCCCGTCCGCCCGGGACACCGCGGACGCCGGCCCGCGACTGCACCGCCACGACGCCGCCCGGTGTCCGCGACGAAGACCGCCTCCCGGCCCGCACCGGTCGCCAGGGGCGGCCGGCGAAACAACCCGAGAACGATACCGGCGGATCCTGTATCATGCCGGCGCCGAAGCCGGGTTCACGGCGTGAAAACGGAACCCTCCGGCCGTCATCAGAAAGGAGACCACGGTGCCCGGGATTCTGCCGGCCGTAACCTTCATCGCCCTTCTGGCCCTTTCCGGCTGCTCCGGTTCGAACCCGTCGGCCTGCTGCCACCGGGCCGGATGCCAACCGTCCGGCGCGGCCTCCTGCCGGGGCTCCGGTGCCTCCTGCTCCAGGACCGCCGGCGGCGCGGCCTGCTGCACCGCCAACCCCAGGGTCCTGCGCCATGTGGTGCTGTTCAAGTTCAAGGACGGCACGTCGGCCGAGGATGTCCGCAAAGTGCAGGAGGCCTTTCGCTCGCTCCCGGCGAAGATCGGCCAGATCGCGGACTTCGAGTGGGGCACGGACGTCAGCCCCGAGAAGCGGGCCGAGGGCTTCACCCACTGCTTCCTGCTGACCTTCAGGACCGAGGCCGACCGCGACGCCTACCTGCCGCACCCCGATCACAAGGCCTTCGGCCAGGCCCTGGGACCGCACCTCGAGAAGGTCCTGGTCGTGGACTACTGGGCGAAGAAGTAGGCCTTCCGGGCGGCTGGTCCACAGCGGCGGCTTCAGGACGGCTCAGCTGCGCTCGCCGGCGCCTGCCGGAGTTCCCGGGAACCGGCCGCGGCCTTCCTGAGCCTGCGGCCCACGCGGTAACGATACTCCCGCTCCACCTCCGGCGGCTCGGCCGTGCCGGCGGCCGTCAGCTGCGACGCGACGCGCTCCAGGGCTCGGGCCAGATCGGTCACCACCCGCGGAAGCTCCCGGTCGGCCTCGCCGGGCAGGTAGACCCAGCGGGCGTCCCGCCGCTGGAACCGCAGTTCCACCAGCGGCACCCGGTCGGCAACCTGTGCGAGAACGAGCCCCGATTCGCCCGTCTCCCGCGCATCGACGATCCTCAGTCTCGGGGCGAACAGCTCCAGCTCGTCGGCCAGGAACGACAGGTCGTAAGCCGACGCCGGGCAGGCCGGGCAGGCGGCGCGGACGGCGCGAAGCGCAGCCCGGTTGGCGACCATCAGCTGGTCCAAGGCCAGCAGGAGGTCGATCACCTCCTCGCGCCCAGCCGAATCGATGTGATGGCGCAGGGCCGCATAGGCGCCGTCCTGATGCAGGGCCCTCATCCGGGCGACCGTGGCCTCCAGCGACAGCCCCGGGCCGGCGTCCTCGACCCTCGGCCGGTCGCAGCCGGCCCCGGGCCCCCCCAGGGCCATCGCCCACACCAGGCTGGCAAGGATCGTCCGTCGCATCGCCCGACACCCGCCCCGTCGGAGGTTCGAGGATCGACCGCCCCGCCGGCCGGTCGCCGCAGGCGGGCTGTATACGGACAGGCCCCCGCCGGCGCCCGCCGCATCCCGCGACCGATTGCCGCCCCGACGTTCGGGTGTTCTGACCCGGCCGTTCACCGGCCCTTATTCGGCACCCGGATGTCCTTGGCGTCGGACCCCACGGTCACGCCGTCCCGGCGTTCGAACGAGACGATCAGCCGTATCTCCTGCCCGTGGAGATCCTCCTGGATGTCGTCCCACCGCAGGTAAAGCCGGTAACCCCACCCGAAAGCCGTTTCCCGCTTGGCCCTGAAGGGCATGGCCTGCTCGGGGGTGAAGGACCACTCCTTGACCGGACGCCACTTGCGGCTGCCGTCGGGCAATCGCTGGGCGACGTACAACCTCGGTCTGATGATCCCGTCGCCGAACGCCCCCTTGCTGCGGGGGCCCAGCAGGTAGAGAGCGCCGATCACCAGGCCGCGGATCTCGGAGCGGTCCTCATTGTAGATCCAGGGATTGAACGGGTCGAAGATCGGTGCCACCTGGGTGATGTTCGGCTCGGACATCGCGGCGATGTCGCCCGCGCTCGGGGAATGCCGCGCCGGTTGAGACGCCGGCTCCGGTCCACAGCCCGCCGCTGCCAGCATCGCTAGCGCGATCACTACGGCCGTCGGCATCCCGGCCCTGGTGGCAGTACGGTGGTCCATGGCTGGCCCCCTCGGCCCGGCGGACTGGCCCCGCGGCCGTGCACCGCGGCACGGGCATGCGGATGGCCGCGGACTCCGCCCCCTCCGGCGGCCTCGCGTCGCGATTCCGCTAATCCCCTGTCCTCAGTCGCGGGCGACCATCACGCCGCGGTCCGGCCCGAACTCGATGCTGGTGGTCGGCGGGCCGTACTCGTCCAGCGTCGGCCCCTGCTCTTCGCCGGCCTCGCCCGGCGCGGAACGCTCCCCGAAAGGCCGCACATCGTCCGCGGGACCGAACTGGTCCTCGTCCGGACGCACCTGCAGCCCGTTCATCAGCGGGTTGCCGCGGGCCTCGTCCATCAGCCCGGTCTGGTCGCGCATCCGGATCGAAATCGTCTGGGCCTGGTAGGGATTACGGATCACGTGCGGCGTCAGCACGATCAGCAGCTCGGTCTTGCTGCTCTGCCGGGCGGTGGCCTTGAACAGGTTGCCCAGAAACGGCACGTCGCCGGCCAGCGGCACCTTGTTCTCGCTGCTGTTGACGCGGCTGGTGATCAGCCCGCCGATGATGATCGTCTCGGAATCCTTGACCGTCACCGAGGTCTCCGCCGACCGCTCGGTGAACGTGGGCAGCGTCACGCCGGTGGCCACCGAGATGCTCGACGTGCCGATGCCGGAGATCTCCGGCTTGATCTGCATGTTCACGTAGCCGTCGGGATTGATGATCGGAGTGACTTCCAGCTTGATGCCGACGTCCTCGTACTGCACGCTGGGCGTGACCAGGCCGCCGGCCGAGACCGCCAGGTCCGTGACCACCGGCACGCGCTCGCCGACGGTGATCGAGGCCTCCTGGTTGTCCTGCACCATGATCGCCGGGCGGCTGAGCACCTCCAGACGCCCCTCGGTCTGCAGGGCCCGCAGCAGCAGGTTGAAGTCCTCGCCGGTCACGGTGAAGCTGATGCCGCCCAGGCTTCCGGAGCCGGCCGCGCCGACGTCGGTGCCGGCGATCCAGTCGTAGTTGTCGCCCTGAATCGTGCCGTTCGGGCCCGTCCAGGCGGTTTCGCTGAACAGCAGGTCCTGGAAGGCGAACTCCATGCCCATCTCGAAGTTGTCCGAGAGGGTCACCTCGGCCATCAGCACCTGGATCATGACCTGCGGCGGCGGAACGTCGAGCTGGTTGATCATGTCCACCACCCGGGACTCCATCCGCGGGCTGCAGCTCAGCAGCAGGGCGTTGGTCGTCTTCCCGGCATCCTGGATGGTCACCTGCCGCTGCAGGGTCCGCTGCGCCGAGGCTCCTTCCTCGGCCTCCTGCACGAGCTTGACCTCGTCCTCGAAGTAGGCCCGCAGCGTGTCGGCGACGTCCTCGGACTTGGCGTACTGCAGCCGCACCACCCGGCTGGACCGCTCCTCGATCTCCTGGTCGTCGAGCTGGAATACCAGCCGCTCGACGATCCGCAGGTGCGCCGGGCTGCCGGCGGCGATCAGCGTGTTGGTCCGCTTGTCCACCGAGAAGGCGATCTCCGCCACCGCCCCTCCTCCGCCGCCGATCGCCCCGCCGGGCCCGCCGGCGAGAATGAACGTCCGCCCCTCCTCGCCCGCGGCGCCCTTGCCCCTGGCCTCGAAAAGATTCTCCAGCAGTTCTTTCATCTCCTCGGCGTCGGCATTCCGCAGCGTGAAAGGCATGATCTCGGCGGTCACCGGCTCGACCGAGTCGAGCATCTCGATCAGCGTCTGCAGCATGTCGATGTGGTCCACCGGACACAGGACCATCAGCGAGTTGGTGTACTCATCCGGCTTGATGGTCACGTCCTGGTGCACCAGCGTCTTGGCCAGCAGCTCGCCGGTCTCCGGATCGGTGTGGGTGAAGCGGATGATCAGCTGCTTGGCGTCGTTGCTCGAGGAGCCCTTGCCCGAGCCGGCCGACTCGAAGAAATCGTCCAGCAGCTTGGACAGGTCCGCGGCCTTGGCATTGCGAAGCTGGAACACGCGCATGGCCATCTCGCGCTTGGGCCGGGTGTTGTCCAGCTCCCGCACGATGGTCTCGATGTTGCCCATCAGGTCGGGCGTCGCGAACACGATGATCGAGTTGGTGCGCTCCTCCGGCACCACCGCCACGCCGGCCTCCGAGGCCCCGTCCTTCATCTGCTGGGCCTTGAGCAGGTCGGTCAGCGTGTCCGCCAGCGACTTGGCCTTGGCCTCGGCCAGCGGAATGATCGCCACCTGCTGAGAGATCGACGAGGGCTGGTCCAGCTTGGCCACCAGGTCCTGCACCACCTGATGGTCGTCGCGCGAGGCGCTGACGATCAGACTGTTGGACCCGTCGTCGGCGATCACCAGGACCCCGGTCCGCTTGCCGGCCTGGTGTTGCTTGTTCCGCTCGTCGAACACCTTGGTGATCACCGGCTCCAGACGCGAAGCCCCCGACCGCGACAGGCGGTACACGCGCGTTTCCGAGGTCGATTCCTCCAGCGGCTTGTCCAGCTTGGGCACCAGTTCCTCGGCCCGCTGCATCGCGTAGCGCGAGCCGGCGACGATCAGCACGTTGCTGCGCACATTCGGAATGATCGTGATCTGAAGCTGGTCCTTGTCCTCTTTGAGCGTGTCGCTCATGCCCTTGAACAGCTGCTCGAGCATGTCCGCGACGTTAACCACGTCCGCGTGCCGCACCGGAATGAACCGCGCGTCGGCCTGGAAGATCGGCACCTCGACCCGGTCCACCTCCTCCAGCAGGCTGCGGCAGATGGCCAGGTTCTCGGGGCTGGCGCTGACGATCAGGGCGCTGCTGCGCACATCCGTGACGATCGTGACCTTCTTCATCGCCTCCGGCAGCTCCTGCGGGCCCGAGCCGCGGTAGACGCCCTCCTTGAACAGCTTGTCGAGCATCTCCGCCGCCTTGGTCACGTCCGCGTGGCGCACAAAGAACGTCTGGATCACCCCGTCCACCGGCGGCGGAACGTCCAGCTGGGTCACCAGGCGCAGAATCTCGTCATAGTTGGACTTCGAGGAGGCGATCAGAATGGTGTTGGTCAGCGCGTCGGGCACCAGGAACACCCGGTCGGAAGGCTGCTCCTTCTGGCCCTCGCCCAGGCTCATCTTCAGCCGCTCGTCGAACAGCTTGCTCACCGTGGCGGCCACCTTGCCCGCGTCGTTGTGCCTGAGGACCACCTGCCGGATGTCGTGCATCGGCGAGAGCGGCTGCTGCTCCAGCTGGGCCACCAGCCGGGCGATGGCCTCGTAGTCCTCCTTGTTCGAGGCGATCACCAGCGAGTTGCTCCGCGCATCGGTGACGATCACCGGCTTGTCCTCCGGAAGCCCGCCCTCGCGCCGCTTGGCCGCCCGGCGCTCCCAGAGGTCCTCGATCTTGCCGGCCAGGTCCGCCGCCGCCAGCGTCTTCATCGGGATGATGTGGATCTGGCCCAGCCAGTCCTCGTCGGCCCCGTCCAGCATCGCGATCAGCTCGGCCACCTGCTTGAAGTTGTCGTCCCGGGCGATGATGATCAGCCCGTTGGTCCGCTCGTCAGGAATGGCCACGATCCGCTCACGCTCCTGCTCCAGCGGCCCCAGCCGCTCGGCCATCTTCATCCGGTGCTCGGCCAGCTGCCTGACGACCTCCTCGATCCGCTTGACGTCCGCGTGCTCCAGCTTCACCAGACGCGGGGCGAAGTTGTTGGCGCTCTCCGGCACGTCCACCGCGTCGATGATCTTCTCCACCAGCAGGATCTGTTCGGCCCGGCCGGCCACGATCAGCGTGTTCGTCCGCTTGTCCGCCGAAACCGCCACCTCGTGAGCCAGCGCCGCGCCGGTCAGGCTCTCTGGAATCCGCCCCTTGACCTCCTCCTTGCCCGGAACGGTCGGCAGGTTCTTGCCCTTCTCGAACATCTCCGACAGGTTGCCCTTGAGCGTTTCCGCGTCGGCGCTCCTGAGCGGGAAGATCTTGACCACCATCTCCTCGGCCACCGGCACGGTGTCCAGCAGCCGCACGATTTCTCCGATGGCCTCCAGGTTGGTCTCGGTGCTCGCGATGATCACCGAATTCGAGCCCTTCTCCTCGAGCACCTTGATCGGCTTGTCCAGGTCCACGTCCGGCAGGCTCCGCGTGCCCTGCCGCGTGCTCAACTCCACCTGCAGGCGGCGGATCTGCTCCTTCATCGCCTTGGCCGCGTCCGAGTCCGCCCGGAGCATGTCCGTCAGCGACTGGGCCAGTTCCCGGGCCACCGCCTTGTGCAGCGGGAAGATCCGGATCTTGACCACCCCGCCGCTCTCGGGCGTCGGCTCGACGTCGATGAGCTTCAGCCACTCCCGGATCTGGACCAGGTCGGCCTCCGGGGCCGAAACCAGCAGCCGGTTGGTCCGCACGTCCGCCTTGATGTTGATCAGGTCGCCGCTCACCCCGCGCTGCGTCTGCAGCGTCTTGAGCATGTCCTTGAGCGTCTGCTCGGCCTCCTCGGCCTTGATGTGCGTCAGCTGCACCGGCGTGAACTGAAGCTCGCCGCCGATCGAGGGCTGATCCAGCTGCCGGATGATCTCCTCCACCGCCGGCATGTTCTTCTCAGTGGTGGCCACCATCAGCAGGTTCGCCCGGGCCTCCGGAATGATCGTGATGCGATCCTCCGGACGTGCCCGCCCCGAAACCGGCGTGTGCGCCTTGTCCCATAACTGCTGAATGCTGCTCGCCAGGTCGCGGGCCTGGGCGCTGCGCAACTGGAAGATCCGGAACGTCGGCGTCAGTCCCGGCGGCTGACTGTCCATCATCTCGATCAGCCTCGCCAGGATCGCCAGATCGCGCTCGTTGCCGTACAGGATGATGTTGTTGTCCGTCGTCGCCTGGATGTCCACCAGATCGCCGGAGAGGTCGTCGAACATCTCGACGCTCACCGCCGACTCCCCGGCCGACCCGGTCGCGCCGACGGCTTGAGCCGCCCCGGCCGGACGCGTCGCACTACCGGACGCGGAAGCCTCCCCGGCGACCGCCGCCGGCCCGGTCCGCGAAGCCTCGGCCGACGCCACCACCGTGATCCGCGGCCAGGCCGCCGCAGGGGGCTCCGCCGGCTGGCTGGTCTGCCCCAGGATCGCCGTCAGCATCACCCAACAGCATGTCATCGCTGGTCACTCCTCACTCGCCGGACGGGACCGCCTCGCCACGGCACCCGTCCTCGCCCTACCGCCTGGTCTTCGTGCCCGTCTGCTTCTCGATGAACTGATCCAGGATTCGCTTGACGTCCTGGGACGGAATGTTCCGCACCGGAATCACCATCGCCCGCTGACCGCTGCCGGCGGGCTTGAGCTGCTGGAGCGTCGAAACCAGATTCTTGACCACCGGGAACAGTTCGGGAGAGCCGGCCACCAGCAGCGCGGGAACGCGCTCCTCCACGCCGATGGCCACCTGCCCGGGACGATAGCCCTGCTGCTGCTGGGCCTTGAACCGCTCGCCGGCATTCACCGTGCGCTCGATTTCCTGCGCCAGCCGCTGCACGTCGACTCCCCGGCTGACCGGGATCACCTCCATCCCTGCCGGTCCGGTGGACTCCTGGTCCAGCCGCCTGACCATGTCCTCGATGAGGTTGTAATCGACCGTCCGGGCCCTGACAAGCAGGGCGTTGCTGCCCTCATCGGCCATGATCAGCGGCACGTCCTCCTGGCCGCCGGACCGCCCCGTCCGTCGGGTCCGCGCCGGATCGGTGAACAGCTTGCTCAGCGTCGTGGCCAGCTGGGCGGCCACGGCGTGCTCCAACCGGATGATCCGCGGGGCGGTGCCCGCGCCCACGTTCTCCCGGTCCATCCCCTTGACCATCTCCTGGATCCGGTCCAGCTCGGTCTTCGAGCCGCTGGCGATCAGCGTGTTCATCGATTGCGAAGCCTGAAGCTTCAGGCCGCCGATCAGCTCGCCGCCGGCGCCGCGGTAGCCCCGGGTCGATCCCGGCTTGCGCAGGAACTCCTGCAACACCTCCAGCGTCTCGGCGGCATCCAGGAACTCCAGCGGAATGATCCGGATCTCCTCGATGCTCTCAGTGGCCGGCCTGTCCAGCTGACTCACCAGCTCCCGGATGCCTTCCAGGTCCACCTGCCCCGCCGAGACCACGAGCGCGTTGGCGTTCGGATCGGCCGCGAACCCCACCGGCGGACCGCCCGTGGCCCCCCGGCTGCTGCGGTAGGTCTGCGTCAGCACCTCCGCCAGCTCCTCCGCCCGGGCGTGCTGCATGGGGATGATCACCTGCTGCGGGGTGTTGGCCGAGTTGCGGTCGAGGTCCTCGACCATCTTGCGGATCTTCTCCAGGTTGTCCCGCGAGGCGGTCACCACCAGCGAGTTCGTCGCCCGCTCGGCCGAGGCCTCCACCATGTCCGCCTCCGCCGTCGCCCCACGCCGCGTGAACGACCGGGTGATCACCGCCGCCACCGAGTTCGGGTCGGCGTTGGTCAGCGGCATGACCATGATCTGCCGTCCGGTCTGCGGATCGTCCAGCTTCGGGGCCGCGTCGTCCACCTGGCGGACGAGGTTCTCCAGCTCGTTCAGCCGGTCCTTCGGGCCGGTCAGCACCACGGCACTGGCGCTCTGGCTGGCTATGACCTTGATGTTGCCCACCAGCGAGGGATCGTAGCGCCCCGCCCTGCCCGGCCTGGCCAGGTACTGGCTCAGGATGTGGCTCATCTCCGTCGGCGCGATCGACCGCAGGGCCACCACGCGCATCTCCTGCGCCCGACCGGTCTCCTCGATGTCCAGCTCGGCCACCAGCTTCTGCACGTCGTCCAGCTCCGCCGGGGTGCAGGTCACCAGCAGCTTCCGCGAGCCCTGGGCCACGGTGAACACCGCCGGCACGCGGTTCGTCCGGGTGCGCGGCATCGCGTTGTTGTAGATCGTCGTCAGCGCCGCGGCCACGTCGTCCGGTTCGGCGTATTTGATCTCGATCGGGAACGTCTGCCGGGCCCCCAGACTGGTCTGATCCAGACCCTTGATGATCTCGGCGACCACCGCGTGATTCTCCGGCGAGGCCGTCACCACCAGCGAGTTGGTCCCGTACTCGGGAACAACGTTCACCTGCTCGCGCGGACTGAGGCCCTTGTTCGCCGCGAACCGCTGGTCGATCGCCGTCTTGACCGCCGTGATGTCGGCGAACTCCAGGAAGTACGGCCGGATCGGGCGGTCGTCGCCCTCGGTCAGCGGCACGTCCAGCTGGGCGATGAGCTGGCGGACTTCGTCCATATCGCGGGCGTTGGCCGTGACCAGCAGCGTGTTCGTCGCATCGTTGGCCGTCACCGTCACCGGATAGCGCCCGGTCCGCTTGTCGACCCGCTTGCTGGCCTTGATCATGTCGGTCAGCGTGGCCGCCAGCTGCGAGGCCAGCACGTGCTGCACCCGGATCGTCTCGGGGGGCTGCACCTGGGCCAGCGAGGCG
>CALLOB010000136.1 GCA_938005315.1 uncultured Phycisphaerae bacterium
CCACCTCGATCCTGTCGGCCGCAGCCCTGCGAATCAGGGCATCAAAGCTGTCGATCGCCAGCCCCAGTCCGAAGAGCTCCACCGTGGCCTCGTTCAGCCCGCGCCTGGCGACGTAGTTCCGGGCCGCCTCGCCCGCCGGTCCCCGGAAATAGTCCCGGAAAACCTTCTGGGCCCACGCGTTCGCGTCGGCCAGCTGACGCTTCCCGGGGCCGCCCCCGCGATCCTGCCGGTCTTCGATCTCCAGCGGCACACCGGCCCGGTCGGCCAACAAGCGGCGGGCTTCGGGAAAATCCACACGCTCCCGCAGCTGAATGAACTTGAACACGTCCCCGCCGGCCCCGCATCCGAAGCACTTGAACGTCTGCCGGACCGGGGAAACCGTGAAAGAGGGCGTTTTCTCCTCGTGGAACGGGCAGAGCCCCTTGAATGAGGCTCCCGCCCGCTTCAGCACGACGTAACTGCCGACCAGTTCGACAATATCGACGGCGTCGCGAATCCGTCGCGTCACAATGTCACGATCGCTTTGCACGTAAGGATGATCCCCTGACCCAACAGCACGCCCGGCACCCGCCCGGCCGGCTTCCAGCCTAAGCTTATGCTGGAAAAGAACTTGCTTTTGAGTACAGGACGCCCTCGCCGCCATCCGGCACGGTGGAGAATCGAGGATATATAGCACGAGAATCGGGGTCGGTCAAATGATCTTAGCATTTTGTTTGCTAATGGTTTACGCCCGCTTGCGGCTATGCATGATGCGTGCCACTCGGACGTTGCCGCCGGCAGCTTTTTGATGCCGTTATCGGGCGCTGGAATGGGTCTTCAGGGCGGCCAGGAGTAGGCCGTACCCCTCATCCGCCGCCGGTATAGGCCCGTTGGAGCGTGGCGAAGTCGGCCTGGTCCGCGTCGCCGTCGCGGTCGAAGTCGGCAGCGATGCGGCCGTGGGCGTCGGGGGTCAAGGCGTGGAGCGCTTGGCGTGTCGCACCAGCCCGGCCCAGGTCAGGCCGGTCCAGCCGGTGGAGCGGTCAGGGCTGGCGACTCTTTGGAAGCCTGGCAGGGCAGCCTGCAGTCGGGAGGCGAACACCGTTCCGAGACCCCCTACCCCCCCAAGGGGTGCATATCCGGTATCGGCGCGGTCTGGGGCCTGGGGCCGGGGCCGCGGGCGATCGCGGTCAATGGGTCCATTCGAGCACTGCTCCGGTGGCGGCGCTGGTGGCCATGGCGATGTACTTGCCCAGAAAACCCGTCGTGAAGCGCGGGGGCGGGGCTTTCCAGGCCTTGCGGCGTTCGGCCAGTTCGGCGTCGCTGAGCCGCACGTTGAGCGTCCGCGCAGGGATGTCGATCTCGATGGGATCGCCGTCGCGCAGGAGGCCGATGGGTCCTCCGCAGGCGGCTTCGGGGCTGACGTGCCCGATGCAGGCGCCGGATGTTCCGCCGCTGAAACGGCCGTCGGTGATCAGGGCGACGGTATTGGACAGAGCGGGATTGCCCTTGATGTAGCTGGTGGGGGCGAGCATCTCCTGCATGCCCGGGCCGCCCCTGGGGCCCTCGTAGCGGATGACGACCACGTCGCCGGGCTTCACGCGGCCGGCGAGGATGCCCTCGCAGGCCTCCTCCTGGCTTTCGAAGATGACGGCCGGGCCGGTGTGGCGGAGCATGGCCGGATCCACGCCTGCGGTTTTGACTACCGAGCCCTCCGGGGCAATGTTGCCGTAGAGCACGCTGAGCCCGCCCTCGGCGGAATAGGCCCGCTCGACGCAGCGGATGCAGTCGGCCGGGTCGAAGGCGTTGCGCTCGAGCACGGCCAGCACGGGGGCCCCGTCCTTCTCGGCGTTGCGAGTATAGACGCTCAGGGCGCTGCGGGCCCGGGTGCTGATGCCGCGGGTCTGGACCATCTGGCCGCGGGCACGGATGTCGTGAGCGGCGATATTCTCACCGAGGGTCCGGCCAGTGACCGTCAGGGCATCGGCATGGAGCAGACCGGGCCGGCCGCGGAGGATTTCGCCGAGGATGGTGGTGATACCGCCTGAGGCCTGGCAGTCCTCGATGTGGTAGATCCGACCGTTCTCACCGGCCGACGGGGCGATGCGGCAGATATTGGGCGTCCGGCGGGACAGATCGTCGATGTCCTTCATCGTGAAGGGCACGCCGGCCTCGTGGGCGATGGCCAGGATGTGCAGGACGGTGTTGGTCGAGCCGCCCATAGCCATGTCGAGGATCATGGCGTTTTCGAAGGCCTGACGGGTCATGATCTCGCGCGGCAGCGGCCCGCCGGCCCTGGCCATCTCGACGATCCGCCGGGCGGCGGCGGCATAGAGTTCCTTGCGATCCTCGCTGGTGGCCAGGATGGTGCCGTTGCCGGGCAGGGCCACGCCGAGGGCCTCGGCCAGGCAGTTCATGCTGTTGGCGGTGAACATGCCCGAGCAGCTTCCGCAGGTCGGGCAGGCGTGGTTTTCGATGTCGGCGACCTGTTCATCGGTCATCAGGCCCGCGCCATGCTGGCTGACGGCGTAGAAAGCGGTGATCAGGTCGATGGTCTTGCCGTCGGAGGTGCGGCCGGCCTCCATCGGCCCGCCGCTGACGAAGATCGCGGGAATGTTGCAGCGGGCGGCGGCCATCATCATGCCGGGAACGATCTTGTCGCAGTTGGGCACGCAGATCATGGCGTCGAAGCGGTGGGCCTCGATCATGGCCTCGACCGAGTCGGCGATCAGCTCGCGGCTGGGCAGCGAGTACTTCATGCCCAGGTGCCCCATGGCGATGCCGTCGTCGATACCGATGGTGTTGAAGATGAACGGCACGCCGCCGGCCGCGCGGACCTGCTCTTTGATGAAATAGCCGACCTTGTCGAGATGGGCGTGGCCGGGAATGATCTCGACGAAGGAATTGACGACCGCGATGAAGGGCTTGTCGATGTCCGCGTCGGTGTAGTTGCCGGTGCCCTTGAGCAGGCTCCGGTGGGGTGCCCGCTCGACGCCACGCTTGATCAGGTCGCTTCGCATCTGGGCCTCGCTGTGCAGTCGCAGGATGACCGCCGGCCGACACCGGCCGGTGCAGGCCCGCCATTATAATCCGGTGGCCGCGTATCGCCCACCGGCGGCGCGGCGGGCCACCGAGAGGGGCTCTGCCGGGTGCGTGGCAACCTCGACCCGGTCATCTTCGGACTCCGGGAGGGACGCGCTCCGTCGCGTCCGAATCGCCGGCCTTGGAGGGACGCGCTCCGTCGCGTCCGCCATCGCGCACCTTTTGGCGCGGCCCCGACGGAGCGGGGCCCTCCGGGCGAATCCACGGCCCCGGAGGGACGCGCTCCGTCGCGTCCGCCATCGTGCACCTTTTCGCGCGGCCCCGACGGAGCGGGGCCCCGGCGAACCCGATGCCGCCGTTGACGGCCTGTATGACTCGCCACGGCTTCGGATGAGGCACTCGCGCCCCGGCCGTGGGCATCAGTCGAAGGTGAAAGCCGAAGGGCAGAGTTTCTGGAGCCGGCACTGTGGGCAGTCGGGCTTGCGGGCCGAGCAGACCTTTCGCCCGTGCCAGACCAGAGCGTGGGCGGTGAAAGTCCACTGGTCCTGCGGGAGCACTTCCATGAGGTCCTGTTCGATGCGGAGGGCGTCCTTTTCGTTGCGGCTGGAAGGACTCAAGGCGAGGCGCCTGGCCAGCCGGCCGACGTGCGTATCGACGATCACGCCCTCGTTCCGGCCGAACCAGGTTCCGACCACCACGTTGGCGGTCTTGCGGGCCACGCCCGGCAGGCGTGTCAACTCCGCGACGGTGCCGGGCACGCGTCCGCCGAACTCCTCGACGATCGCTCTGGCCGCCCCGATGATGCTGCGGGTCTTCTGCCGGAAGAAGCCCGTGGGATAGACGATCTTTTCGATATCCCCGGGCGACGCGGCAGCCAGGCTCTCCGGGTCCGGGTAGCGATCGAAGAGCACCGGCGTGACCTTGTTAACCGTCACATCGGTGGACTGGGCCGAGAGAATCGTGGCCACCAGCAATTCGAAGGCATTGCGGTGCACCAGCGCACACGTGGCGTCGGGGTAAAGCTCCTGCAGCTCGGCGATGATGCGGGCGGCGCGCCGCCTGCGGGCGGCCGGGGCTTCGCTGACGGCCGGACCGCGCGGAATCGATGCCTTGCCCGGTACGGAAGGTGAACCCTTGCGCGGAGCGGCACGCGATGCCTTGCGCGATTCGGACCGTGATAGCCTGCCTGGTTCGGAACGTTTCGGCCTGCCCGGCATGCATTCCTCGCGATTCGCCTGTTACCGCTCTGGCGGAATCTTCCGCAAAAGACCGACAACATTCCGCCTCAGTCCATCGCAGGCTCGATTCGCGTCCCGGCCTTGCGGAACTTCCGTGCCCCCCAGCGGTCGGGGCCCCGGGTCCGGCCGCCGCGACCCGCGAAGGCTCAGTGAAACGACGGAATCACGCGGATTTCGTCCCCCTCGGCCAGAACGGCGTCCAGCTCGCACCGCTCGCCGTTGACCGCGAACCACAGGCCGGACGAGAGCTCCAGCAGTCCCGGATGCCTGGCGCAGAGCATCGCCACCAGTGAGCGCAGCGCCGACCCGGGGACCAGCCCGTATTCCAGCGCCGGAGCCCCCGCCGCCTCGGCCGCCGCACCGACAAGCTTCACGGTCACCCGTACCATACCCTGCATCATCGTTCCTTGAGGCACCCTCGCCTGCTGCGATCGTCATGGCCCGCCGCAATGACACGCCCGACCTGCGCTCCGGGGATTCTATGCGTCGCCCGTGAGCGATGCCAGGGACCGTCGAGGGCGGACGAGCCCGGCCCTTCGTGTCTGAGGCCGTAAGCCTCGAAAACCCGAAAAGGCGGCGCCACCATCCCGCGGCCCATCGTGAGGGGATGGTCCAGCAGCTTCGGTGACTGCAGAGAATCGAACCGCTACGGCTCCGAGACCGCCGGGCGGGCGGCCAGGAAAGCCTCCGCCACGTCGGCGTCCTCGGGAGCCAGCTCGCGCAGGGCGGCAAACGCCTCCCGCGCGAGGTCGCGCTGACCGGCGAAGTGCCGCACGAAACCCAACGTCAGCCACCCGTCGGCGCGGTCCACGCGCTGGCGGATGTACACGTGCAACGCCACGAGGTGGCGCTCGAAATCCGCCGCGCGGCCGTACCGGTCGCGGATGTCAAATACCGCGTTGACCACCTCGGGCTGCATCCGCACGGCACGGCGCACGGCCATCGCGGTGTTGGCATAATCACCGGTGGCAAACCGGGCCACCGCATAGGCCAGCAGGCTGTCGACGTTGGCCCGATCGGCCATCGAAGCCCGCAGGAAAATACTGCCGGCCGCGTCGTATCGCCCGAGGGCGAAGGCCTCGATGCCCTCGGCCATCAGCTCGGCGATCCGGTCGTCCGCGGGCGACGTCTGCGCGGGCGCGGGGACGCGTGCCATCCCCCGTCCGGCAGCCGGAGCGGCAGGCGACTCCGCAAGATGGCCGCCGAGACGATCCTCGGATGCATCGGCCGCTTCGGCCGGCCGGGGAGCGACGTCGGGCGGGTCGCCGGCATCGAGGTCGAACCGGGCGTAGGGCTCGCCGGTCCACGACTCATCGATCAGGCCCCCTGCACCCCATCCGAACCAGGTCGGCCAGGAGGGGTCCATCGACCCCGGGACGGCATTCGTGTCAACCCGGGGCCGGGCGTTGATCACCGTCGGCGCGCCGCCGACCATCGGGCTCAGGGGCGGCGGGATATAGGACACCGGGTAGGAAAACGCGTTCGGCGCCAGCACCGGCATCGCCGGCGGCGCCGGCGGCGGGGGCAGGAATCCGAAGCATGCACCGCCGTGTACCACCGTCACCCGCCCGCAGGCGGGAGCCTGAGTGCAGAAGCGCGGGTCCAGGATCGGTGGCCTCGCGCCAGGCCGCACCGCGACCGGGCACGCCGCCCCGCGTGAACGCATCGCACCGGCCGCCTCGGCATGCCGGATCATCGGGACGGCCTGGTCGCCGACGCGGGCATACGTCCTGACGGGGCCGGCACCGCTCTGCGGAGCCCACGGCGAGACCACGACCGCTCCCGTTGCGTTACCTCGTCCGCCGACGGAAGGGGACGAACGGACGGAATCCGCACGCGGCCGGATGATGCCGCCTCGGCCAGCGACGCCTTCGTTCCCCGGGGCGTTCCTTCGCGCCACCGGACCAACCCATCCCGATTCGGTCGGCGCCGCGATCGAAGGCTCCAACGATCGGACCTGGGCCGCAGCCGTCGGCACGGCTCCGGGGCTGCGCCGGATGGTAAATGCCGGACGGGCGTCGGGAGAAATCGCGCCGGTTGTTGACGGGACGCGCGGACCGCCGGCGATGCCGGGCGATTCCGCCGCGGGCGCCGGCCGTGGAAGCCGCCCCACCATGGAGTTCGCCGAGGCAACCCCGCCCGCCGGCGGACCGCCGATCTGTCGTTCGGCGCCGACGGAGGATCCCCCCGGCCGGGATCGGGCGGGGGCGATCTGGCGTCCGGTCGCTCCGATTGAGGACCGGCCGATCACCCGGCCGTTGCCGCCGCCGACCTCACGACCGGCTCTTGTCGGAGTCCCGGCCGCGGCAGCGCGTCCGGCATGCGGGGACGGCGGGGAGCCCAGGTCACGCGGCTGGGCCGTCCGCGAAGCTCCTGACGAAACGTCGGGAAGCAGCAGCAGACAACCGGCCAGGACCAGCATCCGGCGAAACGCGGCCGGACTTCCTGGGTCGCGGCACATGGAGCGGCCTCCGTGCGAGCGGGCGGTGGATTGATCGCGGCCGGGGCTTTGCGGCACCTGACATCGTATCGTCCACAAAGGGCCCGGGCAAGGATAATCGCGGCTCAACCGGAGATTCCGCGACTCCCGGCCGGAGGCGTTCGGCGCGGATCCGCACATGCACCGGGCGGTCGTCGGGTTCGGGGCGGTACGCACGGGCCGCAAGGGCGGGCGGTCCGCCTCGACTTGTCGGGGGCCGTCGGCTGAGACAACCGCCCAACCGGATGCCGAGGGTGTCGTCATGGGTCGAAGCGACGCCTCGGCCCGGGCGACGACGGGGGCTGCCCGGGATCGTGCCGCTGAAACGGCGGGTGTTGATTTCGCGTATCGGCGTGGCTATGGTCCGCTTCTTCGGCCGGGCCTGGTGTCCGCTTTCGGACCCGGGCCGCCCGGTGAACGCCGCATCGTGCTGGACGTTGCCCGGGCGGCGATCGCCGCCCCTGCCCGGCCTCAAGCGAAAGGATGGCTGCTTCCATGATCTCCCCAACGAGGTTTCCGCATCCGCGTGTTCCGGCCGTACTGCTGGGCACCCTGCTGCTGGCGGGCATGCCTTGGGGCTGTTCCAGGGAGCCGGAGGGTCCGGAGTACAACGAGATCGAGGGTACGGTCTCGGGCATCGACGGTGAGGGCAGCTCCGTCCGCATGCGATGGTACAGCCCGAAGCGCAACGAAATCATTGAGCTGACCGGTTTCCTCGCTCCGGACGCGGAAATCCTCATCGACGGGCGGACGGCGCGGCTGGAGGACGTTCAGATCGAAGACCGCGTCGTGGTGGTGGGCCGGCAGGAGAAGCGGAACGGCGAACGCCGGCTGGTGGCCACCCGCGTCGAGATCCGGCGCCATGAGGCCGGCGCCTCTCAGGCTGCCGAAACGCCGCCGGAGGCCGGGGCGCCGTCCGGCACCCCGCAGGAGGCCCAAGAGCCTGCCGAGCCCGCCGGGCAGCAGTAAGCAGTCATCGCCAACGATCGGGTACTCGCGCACGATCCCCCTCCGGTCGTTGCGCCGGCAACGGTTGGCATACGAACTGTCCGAGCTGCCCTCGCGGGCCGTTGCCCGCACGGCCTGATTCCGGACGATATCCGGTTCTCGAGCGTCGCGGCGCTTCAGACCTCCGCGCGGTGGGAGTCGAGGAAGCCCTGCAGCTTGCGGGCCCGAACCGGGTGCTGCAATTTGCGGATGGCCTTGGCCTCGACCTGCCGGACGCGCTCCCGCGTGACCTTGAAGATCTTGCCGACTTCCTCCAGGGTGTAGGTGTACCCGTCGCCGATGCCGTACCGCAGCTTGAGGATCTCGCGCTCCCGGTAGGTGAGCGTCTTGAGCACCTCCTCGATGCGGTCCTTGAGCATCTCGTTGCCGGCCGACTGTACCGGGGACTCGGCTCCTTCGTCCTCGATGAAATCGCCGAAGTAGGAGTCCTCGCTCTCCCCCACCGGCCGGTCCAGGGAGATCGGATGCCGGCTGATCTTGAGCACCCGCCGGGCTTCGCTGACCGGCATCTTGGCCTTTCGGGCGATCTCCTCGATGGTCGGCTCGCGCCCGAGCTCCTGCAGCAGGTGCTTGGATATGTTCCGCAGCCGGCTCATGGTCTCGATCATGTGCACCGGGATGCGGATGGTGCGGGCATGGTCCGCGATGGCCCGGGTGATCGCCTGGCGGATCCACCAGGTGGCGTAGGTGCTGAACTTATAGCCGCGCCGATACTCGTACTTGTCCACCGCCCGCATCAGGCCGGTGTTGCCCTCCTGGATAATGTCCAGGAAGCTCAGGCCGCGGTTGCGATACTTCTTGGCGATCGAAACGACGAGCCGCAGGTTGCCGCCGGACAGCCGCCGCTTGGCGTCCTCGTACTCGTTGAACACCCGCCGGATCCGCTTGAGCCGCAGGCCCAGGTCGTCCACCGACTCGAGGACCAGCGACTCCATACCTGCAAGCTCCTCCTCCATCGCCGCCAGATCGTCGGCCGGGAGCGTCTGTCGCTTGCGCTGCGCCGCCAGCCGCCTGGACAGATCCCGCATCTTGCGATGCACTCCCTCGAGCTTGCGCATCAGCGGGATGATGCGGCTGGTCCGCAGCGAGAGTTCCTCCAGCAGCTTGGAGATCTTGCGCCGCCGCTGGGCGATCTGGCGCACCAGATCCTTGCGCACCGCCCCGGCCAGACGGGGCTTACGGAGCTTCTCGTGGTCCTGTTCGTTGAGTTCCATCAGCTTGCGGACGGTGGCCAGGTTCTCCGGCAGCAGCTTGGTGATGGTGTTCTTGGCCATGGCCTCGGAGGTGGAGATCTTCATCGTGCGGTCGAACGGCAGCCGGCCGTCGGCCACCTGCTGGAGAATGTCCACCGCCTGACGGATGCAGTAATCGCTCTCCAGGACCAGCTTGCGGAACGCCATCCGGGTCAGCTCGATCTTCTTGGCCAGGCGGATCTCCTCCGAACGCGTCAGCAGCGGGATTTCGCCCATCTGCGTCAGATACATCCGCACCGGATCATCGATCCGACGGCCTGCAGGATCGTCCGCCACGATCTCGGGCTCGGTTTCGTCCTCATCCTCGACGGGCAGATCGAGCACCGGGTCGGTGCCCTCCACCACCACCTCGGGATCCTCCGCCGGAACGTCGGCCTCGACCGCCGCCGGGCGTCTGGCCTCGCGGGCCACACCAAGCTTGCGGGCCTCGGCCTCGTCCAGCAGTTCCAGGCCGGCGGCCTCAAGCTTCATCATCACCATTTCCAGGGCGTCGGGGCAGATCGCGTCGTCGGGAAGGGTCTCATTGAGCTCCTCCCAGGTGAGGTACTTCCTCCGGCGGCCGCGATTCAGGAGCTCCTGCAAGGCGCCGTCGAGCGTGCGATCCGAAGTGACAATTCCGCCCTCGTTGGTCATTACCGGTCTCCATTCTTCCACCATGGCCGCGCAACTTCGCGGCCACCGCGGCCACCGCGGCCACCGCCGACACGCGTCGCCGGGCCGCCATCCACCGCAAGCCGGGCGGCACCGGCCGCCTGACCGCCGGGCACCGGCGCCCATCACCCGCCGAGAAAGCGCCGCCGGTGCTTGAACGCCGAAAAGTGCGGACGCAAGGCCTGCCTGGCGAGGGCCCGCAGCTGCTCGTCCTGATCACCCCCCACTTGAGCATCGGCCTCTCCGCCATGGCTCCGATCCGCCGGGCCGACGGCGCGGATGCTCTCCGCCAGCCCTGCGGCGAGGCGGGCCTGGCGGCAGGAATCCAGGCAGTTCATCGCGCCTTCGATCGTGGTCTCGTATCCGCCCCGACGCTCCCCGCGGATCTGGAGATCGGTGATCAGACTGCCGAACGCCGGCGACTCGAAATGCCCGATGAACTCGTCCAGCCGCAGGGGCTCGCCGGCTTCCAGGATCGCCACCAGCCGCGCGGCGACCTCGGAAAGCGCCGGGTCACGGATCCTGTCAGGATCGAAACCCCCGGCCGCCCGTGCGTAAAGCTCCGGAGCGTTCAACAGCACCTCCACGATCTGGCGAAGTGCCTCCTGCTCCGCATCGACCCGCGGAGCCGCCGGCACACCCATCTGGCGACGACGACCGGCTTCCGTTGCCCGCTCCGCCCCTCGCCGCCGCTGCCTGCGGAGCAGCTGATCGACCTGCCCATACAGCTCCTCGGCAGGCATCGCCAGGATCTTGCTCAGCTGATTGATCAGGAGCCCCTTCTGGACGTGGTCGATCGCCCCGCGACTCAGCCAGCCACACAACTCCTGGATATACGCATCGATGGCCCGCCGCCTCGCCGGCCCGCTGCTGCCGGACTCGTATTCCCGCAGCAACTGCCCCCACCTGAATTCTAGCGCGGGAACTGCGGCTTTCAACAGCCCCTCCATTCCTTCCCGTCCGGCCGACAAGAGGTAATCGCAGGGATCTTTGCCCTCGGGAACCTGGGCAACGAGCACGTCCAGCCCGACCGTGACCGCGATCGACACCCCCCGCTCGGTCGCTCGACGTCCCGCCTCATCCGAGTCGAACAGCAGAATCACCCGGTCGCAGTACCGCCGCAGCACGGCCGCGTGCGCCTCGGTCATCGCGGTCCCCAGCGTCGCCACGGTTTCACTGAAACCGAACTGGTGCGCCATCATGCAGTCGGTGTAACCCTCGACCACAATCGCCCGGCCGCGCTGGGCGATCCCCTGACGGGCCTGATCGAGCCCGAAAAGGTTGCGGCCCTTGTCGAACAATTGGGTGGCTGGGGTGTTAATATACTTGGCGGGGTCGTCGCCCAGCGTCCGCCCCCCGAAGCCGATGATCCGTCCCCCGGGCTCGACGATCGGGAACATGAGGCGATTGCGAAAGGTGTCATAATACCCCCCCCCCGACTGCCCGCCCTCGCGGGTCCTCTCGCGAACCAGGCCCGCGTGAACCAGCAGGCCCACCTCGATCCTGTCGGCCGCAGCCCTGCGAATCAGGGCATCAAAGCTGTCGATCGCCAGCCCCAGTCCGAAGAGCTCCACCGTGGCCTCGTTCAGCCCGCGCCTGGCGACGTAGTTCCGGGCCGCCTCGCCCGCCGGTC